>JALYQL010000211.1 GCA_030855855.1 Bacteroidota bacterium | reverse complement strand
GAAAGCGGTTGTAAGGTTTTGAAGAATGCGACAAGCAGAATGGAATCAGGTTGTGTGATGAAAAGGGTTACAAATGCATGGTATGCCGGGCAATATTTTCCCTCGTAAATTTCATCCCGTTTTTTGTTCAACGTAATTTGTTCTTCCGAATTATATTTTGCTTTTGAATTGAAAGAAGCGTTTGTAGCAGTAACAATTTCGCTAAAGGCAGAGAGTATCAATGGATGTTGTTTTGCAGAATCCAGCTGGAAGAAATATACAATGCGGGAATGGTGCATATAGCCTGTTTTACCATAAGCAGGCCCCTGCACAGAAACCCAGCTCTGGCCCGTATCGCCATAACAGTAAAAAAAATCATTTTCGTAAAGTGTATCTATCACCGGACTTTCTTTACCGGGCCCTGAGCGGATAAAAACATAACCATCCGGATCAGAAATCAGAGCAACGTGGAATTCGCCCTGCGCAAAGGTAAATTGCGGCAACAAGAAAATTGAAAACAGGAATAAGCTTTTCATATTCAAACATACCCACAATTGCAATTTTTAAAACCTTGTTCGAATAAGCGAATGGAGTTATTGTATAACTGTTTAGATTGGGAGAATTATGAATAGATAGGAATATACGAATGACTGCAAGCGTGATTTTGCCTGACATGATTCGTACATTCGTACGCTTCGTATATTTGTACCCATTCGTAATTCGTACGCTTCGTACATTCGTACCCATTCGTAATTCGTACCCAAGACATGCCACAGCCCGAAACTCCCAAAAAACATCTCGCCATTTTAGGTTCAACCGGTTCTATCGGAACGCAGGCGCTGGAAGTTATCGCTGCGAATCCGGAAAGTTTTGTGGTGGAGGTTTTGGCGGCAGGGAATAATTCTGATTTACTGATTCAGCAGGCGTTGAAGTTCAGGCCGAATGTGGTTGTGATTAATGACGCGGCTCAATTGGCGAAAGTGAAAAACGTATTGCTTGATGAAGGCATAAAAGTGTACGGTGGAATTGACGCGCTGGCGGATGTGGTGCGCATGGATTCGATCGACATGGTGCTGGCTGCGATTGTAGGTTATGCCGGGTTGCATTCTACGCTCGCTGCGATAAAAGCAGGTAAACAAATTGCGCTTGCCAATAAAGAAACACTTGTTGTGGCAGGAGATATTATCACCGCCGAAGCAAAAAAATCTGCCGTCAATCTTTACCCGGTCGATTCCGAACATTCTGCCATTTTCCAATGTATGGCCGGAGAATTTCAGAACCCGATCGAGAAAATTTATCTCACTGCATCCGGCGGACCCTTCCGCGGAAAAAAACGCGAAGAGCTTTTGCATGTCACTAAAAAAGAAGCGCTGAAGCATCCGAACTGGGCAATGGGCGCGAAGGTGACGATCGACTCCGCAACGCTCATGAATAAAGGGTGCGAAGTCATTGAAGCAAAATGGCTTTTTCATCTGAAGCCGGAACAAATTGATGTCATCGTTCACCCGCAAAGCATTGTGCATTCGCTCGTGCAGTTCCGTGATGGCAGCATGAAAGCGCAAATGGGTTTGCCGGATATGAAGCTGCCGATCCAGTACGCATTCGGCTATCCCGACAGGCTGAAATCTGATTTCCCGCGCTTCGATTTTATGAATTATCCCGCGCTGAATTTTGAAAAGCCGGACACAGAAACTTTTTCCTGTCTCGGAATCGCTTATGATGCGATGCGCGATGGCGGAAATAAAGCCTGTGTGATGAATGCCGCGAATGAGATAGCGGTAAATGCTTTCCTCGCTGACAAAATCGGGTTTTTACAGATCGCCGAAGTGGTGGAAAACACCATTGCGAAATCCACTTTCATCGCTAAGCCGACCATTGAGGATTATGTGGCGAGCGATGCCGAGGGAAGAAGAATTGCCGGAGAAATGGTCTGATCGGCACAATAATTAATACCGTAAATCGAAAGTTGAACTATTGAAATACGGTATTATTTTATCAGCCTTCCAAGTTGATTTTTCAGAAAATCCTGCAGCCCGCACACCACAATATCTTTCCTGATTTTCCATGCGGGCGCATTCCCGGATGTAATGATGAAGTTGTTCTTACATTCCAGGTCGATAATGCTTTGCGTCATTCCCCGTGATACGGAAGGCGCAGTGCTGAGCTTGATCTCAATGCATACGTGCGGTTTAATACCTTTCGCAATTACAAGATCCATTTCGGCCCCGTCAATTGTCCGGTAAAAGAACGGGTGAACCGTATCCGGAAGCAGCGCGCAGATCTGCTCTACCACATAACCTTCCCAGGAATACCCGACAGACGGATGATTCAACAAAGAATTCTTGTCGTATAGCCCGAGCAGGTGATGAAGAATTCCGCTATCACGGATATACACCTTTGGACTTTTCGTCAGGCGCTTGCGTGAATTTTCAAACCAGGGTTGAAGTCTGCGCACCATAAATGCGCCTTGAAGATAATCTACATAGCGGTTTACGGTCACCGGACTTATATCAAGTCCTTTTGAAAAAGACGCAGCGTTCCACAGCTGCCCGTGCTGGTGTGCGAGCATGCGCCAGAGCCGGAACATAAGCGCAGGTGAGAAAGACGTTCCGAAAAGTGTGTTCAGATCGCGTTCGATAAAAGTGCGCGTGAAAGCAGCCATCCATGCTTTTGCGTCGTTATTGCTGCGAGCAAGCCATGCACCGGGAAATCCGCCTCTGAGCCAGTGTTTGTTTTCTGTGTCGGGTGATGAGGGCAACTCGCCGAGTAGAAAGGGTGTGGCTTCGATGTAAGTAATTCTTCCGGCCAGTGATTCGGAAGCGCCTTTGATCATTTCCGGTGATGCAGATCCGAGCAATAAAAATCTTCCGTTTTTTCGGTTTTTGTCAATGATCGAGCGCAGTATAGCAAAAAGCTCCGGCTTGCGCTGTATCTCATCGATAATGATGGTTTTGGCGACAAGGTTATTGAGCAGCAGCTCCGGATCCCGGAATTTATTTTCATCGTCAGGACTTTCGAGATCATAATAGAGCGCTTTATCGCCCAGCTCTTTTTTGATCTGGAGGGCGAGCGTCGTTTTTCCGCATTGCCTCGGACCAATAAGGCCGACAGCAGGAAAGAGCTTCATCATTCTTTTCAGATGCGGGCTGATTATGCGATCAATCATTGTACAAAGCTAAAATTTAATACCGTAAATCGAAAGTGTAACTATTAAAAAACGGGATTAATTTTGTGATTAAAATAGCAAAACCGACCTCTTTTTTGTGTTCGCAGGTCACGTGATTTTACATGAACAGTTATAGCCGGGCAGCGCAAACTCCCATTATTTGTTAAATGAAACGCATGAAAAATATGCATCCGGGCAACGGGAATTTCTTGTAAAACGCCCCGCCTTTATTCTTACTTTTGTACCTGTTAATTTTAAAATCGTAACTCGTACAACGCGCCGAAGGCGTCCCTTCGGGATAATTCGTAAATCCTTTCCTCAGTGATAAAGTTCACATTATTTTTCCTCAGCCTTTCCCTACTGATTATCCTTCACGAATTCGGCCATTACATTGCCGCGCGGATGTTCAAAACGAAGGTGAATAAATTTTACCTCTTTTTCGATTTCCTTTTTCCTTTTTCGAATGTGCTGAAGTTTTCGCTTTTCAAAAAGAAGATCGGCGATACCGAATATGGTCTTGGATGGTTTCCTTTCGGTGGTTATGTAGATATCGATGGTATGATGGGCGACCCGGATGAAAAAGCCGGGACGGTTCCTCAGCCGCATGAATTCCGCGCAAAAAAACCATGGCAGCGGCTGATCATTCTTGCAGGTGGAATTCTTGTAAATTTTTTCCTGGCGATTATTATTTTCAGCATGGTATCCTGGGTTTACGGTGAATCGTATCTCCCTGCAAAAAATGCGCTCTATGGAATTTATGTTGATCCTATCGGGGAGAAAATGGGATTGAAAAACGGAGACAAAATTTTATCCCTTGATAATAAAAAGGTCGATGATATTCGTAAAGGAGCTGTTTCTGTTTTACTCGATCAGCCCAGGTCAATACAGGTTGAGCGCGATGGGAAAGTTATAAATATCCCAATTGCTAAAGGTGATGATCTTAAATTCATCGACAAAGAAGTCATTCCTTTTCAACCCGGATATCCATTTGTGCTTGATACCATTATTCCCGGAAAGGGAGCGCAGGTTGCAGGGTTGAAAGAAGGAGACAAACTGGTTTCCATTGGAACTGACACCCTGATGTTTTACCAGCAGTTTGTTACGGCTTTTCAAAGTAATAAAACAAAAACGCTATCAATTGGGTATATCAGGGATGGTGTTCTACAGTCTGCCAATGTCATTGTGAATGATGAAGGTGAAATTGGAGTGAAACTAAGAGATCCAAAATTCAAAGAAGAAAAGCAGACTTTTACATTTGGGGAATCATGGGGCCATGGATGGCAAGTCACAATGGGAACGCTTGGAAATTACGTGAAGCAATTCCGGCTTTTATTTACTTCAGTAGGTGTTACTAAACTCGGCGGTTTTGCCAGCATAGGAAAAATGTATCCGAGCGAATGGGATTGGGAAGCTTTCTGGCGCACCACTGCAATGATTTCTGTCATCCTCGCATTCATGAATTTATTACCGATTCCTGTGCTCGACGGCGGATACATTTTATTCATCCTCTGGGAAATGATCACGCGCAAAAAAGTCAGCGAGAAGTTTATGCAGAAAGCACTGACGATAGGAATGTATTTCGTTCTCGCTCTCCTGATCTTTTCCAACGGGAATGATATTCTGCGGGCATTTAAATAAGCAGAATCTCAATTTTTGCCAAAACAAAGCAAAAACTAAGGCGTTTTATTAATAACCAGCGTTTAATAAGTAAGCTGATTTGTGAACCACAGGAGATTTTTTCTTTCGATTTTCGTATGTGGCATTACAATTGCAATTTAAACGCCTGAAACGCATCCTGAAAAAATGAGCATCTCCCTAAAGCGAGTTTTTCTTTTACTTCTATTACTTGCGTTTTCTTCGCTGAAAATTTCGGCGCAAACCACCAAAAGCGAAGGCGGCAAGGAAGATCCTTCTATTGTAAAGAAGACAAAGGTCCTTGTAATTCCATGGGAGCCGCGCATGTTCAATTGTATGTCGGATATTTCACGCGCCATCAGCAAAGAAACTTCACAGAAATTCGCCCAGATCCAGGAATCTTTCCGACGCGGAATGATCGACCAGCTGAAAAAATCTTTCGGCCCAGCATACAATGTTGTTTCGCTCATCGATGATACGACGAAGATGCAGTCTGACCTGTATTATGTTTACACGCATACTACAATGTCTTACACGCCCGTGAATTTTCCGCTCAACGCGACCAAGGCAGATTCGGCAAGGCTGAAACAGCAAACCGGGGTTCAGAAAGGACAGGTCGCTGTGCAAAGTGATGAATCGGATAAATTCATGAACACGATCGTGCTCAATCCGAACCTGCTTGCATACCTGAAGAAAAAATACAGCGCGGATTATGTATTGTTTCTGAATGAGATTGATATGGAAAATGATCTTGGTTCAGATCCGAGCAACCTGATGGGGAAAACCGATTTTAACCGCTCAGTGGTGCTCCACTGGACCATGTTCAAAACAGAAGACGGGAAACGTGTGGCAATGGGAAAAAGCAAATCTACTTTCCTTTCCACCACCAATTCACCGAAAAAAATTATCGAAACGTCTTTCGCCACGCTTTCTAAAGCGATTACTGCTAAATTTTTAGTGGGCATCAAGCCGAAAGAATAAAATAATTTTTCCTGATGCATACCAAAGCGCGTACTTTTAAGTGTGCGCTTTGGTATGCATTAAGGGAATTTCATTGGTAATTGGTAATCATGCACCGAAGGCGTCCCCTTGGGATAATTGGTAATTACCCGTACCTTTACAGTCCCTAAAAAAACATACTCATGTCGCAGGTTCTCATTGATAATTTTGGAATTGCTGAAGCGTTGAAAGCGCTCGGAATTAAAGAACAAAACTTTGGCGCTTCCACCGGCACCACTCATTGGAATACATCAGGGCCCAAAGTGGATTCTTATTCTCCTGCCGATGGACAATTTATCGGAAGCGTAAACCAGGCGACTGCTGATGATTATGAAAAAGTAATTTCAACAGCATCAGAAGCATTTAAAGTGTGGCGTACAATTCCTGCGCCTAAACGCGGAGAGATCGTGCGCCAGATGGGCGATCAGCTGCGCGCGTACAAAGAACCTTTGGGAAAGCTCGTTTCTTACGAGATGGGAAAATCACTCCAGGAAGGTTTAGGTGAAGTGCAGGAAATGATCGACATCTGTGATTTTGCTGTCGGACTTTCGCGCCAGCTTTACGGACTGACAATGCACAGCGAGCGTCCGCGCCATCGTATGTACGAGCAATGGCATCCGATAGGCATCGTAGGAATTATTTCCGCGTTTAATTTTCCTGTCGCAGTATGGAGCTGGAATGCGGCTCTTGCGTGGGTGTGTGGTGATGTGTGCGTGTGGAAACCATCTTCAAAAACACCTCTTTGCGCAATTGCATGCCAGAACATTATTGTTAGCGTGCTCAAGAAAAATAATGTCCCTGAAGGTGTGAGCTGCGTGCTCATCGGAAATCCTGTGGGCGACCTGATGAATAATGACAAACGTGTTCCGCTGGTTTCCTTCACGGGATCGACACGTATCGGAAGAAGAGTTTCCGGTCTTGTGGCAGAACGTTTCGGAAAAGCGATTTTAGAATTAGGCGGTAATAATGCGATCATCGTTTCCGAACACGCAGACCTGAGCATGGTGCTGGTGGGCGCGGTGTTTGGTGCGGTGGGAACTGCAGGACAACGCTGCACCTCTACACGACGACTGATCATACACGAAAGCATTTACGATAAAACAATTTCTGTTTTGAAAAATGCGTACGCGCAGCTTTCGATCGGAAATCCATTGGATGCAAAAAATCACGTAGGCCCGCTCATTGATAAAAAAGCAGTGGAAGATTACCAGAACGCGATTGAGAAAGCGAAGAAAGAAGGCGGAAAGATGATCGTTGAAGGCGGCGTGGTGAATGGCGATAATTATGAAAGCGGATGTTATGTGAAGCCATGCATCATTGAAGCGAAAAATGAATTTCATATTGTGCAGGAAGAAACATTCGCACCAATCCTCTACGTGATGAAATATAAAAATATCGATGAAGCGATTGCGATGCAGAATGGTGTTCCGCAGGGATTGTCATCTTCTATTTTCACCAACAGCATGCGCGAGATGGAACAGTTCCTTTCGGCAGAAGGTTCGGATTGCGGTATTGCGAATGTGAACATCGGAACTTCGGGTGCGGAGATCGGTGGCGCATTTGGCGGTGAAAAAGAAACCGGTGGCGGACGTGAATCGGGCAGCGATGCATGGAAAGTATATATGCGCCGCCAGACGAATACAATCAATTACGGAAATCAATTGCCGCTCGCGCAGGGGATTGAGTTTAATATCTGACCTGTTTATCCGGGTAATATTAAAAAGCGGGGCAATTTAATTTGTTCCGCTTTTATTTTGAAATGGAATGATGTAAATTAGTAGTATGACAAAAGCAGTATTAAGAAAACAGGTTCACAAATATGTGGATAAGGCAGATGAAAAAACATTGCGGTTGGTAAATGCACTGTTGAGCGAGGCATTGGAGATGGAAGAAGAAGGAGAATCTATGATGACCAATACGCAGTATGAAGAAGTTAAACGGAGAGCGAAAGGTCTTGAAGCAGGAGAAATAAAAACAATTTCCTGGGGAAAACTTAAATCAGAAATTCGTAAGAATTATAAGGCGAAGTCAAAATGATTTTTAGACTTCATTTTTCAGAAAGCTCAAAACCTGAGATTCAAAACGCATATAATTGGTATGAAGATCAGCAGGAAGGTTTAGGAGATAGATTTCTTTTGACTCTGAATGAAAAGTTAGATTTAATACTAAGCCATCCCTTTTCCTTCCCACAAAAACGGGACAACTTTCGTGAAAGTTATTTGGGAGTTTTTCCATTCCTTATTATCTATACGATAAAGGATAAAACTATTTTTATTCACGCGGTTTTTCATACCAGCAGAAATCCCGGAAACAAACGGAAGTAGTTTTCCGGGCGAATACAACCATGACTAACTCACACGTCTATTGCGGTTTTTCTTTTGGAATGAATAAACGTAGTTTAGCAGGCAACAAATTTAGTCTCAGATGAAGAAGTCTTTTCTTGTTTTAATTTTCTCCGCCTTCATAATTCATTTTTCTTTCGCCCAGCCTTCGAAAGTGCCCTCGCGCATCCGGAAAGGGGTGTGGAAAGGAACGTTGACATTAAACGACACTACAGAATTGCCATTTACATTCACCGTTGATCTCGGCCCGCTTTTTTATTCCATGATCATTCATAATGCAAGTGAAAACATCACCGTAGAAAATCTGGTGGTTACAAAAGATTCTATTAACTGGCACATGCCTGTATTTGATTCCTGGTTCAAATGTAAAATTGATTCTGTTGGCGGATTTCACGGAACATTTTTTAATCATTCGGCGAGCAAGCCTTACCAGTTAAAATTCAAAGCGGAATATGGCAAGCCACGTTTTAAGTATGTCCTGTGTCGCGCTGCTGATCCGGATATCAGTGGAATAAAATGGGAATGTGATTTCAGTCCGGGAACGGCAGACAGCAGCAAAGCGATTGGTGTTTTCAGCCGGAATATAAAAGCCGGAAATTATTACGGAACATTTCTTACTGAAACAGGAGATTACCGTTTTCTTGAAGGTGGACTTACTTCCTGCGGAGAATTAACGCTTTCCTGTTTTGATGGGTCTCATGCTTTTTTATTCCAGGCTGATTTTTATCACAATCCTGTAAAAGGCGCTGCATGGTATGGAAAATACGGTTATGAAAAATGGACCGCAAAACAAAATGAAAAATTTGAATTGCGTGATCCGTCTAAGCTGACATTTGTAAAAGATTCTTCCAATGTGAATTTCACTTTTAATGATCTCAAAGGAAACCCTGTATCATTATCCGATCCGAAATTCAAAGGCAAAGTGGTGATCATTCAAATCACCGGAAGCTGGTGTCCGAATTGCATGGATGAAACGGCGTGGATGACGAATGTGTATAATAAATATCAGTCGCAAGGATTGGAAGTAATTGCTTTGGCGTACGAGCGCTCTCCTGATACGGCAAAAGCAAATCCATCTATCCGTCGTGTGCGCGATCATTTTAATGCGAAATATACTTTTCTGAATACAGGAAAATCAGGAAAGAATGCGGCCTCTGAAAGCTTGCCGTTCTTAAATGGCATCATGTCTTTTCCAACAACAATTTATATTGACAAAACCGGGAAAGTGAGAATGGTGTACACGGGATTTAATGGTCCTGCTACGGGTGCGGCTTATGAAAAAGATACGGCGGAAGCGTTGCGGTTGATTCAGCAATTGCTGGCGGAGTAAAAAAAATTACCAATTATCCCAAGGGGACGCCTTCGGTGCTGGATTACCAATTTCAAATGAAATAAAGCTCTTTCGAATCCGCGCTGTTTACGATAAAAACTTTCAATCATTTTTCTTTGCGCCTCCGTGTCTTTGTGCCTCCGTGCCTTTGCGGCGAAAGATTTCGTGCAGGGATATTGCCACCAAGGCAGCAAGGCACGAAGTTTAAAAGAAGAAAAAGAAAAACAAAACAAAAGGGCGCCCTTTGCACGGCGCCCTTTCATCGTTACCAAACAAACACACACAGGTCACGTTCTATTTCAGGAGAGAGAAACTTCCCGTGAGACCATGCGCTTTTCCTTCGAAATCCTTCACCGCTATTTTATACACATACACGTCCTGTTGCGCAATTTCACTTCCGTCGCTTGCACGTCCGTCCCAACCGCTCATGATATCATCAGAAGTGAAAATTAAATTTCCCCAGCGGTCATACACACCCATTTTAAAGCTGGAGATCTCGTTTCCATAAGCGAGGAAGATGTCATTTTTTCCGTCGCCGTTGGGTGTGAAGGCATTCGGAACATACAATGTAAATTCAGGCTCGACAGTTACCGGCAATTCAGTTGTGTCCGTGCAGCCGCCGTTTGATGTTGCAATTAATCTCGCCGTATAAGTTCCACGTTGTGCATAGGTGTGTGCCGGACTCGCAACATTGTCTGTGGTGTTGTCACCGAAATCCCATTGCCAGCCGATCGTGTTGACAGAGCACTGGTTTTCAAAATGGAATGTCGGCTCCAGCTCGCTCATCACGGTAGAAGCGACAGAAAAACCTGCAACCGGTGAATCGAAAACGTTAACATCGGCGATCGTGTTTGAGTTTCCTACGCAGCCAAATGGTGAAGTCACAATTACATGCACTGTAAATATTCCGCTGCCGGTATAATTGTGCGAGATCGAACTTCCGGTTCCGGTGAAGTTGTCGCCGAAATCCCAGAAATAATTGCAACCAGTATTCGCCGGATCAGTATCGGTAAATGTAACCGGAACACGATCGCAACCTGATGCAGTTTGCGGTGTAAGCAGAATTGCAGGAAGCGGATGCACTGTAATTACTGCGCTGTTGCTTACTGATACGCCACAATGACTTGTAACTGTTAAAGGATAAGTTGTAGTTTGTGATGGCTGAACTGTAAAGGGTCCGCCGTTCGTCCACGGCTGATTTTGCCATACCCATGTAAGCAGACCAGGATTTCCTGTAACATTTGCGCCAACGGTTGTTGTTCCTCCTGCACACAAAGCAGGCCCCGAGGACATGATCAGATCTGCTGCAGAAAACTGGAACACATCAATAAAAACATTGGACGCCGGACTGACGCAGCCATTTGCATCTGTAACAGTTGCGCTGTAAGTTGTCGCAACCGAAGGGCTGACAGTGTGTGACGGATTGTTTCCAAGATTATTGTTCCAGTTGTACGTGTAAGGACCTGTTCCGCCTGCAGCAGTGACTCCGACAATTGCCTGTTGTCCGGGACAAACGGTGTCGCCGGCTGAAGGCTGTAAGGTAAGCAGCGCCGGTTCTGTAATTGAAATAGTGCTGACAGTTGCACAGCCGTTTGCATCACTTACTGTTACTGTATATGAACCGGCATTCATCACTGTCGCGCTGGGTGTGAATTGTGGCGGAATGGTATTCCATGAAAAATTGTAAGGAGCCGTTCCACCGTTTGGATTCACAGCTGCAGAACCATTTGTTCCTCCGAAGCAGGAAACATTTGTTGCCACGGGAATGCCGGCAGAAAGAGGTGCAGGTTGTGTGATGTTTGCAGGTGCAGAAATAGTGCAGCCATTTGCATCTGTAACATTCACCGTATAATTTCCGGCTACAAGATTCACAGCGCTATTACCGTATTGCAGCGGAGTTGAATTCCAAACCGTAGCATAAGGCGGCACACCACCGGATAAATTAATCTGTGCAGATCCGTTTGTTCCGCCGTTGCAGGTAACAGAAGTCATGCTTGTATTTCCTGTAAGAACGGGCGGCTCTGTAATAGTAACTGAAGCGGAAGAGACGCATCCGTTTCCATCAGTGACCATTACAGTGTAAACTCCTGAGCCAAGTGTTGTAGCAGTAGCTGTGTTTTGTGTAGGCGTAGAATTCCAGCTATAGAAATATGGAGAAGTTCCGCCGCTTGCATTTACAGAAGCCTGCGCGTTATTTCCACCAAAGCAGGAAACATTTCCAATGATCGAAGCCGGTGTGGTAAGCGCGCTTGCAGGTTGTGTGACTGTCACGGTTGTTGTGGAGGTACAGCCGTTGGCTGTAGTTACAATCACGCTGTATGTTCCTGCCGGTAATCCTGAGATGGAATTTGTCACTGCGCTGTTGGACCATTGATAAGTATAAGGTCCTTGTCCGCCATTTACACTTAATGATGCGCTGCCGTTAGTTCCGCCGAAACATTGAACATCAACAACAGCAGCATTTACTGTTGCATTGGAAGGACCTTGTGTAACAACTGTAGTTGCTGTCGAAACACATCCTGTAACATCTGTCACGGTCACTGAATAATTTCCTGATAGCAGACCATTTGCATTCGGGTTATTTCCACCGGAAGGCGACCATTGATAAGAGTAAGGTCCATTTCCACCGGTAACGATAACTGCAGCACTTCCGTTTGAGGCGCCACAGTTTGTTCCTGATGATGAAATGTTCAATCCGAATCCTGTTACTGTGACACAGAACGCAAATGTCTGCGAGCCAGCATAAGGACAAGCATCGTCTGTTACTGTAATGGTGAAGCAATAAGGTGTGTTGCTTACATTATTTACAGTCGGTGTCCAGGTGAATGTTCCGCTTGGTGTTGGTCCGGCAGAAGTAGTGAATGTCGCGCCTGTTACTGCGTTGTTCCAGGTAACTGTTAAGTTTTGTCCTGCGTCAGGATCGGAAGAGTTTACATAAAAGCTCAGTGTATTTCCTGCGCATACAGAAGCACTGTAATTATTTCCGCCGTTTATTCCGGTAATGGTCGGAAGATTATTTGTGCAGCTGATCGTTCGTAGTTGAATATCGCGCACAACCGAACCAATCATTACGCCGTTTCTCCATTCTTCTACACGCACTGCCATTACCGTTACAACGATTTGTGTTGGATTCATGCAAATATCGCCGGTGACAGAATTAAAAGTAACGAGAGGTGAAGATTGTATCGGCTGGCTTGCAGAATAAGGCGCGATGTATGTAACGTTAGTTGTAGGGCTTGTTGCCGGAGTGACGAGCGAATAAGCAAGTGAGTCGCCGTCAGGATCAATTGCTCCGTGATTGAAGCAATAGCTTTGTCCGGAGCAGATAAACGGAACAGGAATATTTGAGAAGGTTGGTGAATTGTTACAAGGGGCTGCAACATTATTGAGATGAGTCTCAATATAAATGCTTTCTCCGCCGGGATTTACGATTGTATTGATAGCGGCATTTCTGCAGCAAAGTGTGAATGCGAAAACCCAATCGGTACAAGCTTGTGGTAAAGTAATATTTCCTTCATAGATCCATTCCTGAACACCGGGATTATTTCCCCCGTTACAGACTGTTAAAAGACTCGGACAAATAGGAGTGACGTCTTGTCCTGTGCCTGGTATCGGAGTAAGTGTTGCTGTTAAGGTTTGATTGCATGATGCTGATGTGATGTCAATGTTAACGCTGCCAGGTGCATTTGTTCCGGAGCAATCCCGGTAAAATGCTAAACGTAAACGGTATTGATTACCGCCGAGACAGGTGTAGGTAAGATCGCCTCCCTGTGCGTGCGAAGCATATGCTTCTGTATTCGTTTGTATGAATGTGATGATTAAGCAAATGAGGATTTTCCATCCATGTGCGTAGAGGTTGCTCATAACGATTCTCCTTTCAGAATTTGTTTTTACGTGCAAAGAACTACATGATTCAACGACCCTTTATCCATGTGGGTTTCAGGCCACTCCAAATTTTTGGCGGTTAACAACTTTTATATGCATGCATAGTAATTTTAAAACCGCTGGAAATCAGGGTGCCGCACACGAGTTTTGAAATAGTTACAGGAAATCAATGAAACCTAAATAAATCCGTGTCGTATACCATGCTTATGTGCGCAGATTTTTCAGTTGAATGTGGCTTCATCAGAATGCAATTTGCCATAACTGTTCCAGTCCCATTTTACCCCTATGCCAGCCCGAAAAATTCTGATTGATTATCTTTGCGTATGAAGAATCAGAATAAGGCGACGATCAAAAAATCCACTTTTATTTTTCTTAAAGATCTCGGGAAGCATAATAACCGCGATTGGTTTAACAAGCATAAAGACCGTTATCTCGCTGAGCAGGAAAATATGCTTGTGTTTGCGGAAAACCTTTTGGAAATGATGCATACGCATGATGAAATAGAAAATGCATCAGCGAAGAATGTATTGTATCGCATTTATAAGGATGTTCGTTTTTCAAAAGATAAATCACCTTATAAAACTTCATGGAGCGGTTCTTTCCGTCGTGCTACGAAATTGAAACGCGGCGGATATCATTTTCATATCGAGCCCGGAAATTCTTACATGTCAGGTGGATTTTATGGTCCTGGCCCGGATGACCTTAAACGTATCAGGCAGGATATTGATCGTAATAATAAAGACTGGAAAAAGCTCCTCGGAAATAAAAAGACAAAAAGTTTTTTCGGAGAGTTGCGGGGCGCACGATTACTTACTACACCAAAAGGATTTGATAAAGATCATCCTGCTATCGACCTGCTCAGGTATAAATCTTTTGTGCTGAGACATAATTTCACAGACAAAGAAGTGCTGAGTGATAATTTTCCGGCAACGCTGAACCAGGCATTTAAAAATCTGCGGCCATTCTTCGATTACATGAGCGATGTGCTCACGACGGATCTGAATGGGATTTCATTGGTGGAATAAAAAGGGGGAACGAATTACGAATCAAAAGAATGTACGAATGCCTGATTTTCAGGAGTATTCGAAAGATTCGTAATTCGTTCCCCTTTTTAAATCTTAATCCCCAGCACCAGCACATCATCTACCTGCTCCAGGTTTCCTTTCCATTTCAAAAATTCGTCGTCGATGCGTTTTGACTGCTCTTTTACAGTGAGTAAAGAAACCTTTGAAAGAAGATCGGTGAAATTTTTCGAGAGAAATTTTTTGCCGGTCGCTTCCCCGAACTGGTCTGCGTAGCCGTCGGAAGACATGTAGAAGGTCATGCCGGGCGCCAATGGAATTTCTGTTTCTGTGAAAGGCGCGTCTTCAGAACTTTTTTCTGCAGCAACAGAAAAGCGGTTTCCTTTTACAATGTGCAGCCCTGTCGCATCATAAAGATACAGAGGACGGCCAGCTCCCGCATAGCTGGCTTTGCCGGAATTTTTATCAATGCAAAGTAAAGCAATGTCCATTCCGTCTGAAGTGTCTCTTGCATCAGCATCTTTGTTAAGCGTGTGAATCATCATCACGTGCAGCAGCTCAAGAATTTCAGCGGGAGAAGGCGTACCCGGCTGTTCAATGATTTTGTTGAGGATATTTACCCCGATCACGGAAACCAGCGCGCCGGGAACTCCATGGCCTGTACAATCGGCTACAGCGATATACGTTTTATTATTTTTTTCGGCGAGCCAGAAAAAATCTCCGCTGACAATATCCCGGGGCTTATTCAGAATAAAATACTCGTAGCCCGATTTCTGCAGGATGCGTTCATCCGGCATTACCGACTGCTGAATTCTTCTTGCATACGTAATGCTCGCGGTGATCTCTTCCTTCTGCTGAGAAATTTCATCGTTCTTGCGCTCAAGCAGTGAATTAAGTTTTTGTTTATTACGCAACGCGATGATGACGACTACGATAATTCCAATGAGCAATATTCCTCCCGCAATGAAAAAAAGGATGTTGCGTCTATAAGCTTCATCCGCCCTGACTTTTGCTTCGTGCAGCTCCAGCATTTGTTTGTTCTTCTTGTCGAGTTCGTAACTTTTTTGAAGGTTGTCGATCTTTGAAGTGGATTCTGCACCGTGCAGGCTATCGTTCAGGTCGACATAACGTTCAAGATTTTCCAGCGAATTTTTAAAATCATTTTTACGTTTATAAATAATGCTCAGCTGGTAATAAAAATTGGATTCAAGGTCGCGTGTGCCGATCTGCCTCGAGATGGTAAGACCGCTGGTAAAATAGCTCAGCGCGGAATCATTGCTGCCGAGCCATTTTTCTGTAAGCCCGAGCGCCATCAATGCATTGGCCACACCTTCCGGCCGATCTGCCTCCCTGTATATTTTTAATCCTTTTTTTCCATAAAAGATAGCGGAATCATATTGCTCAAGATCACGGTAGACTGCGCCCATGTTATTATTCGAAGATCCCAACCGCGACGACATACCGTTGCTGCTGAATACCTGCTCGGCCATGCGCATATACTTCAAGGCTAAATAATAATCGCCTTTCTGATTATACATCGCGCCGATATTCGCAAGCACAGCGCCTTCAAAATCGGGATTGCGCTTGCTCAGCCTGTTCAATGCAAAAGCTTTTTTATATGCAGCGAGCGCACCATCCGTATCTCCCTGCGAATAATAAATATTTCCGAGCGTAAGATTACAGGCAGCTACACCAAACGTATTGTTCATCTTCTCCTGTGTCTTTAACGAACGGAGCGTATTCTCAGCTGCGGAGGGATAATTACCAAGACGATTGTAAACATTCGCCATATTAAGATACATATGCGCGACTTCTTTTTCATTGCCCATCTGCTTCCATTTTGTCAGGGCAGAATCGTAATACATCAGGGCGTTTTCATAGCTGGCTTTATTTTCAAACCACTGGCCGTACATATTATACCCTGAAGCCAATCCGCGCGCATAATTTATTTTCCGGGAAGTGGAAATTGCCTTTATTGAATACTGCTGGTGCGCATTTGCATCATTGAAGCGATAAATATCGGCAAGGCCGTTGTAGACGTTTGCCTTAATGCTGTCGACCGGTTCACGTGCAAGAATAGCTTTCAGACTGTCAACTTTACGATCTGACTGGGCAAATGAAGAGGCGGCCCACAGCAGCAGGAAAGGGAAAACAAGCGTCTTTAAAAAATTCAGGCGCATACTTATTAAATTATTCCACACGCACACCAATAACAAGAATATCGTCGACTTGCTCTAAATTGCCTTTCCAATATACGAATTATTTTTTCAATACCTGTTTTTGCTCTTCGCAGGAGAGCGGATTAATTTTCAGCAGCAATTCACGGAAGCGGTTATACTTATATTTTTTCCCCATCGGTCCGCCAAACTGATCTGCATATCCATCGCTGAATAAATAGATCATATCACCGGGATACAGCTGGAATTCGTGATTGTTATAAGTATCTGTTACACCATCAGCATTAATCCCGATCGGAAATTTGTCAGGTTTGAGCTGGATGAATTCTCCTTTTGTAATGATATAGGCCGGATTAAAAACACCGGCGTATTGCACTTTGCGGGTGGTGGAATCATAAGAGCATAAAGCAAGATCCATCCCATCCTTTACGGTATTCCCGCCATCCGATTGACGCAATAATTTATTTACACCATAATCGAGATGGTGAATGATATCAGAAGGTTTGGTGAGCCCCATTTCATTTACCGCCTGGTTGAGCAGGTTAAAGCCGACAACCGACATCAATGCGCCGGGCACACCATGACCAGTACAATCGACGGCGGCAAAAATGGAAAAATTATCGCGGCTGTCGAGCCAGTAAAAATCTCCGCTCACAACATCTTTCGGTTCATAAAGGATAAAGCTGTTCGGCAAAACTCTTTTGATCTGGTGCTCGGGCGGCAGGATGGAATCCTGGATCTTCTTCGCGTAATTAATGCTATCGGTGATGGATTTTTTCTGCAAAGTAATCTCCGCGTTCTGCTGCGCCAGCACATGATTGGTTTTGATCTTGCCCCGGTAACGGAAATAGAAAACCGACGCGAGCAGCAACGTTCCAAGAATTACAATGAGCATTAGCATGATGTTTCGTTGCGAATGTTCAGCGTCAAGCAACGAATTTGTTTCCAGCTCAATGATCTGCCGGTCGCGTTTTTCAGCATTATACCTTTCACGAAGCTCATTCACCGATTGCTGGTTTTCTTCGCCTGTAAGCGAGTCATTCAGCACCAGGTATTTCGACTGGTAATCAAACGCTTCTTTATATAATCCCATATCGGCGTAGCAAGCGTACATATCGCTGTAAACACTTACTTCCTGCGAACGGATCTTCAGTCGCTTTGCCATTCCAAGCGCGGCATTGTAATAATAAAGTGCAGAGTCAAATTGTTTTGTGTCTGCATGATTATTCCCCATATTCTGGTAAATGGAACACACGCCATCTGAATCTCCGATAGCAATGCGGATGGCAAAGCCTTTCCTGTAATATTCCATCGCCTCTTTATACTTTTCCTGGCTTTCGAGCACTGTACCGATATTATTGTACACGACCGATATTTGCCTCTGGGTTCCTTCTTTTTCAAGAACCTTCATCGCATCGTAATAAAACGCAAGTGCGGAATCATTGCTTTTTTTGCGGTTGTAAACATTTGCAATATCAAGCAGCAGCCCTGCTTCGAGCATTGTATTTTTCTTCGAAGCATTATTTAATTTTCTTGCTTCGGTGTAACAGCTGATGGCTTCAGGGTAATTCTTCTGTTCAAAATAAATATTGCCTAATGACATCTGGCTGATCGCTTCACCGAATTGGTCTTTTGCCTGGTTATAAAGACTTATTGACTGAAGGCAATGTTCTGTAG
>JALYQL010000132.1 GCA_030855855.1 Bacteroidota bacterium | reverse complement strand
CTACCATACTGTCCTTCCTTAGCTTCTTCAAGCAGAGGTGTTTCGTTACTGAATAAACCCATGTTTTGAAATTGTTGACTTCGTGGTGCTGCAGATCGCGCAGGATAATCTCGAAGACTTCCATAACGGCATCTTCAGTATCCACGTTGTTCTGCAGGTAGTTGTAACTAACCGCGGTGATCAACTGGGTGTAACGACGGAACAGTTCGCCTGCATACCAGGAATTGGAAGTAGACTTGTACTTCTCAATTAATTCCTGATCGCTCAGCTGGGTTTCCTTTTTAGGCCAGAGAAAGCGTAAACGCACTGTAATTAGGATTAACTATGAAACGATGTGTTGTAATGCCAATCCTAAAGTAGAACATTTTTTACAAAACACAAACCCTGACCTGCTTAAAAAGGGTAGGAAAGCCTCATTTTCCATATAAAACCCGAAAATAAATGCTCCGGAACCCTTGATTTCAGGGAGTTTTAGCATTGCATAAAATTTAAGTTGCTGATAATCAGATGATATTGAAATATTCAGAAAAATAATTGAGAAGACGATGTGGAATTTGTGCTTTTCCTGCCCTAATTACCAGAAACGCGCTAAAAATCAATTTTGAGCCCCAGTTATGAAAGCAGCAATCACCTCTTTAGTGTCCAAAAAAGGAATCATTATGACATTAGTTGTTTCAGCTTTTGTTTTAACAATGCTTCCTTCATGCAAACACAAACAAGGCGGATGTGATGCTTATCAGGGTAGCACGCGTTCGGTGAAAGCTAAGCATCACCACTAAATTTGTACTCCTGAAGGGCGAGTTTTCTCCCGAAAGCCGTTCTTCCTCTATACATGTGTTTCATGTGTTTGCCACAAAACTTCCCGCCTCGCGCGGGAAATTTTGTTTTCGGACGTTTCTGAAAACAGGGTGCGAATTACGGGGGGGACGAATTACGAATCTTTCGAATAATACGAATCCTGAGAAGTGCTTTTTCTCATTCGTATATTCGCTTGTTTCGCAATTCGATCCCTTCGTATATTCGTTTTGATTCGTAATTCGTACCCTTTTCGTAATATTCGTACCCTGTTTTAATTAAATTTGAGAAATGCTTAAACGCTTACTCCCCTTCTTCATTTTATTTTCAGCAGTCAATGTTCACGCCGGTGGTTTCCAGGTGAACGCGCAGGGACAAAAACAATTGGGAATGGGCCACACCGGCACCGGGCTTTTCTGGGATGCTTCCACACTTTTTTTCAATCCGGGGGCGTGCGGCTTTGTGCCTTATAAATTTGCAATCAACGGCGGAACAACATTGCTCATTCCGCGAAGCCAATATGTTGAACCTTCACCTGGTGTTTATACTGCAAGCATGGTGCAGAATGTTGGTACGCCGTTCAATTTATATGCGCTATTCAATCCGGATAATATTGAACAGCTTTCATACGGTATTGCTGTGTACACACCTTTTGGCAGTCGCGCGCAATGGCCCGACGATTGGAAAGGACAGTTTCTCATTCGTGAAATCAACCTGAAAACAATTTTTATCCAGCCGACCGTTTCGTGGCAAATCAATGAGCAGCTCGGTATCGGCGTTGGTTTTGTTTACGCTACAGGAAGCTTTGATCTGCGAAAAGGTGTTCCTGTACAAAACAATTCAGGCGAATACGGCGAAGCGAATTTACACGGCGCGGCAAGCGGCATCGGATTTAATTCAGGCATTTACTGGCAATGCACAAGAGAATTGTCGGCAGGCATTTCTTATCGTTCATCCGTCAAAGTAAATGTTGATGGTGGCAGCGCGGATTTTAAGGTTCCTTCTTCGCTGTCTGAATATTTTCCTGTTAATACATTCAGCACCTCCATCAAGCTTCCTCAGGTGATCAGCGGTGGTGTGGGTTATACCACCGGCAAATGGAAATTCGCTGTTGATGTAAATGTTATCGGCTGGCACACCTACGATACTTTACGCATTGATTTTGCAATCAACACAGATAAGCTTGCGGATGTGCGCGATGCACGTTGTTATAAAGACGTTTTCATTGCAAGGATCGGCGCGCAGTATAAGCTGAATGAACATTTCGATGTGCGCGCGGGAATGTATTACGATGTTTCTCCTGTAAAAGACGGTTATCTCACACCTGAAACACCGGATGCGGACCGCCTGGGAATTACCTGCGGAGCTTCCATTCATTTCGGCGAAAAATTTTCTGCTGATCTCGCATTGTTGTACATTGAGGGAATGAAACGCTCGGATACAAATCTTGCAACGGGCTTTTCGGGAACTTATAAATCACGTGTGATTGCACCCTCTATTGGATTAGAATACAAATTCACAAGAAAGGAACCGTTTAAATCCTCAGGCGTTACTTTTTGAAAACAAACCAAACTCAAAATGAAAAAACTTTACTCTTCCCTTTTGCTGACATGTTTTGCAGCTACAGCATTTGCACAAACCACTCCATGCGATGGTATCCGCTTCCGTGATTTTATGTTTGCGGACAGCACGGTTTCCAATGTTACCTACGGATCAAACGTTACGTACACCAACGGCGCTGCCACATTAAAGCTCGATGTGCATATGCCGAAAATGGACACAGCAGTTAATCGTCCGCTCATCATTCTTATTCACGGAGGAAATTTTCTCGGCGGTTCTAAAACAGGAGCGGATGTTCTGCAGCTCAGCAAAGATTTGGCGAAGATGGGATATGTGGCCGCTTCAATTGATTACCGCGTCGGAATGACCAATTTCCCATTAGGTCAGCCCGACAGTGTTGATGCGGCAGGTTCCGTGATCCGCGCGGTGCATGATGGAAAAGCTGCAGTGCGTTATTTCAAAAAAGATTTCATCACAAATGCCAATCATTACGGCATCGACACTTCGCAAATTTATGTGCTCGGTGTTTCTGCAGGCGCGATCACAGGGTTGCACATGGCGTATATGGACAATATCAGCGAATTTCCCCTTTACGCAGATACTGCAAACCATTTCGGTATCGGTGGTGCGCTTGAAGGCAACAGCGGAAATTCAGGCTATTCTTCTTCCTTCCGTGGTGTAATCGGTATTTGTGGTGCGCTCGGCGATTCTTCATGGATTGCTCCGGGCGATATGCCGGCAATGTTCTTCCACGGCGACAATGACAATACTGTTCCTTATGGCTCCGCGGTCATTTATTTGCTCGGAACATATCCGTTGCTGCAGGTAGATGGTTCCGCTTCTGTAGCTGAGCGGCTTGATAATCTCGGCATTGATAATTGCATGGAAACATGGGAAGGCCAGGATCACGTTCCTGAAGTAGGTACAACTGCACCGGCGCTTGCTTATTACGATTCGACACTGACGATCTCGAGAAATTTTCTCGTGCACAACATCTGCGGCGACGCGCTGGATTGCTCATTTTCAAATCCTGTGGGAATAAATAATCTTCCGTCATTATCTTCACTCATCACTGTTTATCCTAATCCTGCAACAACGAATTTCACTGTAGATCTCGGCCGTCTTGCAGGCGAAGATTTCTCCATTGAAATTATTGATGCAACAGGAAGAGTGGTTGAATCGAGAACAGGTTTAGGAAATGAGAAAGTTGAGTTCAATACTTCAACTCTTTCAGGCGGCATTTATATTGTAAAAGTGAATGCAGGAGAAAGTGTTTATTTGTTGAAGCAGGTTATTGAGTAAGTATCTCGGCTGCGCTCGATAGGTTATCTCGTCTGCGCTCGATAGGGTATCTCGGCTGGGCTCGATAGGTTATCTCGGCTGCGCTCGATAGGTAATTGGGTTATTGGGGATTTCTCCGGTAACCCGATTTTATTTTGGAGAAATGGCGGGGATAAATTCAGGATGAAAATATTCAAATAAGACAGGACAGAGGGTCATTATCAGGAAAGAGTTGTAAAAAGCAGCATAGTTTATTCTTAAATGAAATTGCCATAACTTTCATTATTATGAACAAAAGATGATATATTTGTTCATAATAATTAGCATTATGGATAGCCGAAAAAATGTATTAATGCCATCTTCGCGAAAAGTCCTTACTGCACTTGGTGAAAATATCCGGATGGCCAGATTGCGCAGGAAGCTTAGCGGGGAACAGGTAGCAGAGCGGGCAAACATCAGCAGAGTTACTTTGTGGCAGATTGAAAAAGGATCTGGAAGTGTTGCTATGGGTATTTATTGCCAGGTTTTGTTTGTTCTTGGACTTGAGAAAGATCTGTTGAAAGTAGGTGCTGATGATGCATTAGGAAGAAAATTGCAGGATGCAGAGCTTGAAGTAAAAGACAGAGCTCCTAAAAAGAAATTGAAGTGAGTGAAAAAAAGGAAATATTAGTATATGCAGATTGGGAGGGATTTGAAAATCCATTTCTCATGGGTGTTCTTTCTGCAACTCCGGCAAAGGGGAAAGAAATTTTTTCATTTGAATACACAAGAGAATGGTTGAAATCAGGATTCACATATACCCTTGATCCTGATCTGCAATTATATTCCGGGCGTTATTTTCCAAAAGATGAAAAGCCAAATTTCGGAGCATTCCTTGATTCCTGTCCTGACCGCTGGGGGCGGGTGCTTATGGATAGAAGAGAAGCTGCATGGGCCCGCAAAGAAAAACGTTCAGTAACAAATCTATTAGAATCCGATTATCTGCTCGGTGTATTTGATGGTCACCGCATGGGTGGATTACGATTCAAATTAAATGAAGAAGGAAGTTTTTTGAATGATGATAAAAACATGGCAGGCCCACCCTGGACATCCTTGCGGGAACTGGAACAAGCAAGTTTAAAATTTGAAGAAGACAAAATAGATGATGTCGATTATTTGAAATGGATCAGTTTATTGATTGCTCCAGGCTCCTCATTGGGTGGAGCAAGACCTAAAGCCAGTGTAGCTGACGCCAATGGCCACTTGTGGATTGCTAAATTCCCCAGCGTAAAGGATGAAAAAAACGTAGGCGCCTGGGAAATGGTTGTCAATATTCTCGCTGTTGGGTCAGGATTAAATATTGCAGAAGGCGATATAAAACAATTCAATAATAAGTATCATACTTATCTCACTAAACGATTTGATAGAAACGAAAAAGGAGAAAGAATTCATTTTGCATCTGCAATGACTTTATTAGGACACACTGATGGTTCAGGACACGATACCGGAGTAAGTTACCTGGAATTAGGTGAGTTCTTAATAAAAAATGGCGCTGATGTAAATACAGATTTAGAAGAGCTTTGGCGAAGAATAGTTTTTCATATTTGTGTGAAAAATACCGATGACCACTTAAGAAATCACGGCTTTCTTTTAACGGATAAAGGTTGGAGATTATCACCTGCTTATGATGTTAATCCAAATGAATATGGCAGCGGGCTGAGGCTGAATATTTCTGAAAAAGATAATTCCCTCGACTTAGAACTTGCATTAAATGTTGCAGAATATTTTCGGGTAGATAAACCAAAAGCTAATGAGATAATTGAACAGGTAAAAAGTTCAGTTAACAACTGGCGAAGGGTTGCTAAAGATATTGGGATTTCAAAAGCAGGGCAAGATAGAATGAGTAAGGCGTTTGAATAAAAAATTAATTCTGGCGAAACTCCCGGCACAAGTTTCACTGAGCGCATTCGCAAACTGATTTACATTACCAATGCTCTCGAATGCTCCATCGGTAGAAAGTTGGGAGCAACATAGAATTCCGGCGATTTTCAGAAAAGAGAAATTTTCAAACATGATGTATAGTTCAAAAAGCCTCTTTTATTCTGGTGTATAATCTTTTAATATACCCCCATACTATCAAGTGCTTTTTAGTTTGAAAAAAATGGTTAATTAATTCAAGCGCAATAAATCCAACCAATATGGCTATTCCGCTTTGTAGCCATTCCGGAATTTCATTGACGGCAATTTTTTTTCGCCCCGTTAACCCAAAAAGATTCTTAAGCCCCCTTTTTTCTAAAACATAATGGGAAAACATAGCCGTTACCCACATTCCGATTATAAAACCAATAAGGTTACCAATCGCCTGGTTGAGTATAAAGACTTTAATTTTCTGTTTAGTGAACCGACCCCAAAATGTTAGTGATGTATTCTGTTTAAAGGATTCATCGATACTATTTTCATCATCCCACAAAACTTTTACTTTATAAAAAAGCACTTTGTTTTTTTCATTCTTATTTAACCATTTTGAGAATATTTCTTTCTCCTCATTAGAATCTTCTCCGCCCAAATGTTTTAAAAGCATTTTCCATGTTTTCTGTTCTTGCATAAATAACTATTTTAATATTCTTTATTGTTCATACATGTTAGCAGAATTGGAATACAAAGTCTTTCTAAAAACACAAAAGAAGAAATCGCAAATGGATGAAATAACACTTTGATTTTTACTACTCAGCTTGCAAACCCGAACATGTAACTAATTGAAAATAGACCATTTTGTGTTTTGTGAATTTTTTGTTGAACCAAAACCCCCTGATAAATAAGGCTTTATCAGGGGGTTTCCGGCATCGTACCCAGAGCCGGAGTCGAACCGGCATGCCAGTGAAGGCACTGGTGTTTGAGACCAGCGCGTCTACCGATTCCGCCATCTGGGCATTTGATTACAGATCCGGCGTCGGTAGAAGATCTGCAATTCCCTTTCGGGGATGCGAAAATACCTATTCTTACGCTTCACACAAAGAACCACAGGAAATAAATAAAAAGCAAAAACCACAATCCACCCAGAAAATGCCAGTATTTGGCCAGCATCTCCAGCCGAGTACGTTCCAGCCGGTCGGAGAAATAGATGACGCCGCGCACATCATCGCTGCTTACGTTTACTATTTTGAACATGGAGATGAAAAGAAAGATCAGCCCGCCCGTAAGATGCAAAAGATGTAAGCCGGAGATCACAAAAAGAAATGCCCCGCCCGCTGTGCCTGTGTCATCCGGAATTCCCCCCACGCCATAAATGGTAATATCGCCTTCCCACAATTCCCTCCAGCCAATGAACTGAAGAATGGCAAATGCAAGAGAAAGCGCGAGCGAGATCAACAAATTATGCAGCAGCGCTTTAACATTTTCCCTGTCAAAAGCACGGCGCATCCGTTCCATAAAAAAGCTGCACACAAAAATAACAAGCGTGCTCACCAGGAAAGATTTTGGAAAATGATGCCCTACAAAATAGTGCGCAGGATTGCTGAATCCGAATGCCACCATCAAAGTAAAAAACAGCATGAAGATTCCAGCAATGATAAAATACACCATGTTTTTCAACGGATGATTTTTCGCTGCAATCCGACCCAGGCGGTCTTCAGGTTCTTCCCATTTTTTCACACCCATTTCGTTGAGATTTTTCTAACCTGAAATTATGGAATCTGGCTTTAAAAATGACGTTGAGATAAATGCTGAATGCGTGATGTGCACATTGAGGCGTTTAAGATCAGACCAGGATTGCTATTGATATATTGCTGATAACCAGTTGTTAATGGGCGAAAACCGAATTCGTGTCAAGACAGTTGAATTAATCCATGGTTGGGCATTGGTTATATTTGCATTTCCTATTGCCCAATCCCCTTGATTTCCTTACATTTGCAGCCCTTCAAAAAGGGCATTTCATGGATACAGAAGTTAAAATATTCACAGGTTCAGCCACCCGTCCTTTCGCGGAACAGGTAGCAACGGCTTACGGACAGCCTCTGGGAAAACTTACGTTCCAGAAATTCAGCGACGGAGAATTCCAGACCAACTACGAAGAAACTGTTCGCGGCTCCACTATTTTCCTCATCCAATCCACTCCGCCACCAACGGACACTCTTTTTGAATTGCTTTTGATGGTGGATGCTGCCAAGCGCGCTTCTGCACAAGAGATCATTGCTGTTATGCCGTATTTCGGTTTTGCGCGCCAGGACAGAAAAGATCAGCCTCGTGTGGCTATCGGTGCAAAGCTCATTGCTGATCTTCTGCATACAGCTGGTGTAAACCGTGTGATGACGATGGATTTGCACGCTGACCAGATACAGGGATTTTTTAATGTCCCTGTAGATCATCTTTTTGCTTCCACACTTTTCATTCCTTATATCGAAAGCCTTAAGCTTCCGAAGCTCACGATGGCCGCTCCTGATATGGGCGGATCAAAACGCGCGAATGCTTACGCGAAACATCTGAAAAGCGAGATCGTGATCTGCTACAAACAACGTTCGAAAGCGAATGTGGTCGACAGCATCACTGCGATCGGCGATATGGAAGGAAGAAATATTGTTTTAGTGGATGACATTATTGATACCGGCGGAACACTTTGTAAAGCTGCCGATATGATGATGGATCGTGGTGCATTGAGCGTTCGCGCACTTTGTACACACGCCGTGCTTTCAGGCAAAGCATACGAGTCGCTTGAAAAATCAAAGATCACCGAGTTGATCGTTACCGATACAATTCCTTTGAAGCAGGAAAGTTCAAAGATCAAAGTGCTTTCGGTAACCGGAATGTTTGCTGATGTGTTTCACCGCATCGTCAATCATGAATCGATCAGCTCACATTTTATCATGTAATTTTTTAATTAATCAATAACCATAAATCAAAACCAAAATGAAATCAGTAGCCATTAGCGGCTCGATCCGATCGGGCGTAGGGAAAAAAGATGCAAAAGCGCTGCGGGTTTCCGGATTGGTCCCTTGTATTCTTTATGGTGGAACGGAACAGGTTTCGTTTGCTGTCGCAGAGAGAGCATTCAAGCCGCTTGTTTACACTCCGGATGTCCACATCGTTGAGCTTGATCTCGACGGAAAGAAATTCAATGCGATCATGAAGGAACTACAGTTGCATCCCGTTACTGACAAGATTCTGCATGTTGATTTCCTCGAAGTTGTTTCCGGAAAAGCGGTGACAATGGAACTTCCTGTGAAATTCGACGGAACAGCTCCCGGCGTTCGTAACGGCGGTAAGCTCATTCGTAAAATGCGGAAAATTGCCGTACGCGGTCCCGTTGACCAGATTCCAGACGCAATCACTCTCGATGTTTCCAAGATGGAAATCGGAGATGCAATCCGCGTTGTAGACGTAACAGTTCCAGGCCTTACAGTGCTGGACATTCCGAACAACACTGTTGTGACTGTTCGTGTTACACGTAACGTTGTTGAAGAAGTTAAACCAGGCGCAACAACAGCAGCTCCGGCAGCAGCAAAAGCAGCTCCGGCAGCAGCAGCAAAAGCTCCTGAGAAGAAGAAGTAAGCTGTTTTTAACGCAGCATATTTTAACCGTTCTGGCCATTCGCCGGGACGGTTTTTCTTTGTTATCAAAGAGGAAATTGGGAAAATAGAAATTGGGAAATTCAGTCCGGGAAAGTGTATCGGTTAAGTGCGCGGGTAACACAACTTTC
>JALYQL010000120.1 GCA_030855855.1 Bacteroidota bacterium | reverse complement strand
GTGCGGGAATACACAGAAAAATTTGACGGTGTGAAAGCAGCTTCTTTTGTTGTGACCGGGGCTGAGTTTTCGAACGCTGAAATGTTGGTAGATGAAAAATTAAAAGCGGCGATCAGGCTTGCAAAGAATAACATTGAAAAGTTTCATGCGGTCCAACAATCAGAACCCCAAAAAACAGAAACAATGCCGGGTGTTTTTTGCTGGAGAAAAAATCTGCCAATCGAAAAAGTCGGACTTTATATTCCAGGCGGATCGGCCCCTTTGTTTTCCACTGTGCTTATGCTTGCTGTTCCGGCCCTGATTGCAGGTTGTCGTGAAATTGTTTTGTGCACTCCACCGGCAAAAGATGGCAGCATTCATCCTGCTATTTTATTTGCGGCAAAAATCTGCGGCATACAAACCGTGTTGAAGATAGGCGGTGTGCAGGCCATTGCAGTGATGGCTTACGGTACGGAAACAATTTCTGCGTCATACAAAATTTTTGGTCCGGGAAATTCCTGGGTCACTTGTGCAAAACAATTATTATCGCGCGAAGGAATCGCAATTGATCTGCCTGCCGGTCCGTCGGAGCTGGCCGTTTATGCAGACGCGACAGTTGCTCCTGCTTTTATTGCTGCGGATCTGCTTTCACAGGCTGAACACGGAGCGGATAGCCAGGTGCTTGTTGTGTCGACGGATAAAAATGTGCTGGAGAACATTATGCAGGAAGTAACAATTCAATTGACTGCTTTGCCGCGAAAGAAAATTGCTTACGAAGCTTTGAAAAAAAGTCACGCCATCCTTGTTGCAACTGCTGATGATGCTATGCGCCTTTTGAATGATTACGCGCCTGAACATTTGATTCTTGCTTGTGAAAATGCGGGTGAACTTTCCGGAAAAGTTATAAATGCGGGATCTGTTTTCCTTGGTGCATGGTCTCCGGAAAGTGTTGGTGATTATGCATCGGGAACTAATCACACTTTGCCGACCAACGGATATGCGCGTGCGTGGAGCGGCGTGTCGGTCGACAGTTTCGTGAAGAAAGTAACGTTCCAGGAATTAACGAAAGAAGGGTTGCAGAATATCGGTCCGGCTGTGGAATTGATGGCGGAAGCGGAAGGATTATTTGCACATAAAAATGCTGTCACCATAAGATTAAATCAGAAATAAATGTTCGATCCCGAAAAATTACTTCGAAACAATATTAAAAACCTGGTTCCTTATTCATCTGCACGCGATGAATTCAAAGGGAAAGCAGAAGTCTGTCTCGATGCGAATGAAAACGCATTCGGTTCACCGCTCGATGAAAAATTCAATCGTTATCCTGATCCGCAACAAACAGAACTGAAAGACAAAATCTCGCATATCAAAGGGGTTCCTTCTGAGAATATTTTTCTCGGCAATGGCAGCGATGAAGCGATTGATATTCTGTACCGTGCTTTTTGTAATCCGGGAAAAGACAGTGTGATCCTTACACCACCAACTTACGGAATGTACGAGGTGAGTGCGAATATCAATGATATTTTTGTGAAACGTGTTCCGCTCACAACAGATTTTCAGCTTGACCTTGAATCCATTTCAGAAGTAGTAACGGAAAGCACGAAGTTGATCTTTCTGTGTTCACCGAATAATCCTACAGGGAATTCTTTGCACAGGGAAGATGTGGAAGTGATCCTGAATAATTTTAATGGCATCGTGGTGGTCGATGAAGCTTATATAAATTATTCCCGTCAACGAAGCTTTATTCCTGAGCTGCTGGAATATCCTAATCTCGTGGTGTTGCAGACGCTTTCAAAGGCATGGGGACTTGCCGGCTTACGTTTGGGAATGGCATTTGCGTCGGCTCCTATTATTTCTGTATTTAATGCGGTCAAGCCACCTTATAATATCAATGCCGCCACGCAGGAATTAGTGTTGCGTGCATTGGATAATGTGGAGCAGGTTAATAAATGGACAAAAGAAACCGTTGCTGAAAGAGAAAAGCTCGTCAACACCTTGTATAAAGTTTCTTTCGTCGAACATGTTTTCCCTTCCGATGCTAATTTTTTACTGGTGAAGATGAAGGAGCCTAAAAATATTTACGATCAGCTGGTTGGAAAAGGAATTATTGTCCGCGATCGTTCTAAAATCATTTTGTGTGAAGGCTGCCTTAGGATAACTGTTGGTACGCCGGAAGAAAACATTCACCTGATTAATGCACTTATGAGCATACAAACACTATGAAAAAAATACTCTTCATCGACCGCGACGGAACATTGATCCACGAACCGCCTGATACTTTTCAGATCGACAGCTTTGAAAAATTGCGGTTCCTTCCGGGTGCATTTTATTACCTGAGAAAAATCTGCGAAGAACTAAAATATAGTCTTGTGATGGTGACTAACCAGGACGGGCTCGGCACTGATTCTTTTCCTGAAGAAACATTCTGGCCTGTGCAGGATTTTATTATCAGGAGTTTGGAGGGAGAAAAAATCTTTTTTGAGGAAGTGTGTATTGACAGGACATTTGAAAAAGATAATCTTCCGAGAAGAAAACCGAATACCGGCATGCTTACAAAGTATATGCAGGGTGAATACGATCTTTCAAATTCTTTTGTGATCGGCGATCGTATTACAGATATAAAGCTGGCGCAGAATCTCGGGACAAAATCAATTTTCATTCGCAATTATGACAAGGTTGATGGATGGGAAAATAAAATCGAAAAGGTGGTTGACACGTGGGAAGAGATTTACAATTTCCTGAAATCACCGGGGCGAATAGCAGTTCATGAACGAAATACCAACGAGACAAAAATCCGGATCGATCTGAACCTGGATGGAGCCGGTGAATCTTCTGTTGAAACGGGCATTCCTTTTTTCAATCACATGCTCGACCAGCTTTCACGTCATGGAAATATCGATTTGAAAATTTCAGCGAAGGGTGATCTTGAAATTGACGAGCATCACACGATAGAAGATACTGCTATAACGCTTGGCGAAACTTTTGCAAAAGCATTGGGAGATAAGCGTGGAATGGAGCGTTATGGATTTTGTCTGCCGATGGATGATTGCCTGGCACAGGTAGCGGTTGATTTTGGCGGACGTCCGTGGTGTGTCTGGGAAGCGGAATTCAAAAGGGAAAAGATCGGTGAAATGCCTACCGAAATGTTTTTTCACTTTTTCAAATCGTTCAGCGATGGCGCAAAATGTAATTTAAACATCAAAGCGGAAGGCACGAACGAACACCATAAAATTGAAGCGATCTTCAAAGCATTTGCCAAAGCCATAAAGATGGCAGTGAAAAGAGATGTTGGTAACGACAAGCTGCCAACAACAAAAGGGACTTTGTAAACTATTTTACCGGGTAGTACTGGTTCAGCAAATACAGGTAAGGCCCGAATCCATGATGACGGAAAACATTGTTGTAATCATCAGGATATTGTTTGTGATACGCCGCGTCTGCTAAAAAAATTATCGGCACGCCGCAAGTCATGTAGTTTAAGCTCGCGACGTATTTTTGTTTTGGAAACCCAACGATCTTTTTCTGCACAAATTTGCCCGATCCTTTTCCGAGATATTTTGTAAAACGTTTTCTCGCTTTGTTTGCCGACCGGTTTATTCTTCTGACAATATGTTTTGCGAGCGGTTTGACCGGCCATCTCGCATCGCCTAACAATGCGTCAATATTCACGAATGGATTTCCTCTTTCAATGTCATTAAGCGTTTGAATGGTGAAAGGAACTTCCGGCACCCAATCGGCCGAGCTTACAATGCGGTATGCCCATCCGTCGCGCGTGATGAAATCGAAATCGTATGCGTAATATAAATTTCCTGTTTTCGGAACTCCGCTTGCATAGGTTTTGAAACGGATGTCGGCAGGAATGGCTTTGCCTTTTTCGTAATACAAATAGGAAGTCAGCAGATCCACGATGGCGCCTCCCTGGCTATGGCCCATCAGAATAAAATCGCGTGTGCCTCTTTTATATTGCTCGTTTATCTGTGCGACAATTGCAGGCGCGAGATACGCCAGTCCGACCGACCAGCCAATATGTACATACGCGTTCGAATCGGTTGCAAATTTATATTCGAATATCCTGCCGTTATCGAGGTATAATTTTCCGGTTGCAGGAATCATTCCCGCATAAAAATTTTCGAGCCATGAAACATCCGTTCCCGTAGTTCCACGCACGCTGATCACGCCGACAGAATCTTTGCTCACCCACATATCCCAGCGATTGTCGAGGCCGCTTATAGAAGAGCGGTAGATTAGTTCGTAGCCGATGGGATATGGCATCCACATTCTGGCAGTAAATGGCGTGTCGACCTGGTGTGCTGAGATAGAAAGCATTTTGCGGAATTCATTCCCGTCAAATCCGGGCTGAAGATGCCTTGCCGGAAGAGATTGCGAAAAAAGCAGGAGGAGGGGGAGTACGAAAAATTTTCTCATAAAGTAAAGTTAAGAGGAAAAGACTGATCAGAATGGACACCGGGATGATGGAGATTGTTTAAATTTACCTCCCGGGGCCACAATGAATATTGCCTTTAATTCTCTCCCGTTTATGTCATTTCCGATGAAAAATAAATTTCTTTTTTTGTTCTGCATCTCAGGTTTCCTTTGGCAGTTTTCATTTGCACAGAGTACTGTTTCAGGAAGCTTTATGTATCAATCCATTCTGCGTACATATCGCATATACGTTCCTGCAATTTACAATTCATCAGCTGCGGTTCCGCTCGTGCTGAACCTTCATGGTTACGGATCAAATAATACACAGCAGGAAGCTTACGGTGATTTCAGAGCCATAGCGGATACAGCGAACTTTATTATTGTTCATCCGAATGGTACGCTTGATGCCAGCAACCAGCGTTTTTGGAATTGTTTCGGCGGTCCGTCACCGATTGATGATGTTGGGTTTCTTTCTGCGCTGATTGATACTGTTTCTGCAAATTATACTATTGATCAGAATTGTATTTATAGCACAGGAATGAGCAATGGTGGATTTATGAGCTACGATCTGAGCTATTTACTCAGCAATCGTATTGCCGCTATTGCATCTGTCACGGGTAGTATGGTGTATTCACATTTGAGCGCGTGCAACCCCCTTCATCCGACACCTGCTATGCAGATACACGGAACTGCTGATGCGGTTGTGGCGTATGGGGGCGATGCTTATTTTGAACCGGTGGATAGTCTTGTAAAATTCTGGGTAGAGTTTAATAATTGTAATCCAACTCCTGCCGTTACAAATGTTCCTGATATTAATACAACCGACGGCTGCACTGCTACGCATTATGTTTATTCAGGTGGCGATTCCGGAGCTACGGTAGAATTTTATAAAATTCAGGGTGGAGGACATTCATGGCCGGGCGCTATTTTTAATGTCAATACCACCAATATGGATTTCAGCGCAAGTGTTGAAATATGGCGTTTTTTCAGGCAATACAAATTGAATAATTTGTCAAATGGAATTAACGTGCAGGAAACAGAAGCCATTTTGCCGGTTTATCCGAATCCTTCTGATGGACTTTTTACTTTAGTGTTCACTGATTTTTCAAAACGTACCGTCACGATCACAGATTGTCTTGGACAGACTGTTCAGACTTTTGATTGCCTGAACGATAAAGCAAGTTTTTACATTGAGCTTACGGGAATGTATTTTGTAACAATCAGTACAGAAAAAGGTTCAACGACACAAAAAGTAATCCGGAAATAAAATTTATTTTTAAAAACACAATGACCAACAACGATATTCTCAAAAAGCTCCGTGTAGCATTGAAGCTGCGCAATACCGACATCATTAAAATTCTCTCGCTTGTTGATTTTAAAGTAAGTGAAAGCGAGCTTGGTGCATTGTTCCGTGCGGAGGATCATCCGAATTATATGCCTTGCGGTGATCAGATCCTGCGGAATTTTTTGAATGGCTTGATCATTCACCTGCGTGGTCCAAGAGATCCGGATAAACACGGCCCGGCAGAGGATGAGCAATAAAATAATCAGTTATTTGCAAACCTGAATTTCAAATAACACTTCCGATGGCAGAACAGAAAACAAAAGAAACCAAGCTGAGCGTTAAGAAATTTCTCGGCGCAATTCCTGATAAGCAGATCCGTGATGATTGTTATGCGATCTCAGACATGATGGAATCGATCACTAAAGCAGAACCGAAAATGTGGGGCACTGCAATTGTTGGTTTTGGCTCGTATCATTACAAGTATGAAAGCGGGCATGAAGGAGATGCCTGCCTTCTTGGTTTTTCTCCCCGCAAGAAAAATATTACGCTTTACCTGATGGGCGGATTTCATTCGATGACCGAATTGATGTCAAAGCTTGGAAAGCATAAAACGGGCAAAGGCTGTCTTTATATCAACACGCTTGAAGATGTAGATGTCAAAGTTTTGAAAACGGTGATCAAAGGAAGTCTTGCCGCGTTGAAGGAGCAGATTAAGGTAATGAAGAAAAAAGAATGTGAAGTAATGAAGAGGTGAGCGCTAACCATATTCAGATTTGGTTTTCTCACAAATCCTTGCTTATATTTGTGCTCACATGAAAAATTCGAACAATAAACATTGGTGGCATACGGCAGAAGTTTCTTCAGCTGTGTGATGCTGCTATTGTTGATTCATATACAACGAAGCCTGCTGTTCACAGCAGGCTTTTTCTATTAATACATTTCCCATATGAATTTAATTGCTGACCAGACCGTAAATAAGAATAGTATCCCTGCCGCAGGTTCATTTTCTGTGCACGTGCAGATGAAGAGTTTTCTCGACGACACATGCACGCCTGTAAGTTTGTATCTGAGGCTGCGCGATAAATTTCCGGGAGCTGTCCTGCTGGAAAGTGCAGATAATGCAGAGGGAAAGAACGCGCGTTCAATTATCGCAATAGAGCCTGTTGCGGAAATTCGTGTTGAGAATGAATCAGTAAAAATTTCAGTTCCTGCTTTCGGCCTGAACCTTCAAAGACCGGTGGCAGAAGGAACAGTGCCCGGAATGTTGAATGATTTTCTTGCTTTGTTTCGTTTGGAAGGAGCTGTTCCTCCTGAAGCAGTTACGGGCATGATCGGCTATACAACATATGATGCCATTCCATACCTGGAAGAGCTGAATTTCCGCGATCGGGAAGAAAATAATAAAATTCCATTGTTGCGTTATGCTTTATATAAGTATGTGATTGTGTTTGATCATCTGCATCACCGGATGCATATTGTGGAACAGTTATTTTCTGGTGAAGAAAGCAATACGTCACTACTTGAATCGCTGGTAAGGCAGCTGAATATTCCGCAATATCGCTTTTCGTCACAGGGGCCTGAAAAAGCGAACATGCGTGATGAAGATTTTCTTACGCTTGTGGATCATGGAAAAGCCCATTGTAAACGCGGTGATGTGTTTCAGCTTGTTTTATCAAGGCGCTTTACACAGCAATTTTCAGGCGATGAATTTAATGTTTACCGTGCTCTTCGCGCGATAAATCCATCGCCATATTTATTTTTTGCTGATTTCGGTGATTACCGGATTTTCGGATCTTCCCCTGAAGCGCAATTGGTTATTCAGAATAACCTTGCAGAAGTTTACCCGATTGCCGGAACATTCCGCCGCACAGGTGATGGAGTAAAGGATGATGCGCTTGAAAAGGAATTGCTCGCCGATCCGAAGGAAAATTCGGAGCATATCATGTTGGTTGATCTCGCCCGAAATGATTTGAGCCGGTCCACAACCGATGTTCGTGTAGAAGCATTTCGTGAAGTGCATCGTTTTTCGCATGTGATACATCTTGTTTCAAAGGTGAGCGGAAAAATAAAATCAGGAATCAACGTGTTTAAAGTGTTGCGGGATACATTTCCTGCAGGAACTTTATCAGGCGCACCAAAATTCATGGCCATAAAGCTCATTGATAAGTATGAACCCACGAGCCGGTCTTTTTATGGTGGTTGCATCGGCCTTGTGGGGTTCGACGGCAGCATGAACCAGGCAATCATGATTCGTTCTTTCCTGAGTAAAAACGGTGAACTTACTTACCAGGCGGGGGCAGGAATTGTAGTCAATTCAGATCCGGAAAAGGAATTACAAGAGATTAATAATAAGCTGGAAGCATTAAGGAGCGCAATACGAATGGCATCAACTTTAAAAAACTGAAAAATGAAACGCATTCTTGTTTTCGACAATTATGATTCTTTTACATACAACCTTGTTCACCTGGTTGAAAAAATTACGGGCGCTTCAGTTGATGTCGTAAGAAATGATAAAATGGATTTGAATGATGTGGAGATGTATGATAAGATCATTCTTTCGCCCGGTCCTGGAATTCCCGTTGAAGCCGGGTTGCTGTTGCCTCTGATCAGAAAATATGCCGCAACGAAAAGCATCCTTGGAGTTTGTCTTGGACACCAGGCTATAGGTGAAGCGCTCGGTGGAAAATTAAAGCAGCTGGATAAAGTTTTTCATGGAGTCGCAACGAACGTAAGGCTATCCGCCGATGCAGGATTTCTTTTTTCAGGATTACCTCCCGAGTTTAAAGCAGGCCGTTATCATTCCTGGGTAATTGACGAAAAAGAGCTGACGCCTGATTTAATGATCACTGCCCGTGATGAGGACGGTGGGATCATGGGGATTCAGCATAAAAAATTTGATGTAAGCGGTGTTCAGTTTCACCCTGAATCTATTATGACAGAATACGGTGAAGAGCTGCTATTAAACTTTCTTAATCATTAAGCAATGAAAAAAGTTTTAGAATCACTTTTCAATCACAACATATTAAGCGAAGACGAAGCGAATAATGTGCTGGTAAGGATTGCTGCCGGAGAAGGAACGGAGGCGCAGCTGTCAGCATTTATGACGGTTTTTCTTATGCGAACCGTGACTCTCGGGGAGCTTTCCGGTTTCCGCTCAGCATTGCTTGGCTTATGTAAAACTATTTCACTTGATTCAGAAAATGCCATTGATCTTTGCGGCACCGGTGGCGATGGAAAGAACACATTTAATATTTCCACGCTTTCTTCATTTGTAGTTGCAGGTGCGGGAGGCAAAGTGATCAAGCATGGAAATTACGGCGTCTCTTCTGTCAGCGGATCTTCAAACGTTATGGAATATTTCGGGTATAAATTTTCTGATGACCAGCTGAAGATTGAAAAAACATTTAATGAATGCGGTGTTTGTTTTTTGCACGCGCCTTTATTTCATCCTGCATTAAAACGCGTTGGCTCAATCCGACGTGATCTCGGTGTGAAGACGTTTTTCAATATGCTTGGTCCGCTCGTAAATCCGGCCCGGCCGAAATACCGCGTTACAGGTGTTTTTAACCTTGAGCTTGCACGTGCTTATGAATACCTCATTCAGCAAACAAATGAAAAATATGTTATCCTGCACAGCCTGGACGGATATGATGAATTTTCATTGACCTCTGATGCGAAGATTTTTACCAATAAAGGAGAGCAGATACTTTCGCCCACGCGATATGGTTTTGAAAAACTACAGCCTTCCGATATTCTTGGCGGGGCAACAGTAGAAGCCGCAGCAAATGTGTTTAAGGAAATTTTAAATAACCGCGGAACAAAAGCGCAGCAGGATGTGGTGGTTGCAAATGCTGCACTTGCTTTACAATGCCTGGAAATGTATCAGACCTTAGAAGAAGCGATTGATGCTTCACGGGAATCTTTAACTTCTGGCAAAGCATTAAATGTTTTCAAAAGAACACTTGAACTTAATTGACATGAACAACATACTCGGGACAATAGTTGCACACAAGCGGATGGAAACTGCAGAACGCAAATCGCTTTACCCGGTGAAATTGCTGGAACGCAGCTTTTGTTTTGAAACCACCCCGGTTTCCCTGAAGCATTATTTATTGCGTGACGATCTTAATGGTATCATCGCAGAATTCAAGAGAAGTTCACCTTCAAAGGGCATATTAAACAGCTATGCGGATGTTGAAAAAACCACGCTCGCCTATATGCAGGCCGGAGCTTCTGCATTGTCTGTTCTTACAGATGAAAAATTCTTCGGTGGAAAAAATTCAGATCTTGAATCTGCCCGCCGGGTGAATTATTGTCCCGTGCTGAGAAAAGATTTTGTAATTGATGAGTACCAGGTGATCGAAGCAAAATCATTAGGCGCTGATGCAATTTTACTGATTGCTGCTTTACTTACGGTTGAAGAAGTAAAAACGCTTTCCGCACTTGCATTTTCAATGGGGATGGAAGTGCTGCTTGAATTGCATAATCCCGGAGAAATCGATCGCATTGTGCCCGGAATTCAGTTGGTGGGAATTAATAATCGTGACCTGGATTCTTTTGTTGTAAATGTGGAGCGTTCATTTGAAATGGTTGCATTGCTTCCGCCTGGCCTGACTTTAATTTCTGAAAGCGGAATTTCAGAAGCACGAACTATAAATGAATTGCGGGACGCCGGATTCCACGGTTTTTTGATGGGCGAAGCTTTTATGAAAACACCTGATCCCGGAAAGGCCTGTGCAAATTTTATCTCAAGGCTGAAGCAAACTTCAATCCTTGCAAAAAACGCATTATGATAATTAAAGCTTGCGGACTGTGCGAGGACGAAGATCTCATTTCTGTTTCTGCTATGGGGGTGGATTATGCGGGATTTATTTTTGCGACTGATTCACCACGTGATGCTTCTTCAAAATTGGATCCAACCTTAACGGGGTTGCTTTCACAATCTGTTCCTGGTTTAAAAAAAACCGGTGTGTTTGTTAATAGCGATTTGGATGAAATACTGGAAAAGATCACCCGCTTTCATTTAAATGCTGTTCAGCTTCATGGAAATGAAAGTCCGGAAGTATGCGAACTGCTTTTAGAAAAAGTGGAAGTGATCAAATCATTTTCAGTGAATGAAGAATTTGATTTTGAAAAGGTTTCATTTTATGAGGGAAAATGCACTTATTTTCTCTTCGATACCGCAGGCCCACTTGCAGGCGGCAACGGTTTTTCTTTTGACTGGAGATTGCTTGGCAATTATTCCGGAAACACTCCTTTTCTATTGAGCGGGGGAATTGGTCCGGCTTCCGCTATTTCACTTTTGGAATTTTCACACCCTCAATTCGCAGGAATTGATATCAACAGCAAATTTGAATTATATCCCGGCAAAAAAAATATTCTTTCGCTTTCTTCATTTGTAAAGGCATTTAAACCGATAAAGAATGGATTATAACATTTCAGAAAAAGGGTATTACGGAGAATTCGGTGGCGCTTTCATTCCGGAGTTGCTCTGGCCGAATGTTGAAGAGCTTCGATTGCAATACCTGGAAATAATGAAGGAAGACAGCTTTCAAAAAGAGCTCGACATGCTGCTGCACGATTATGTAGGACGCCCCACTCCATTGTACCAAGCGAAACGTCTTTCAGCGTTTTACAATACAAAAATATTTCTCAAGCGCGAAGATCTTTGTCATACCGGCGCTCACAAAATAAATAATACGGTAGGACAAATTCTTCTTGCAAAACGATTGGGCAAAACGAGGATCATTGCAGAAACCGGCGCGGGACAGCATGGTGTGGCAACGGCTACTGTATGTGCGCTTGCAGGGCTGCAATGCATCGTGTACATGGGCGAGAAGGACATTCTGCGTCAATCACCAAATGTTGCGAGGATGAAAATGCTTGGCGCTGAAGTCCGGTCTGTTTCTTCGGGAAGCAAAACATTAAAGGACGCCACCAATGAAGCCATTCGTGATTGGATCAATCATCCGCTTGACACGCATTATATTATCGGATCGGTCGTCGGGCCGCATCCTTATCCTGACCTCGTCGCGAAGTTTCAATCCGTAATTTCAAAAGAGATAAGGAGCCAGCTGAAAGAAAAAACCGGAAATGCAAATCCGGATGCAGTCATTGCATGCGTGGGTGGCGGAAGCAATGCTGCAGGTGCATTTTATCATTTTCTCGGTGAAGAAAATGTTTCCCTGGTAGCAGTAGAAGCCGCCGGTAAAGGAATTGATTCCGGTTTTTCTGCTGCAACATCTGTATTGGGAAAAGTGGGCATTATTCATGGCAGCAGAACTTTACTTATGCAGAATGATGACGGCCAGATCACAGAACCTCATTCTATTTCAGCGGGCCTGGATTATCCGGGCGTTGGTCCTCTGCATTCATTTCTTCACGAGTGCGGGAGAGCGAAGTTTATCTCCGCAACTGATGACCAGGCTTTGAAGGCTGCTTATCTCCTCGCAAAACTCGAAGGCATTATCCCTGCGCTGGAAAGTGCACATGCATTAGCTGCATTGGATCAAATAAAATTCAGGCCGAAAGAAATTATCGTCATCAATCTTTCCGGTCGTGGCGATAAAGACCTTGAGACCTATATAAATAATCTTGCCACATGAATCAATTAGTTGAATTGTTTGAACGGAAGAAAAACGATGTGCTTGCCGTTTATTTTACTGCAGGATTTCCAAAGCTAAATGATACAGTCCGTATTATTAAATCACTCTCTGAGCAAGGCGTTGATATCATTGAAATCGGAATGCCTTTCAGTGATCCGCTTGCTGATGGGCCGGTGATACAGGAAAGCTCAAGGGTAGCTTTGGAAAACGGGATGAATATGAAATTAATGTTTCAGCAACTTTCATTTCTCTCAACTACGAGGGCTGGCTCTTTGCCGCCTCTTGTTTTAATGGGTTACCTGAACCCGGTTCTTCAATTCGGTATGCAGAATTTTCTGGACGAATGCATAAAAGCGAAAGTCTCCGGTGTCATTCTTCCTGATTTGCCATTAGAAGTTTATGAAAACGAATTTAAATCTTTGTTTGAAAATGCAAATGTGCATTTTATTTTTCTTATCACTCCCGGTTCTGCTGAACAACGCGTACGGAAAATTGCATCATTATCCCGTGGGTTTTTGTACCTGGTTTCTACCTCTGCCACTACAGGCGGAAGCGCGTCCCTGAGCAAAGAGCAACGAAGTGCGTTGAAAAAAGTTTCCGATTACAGGTTGGGTATACCCATTCTTACAGGATTCGGAATCCATAATAAGGAAACATTTCTTGAAGCTTCTCAGCATACGAATGGGGCAATCATCGGCACGGCATTTATAAAAAAGATACATGTTGATGCCTCACCGGAATGTATCGCAGAATTTATTCACGGTATTAAAAATTAATTTATGATTATTCAATTGGATGGGAAGATCACTCCCGAAGACGAGTTACATGTGCGTGCGGTTGTTAAACAGGCAGGGTATGCATTGAACGAAGTGCGTACCTCCCAGCAGCGGTATCTTGTTTGCGTCGGTACAAAATCTTTTGACATTCGTGTTGTAGGAAATCTTCCGGGAGTACGTGATGTACATTATGTTGGAGAGGTGAATAAGCTGGTTTCAAATGAATGGCGTGTAAATCGCACTGTCATTGATCTTGGTGATGGAATAAAGATCGGTGAAGGAAATTTTTCTATAATGGCCGGCCCTTGTTCAATTGAGAATGAAACGCAGATCGAAAAGACAGTTGCGTTTTTAAAGCAACAGGGAATCCGGATCATGCGTGGCGGTGTTTATAAACCGAGGAGCTCTCCATATGCGTTTCGCGGATTGGGCATTGACGGATTAAAATTGTTTTATAAAGAATGCCACGCAAATGGAATCAGGATTGTGACCGAAGTAATGCAGATGGACCAGATCGAGGCCATGTATGATTACGTGGATGTTTTCCAGGTGGGCGCAAGAAATGCCCAGAATTTTAACCTGTTGGATGCTTTAGGAGAAGCGCGTAAACCTGTGCTGTTGAAACGTGGTGTGTCCGGAACGGTTGAAGAATTGCTTTCTTCCGCAGAATATATTTTCTCCGGAGGTAACGAGCAGATCATGTTATGTGAAAGAGGTATCCGTACCTATGAAAAAGCTTACCGCAACACGCTTGATCTCAATGCGGTTCCTTACCTGAAATCGAAGACACATTTACCGGTGATTGTTGATCCTTCTCATGGAGTTGGCATTCGTGCATATGTAGAAGCAATGTCTCTTGCAGCAGTTATGGCCGGCGCAGACGGAATTATTGTAGAAATTCATGAGATTCCCGAAAAAGCGTTCTCAGATGGACAACAAACACTTAATTTTGACGAAGCTGAATCATTAATTGATAAAGCCAGGAAAACATTTCAGCTAAGGGAAACATTTCAATAAATTTTTTTCCTGCCAAACCAGGAGAAGCGGAATTAAAGGCGAAGAAATGAAAATAACCATCATTGATTACAAGTCAGGAAACACAAAATCTGTTCTGTTCGCATTACAGCGTTTAGGATTTGATGCAATCATAACTGACAATCCGGAAGAAATTACATCTTCAGACAAAGTAATTATTCCCGGCGTCGGTGAGGCTTCTTCTGCAATGAAAAGTTTGAAAGAAAAAAATCTGGATGATGTAATTCTTTCTTTAAATCAACCCGTGCTTGGTATTTGTCTTGGTATGCAATTAATGTGCAGGCAAACCGAAGAAGGGCAATCGTCAACGCATAAAGAAACTCAGGGCCTTGGAATTTTCAGGGTGAATGTGAAGAAGTTTAAAACACCTGCGGATCAACCTGAATTAAAAGTACCTCAAATGGGATGGAATTCTATTGCAAAGTTGAAAGGTCCGTTGTTCAAAGATGTTCCGGAGAACGCGCATGTTTATTATGTGCACGGATATTACGCCGAGCTTGACGCATACACTTCGGCGGTTACGGATTATATTCAGCCTTACAGCGCGGCGTTATCATATGAAAATTTCCATGGCGTGCAGTTCCACCCTGAAAAAAGCGGTGTTGCAGGCGAATTTATCTTGCGTAATTTTTTAAACCTATGATCACCATCATTCCTGCGATCGATCTCATTGGCGGAAAATGTGTGCGTCTTTCCAATGGCGATTTTTCTACTACAAAAACATATCGCGATAACCCGGTTGATGTGGCGCGTGAATTTGAAGCTGCCGGCATCACACGTTTGCACATCGTAGATCTTGACGGCGCAAAATCAGGAGCTCCTGTGAACCTTTCCGTGCTTGAAGAAATAGCAAAGGCTACAAACCTGCTCATCGATTTTGGTGGCGGAATTAAAACGGATGAAGATGTGCAGCGCGTGATAGATGCGGGTGTTACATATGTGTCTGTCGGCAGCATTGCAGTAAAAGAGCCGGAAACCCTTGATCGATGGATCCGGAAATATTCAGCAGATAAATTTTTTCTTGGCGCTGATGTACGTGAAGGAAAGATTGCTGTAAGCGGCTGGCAGGAGCAGACAGAAATTGATGTAGTGAAATTTATTCATGAGCACATGACGAAGCGTATCTCTCATGTTTTCTGCACCGATATTTCTAAAGATGGCTTGCTTAACGGCCCGTCGACTGAATTGTACAAACATATTCTTGCGCAATGTCCTGGTTTGCGATTGGTAGCAAGCGGCGGCGTTTCGTGCATTCAGGATATACATGAATTAAACGAGCTCGGTTGCGATGGTGTGATAGTGGGGAAAGCCATTTATGAAGGAAAAATAGCACTTGCTGAACTCGGATTATTTAATGGCAGATGAATAAGGCTGATAAAAAAATTATAAAAGGATTGAATTCCGTGTTTTACTAAATATCATGCTGACAAAAAGAATTATTCCCTGTCTCGATATCAAAGAAGGCCGCACGGTAAAAGGTGTGAACTTCGAAGGATTGCGTGATGCCGGTGACCCGGTTGAACTTGCTATGCGCTATGCAAACGAAGGCGCTGATGAACTTGTGTTCCTTGATATCACTGCGACCAATGAAAAGCGCAAAACATTAACTGAATTGGTACGCAAAGTAGCTTCGGTGATCAATATTCCGTTTACTGTTGGCGGTGGCATCAATACGGTTGAGGATGTTTCAATGCTTCTCGAAAATGGAGCGGATAAAATTTCCATTAATACTTCTGCGTTCAAAAATCCTTCGCTGATTTCGGATCTTGCAAAACGATTCGGAAGTCAGTGTGTCGTTCTTGCAGTAGATACTAAATTTGAAGAAGGCCAATGGACTGTTTTTTTGAATGGAGGAAAAGTTTCTACGGGCAAACCGGCTTTGGAATGGATCAAAGAAGCGGTTGATCTTGGCGCTGGAGAAATTTTATTGACGTCGATGAATAACGATGGAACAAAAAATGGTTTCGCGCTGGATATTACCAGGCAGGTGTGTGAAGCTGTGAATGTTCCGGTTATTGCTTCTGGTGGCGCCGGCTGCATTCAGCATTTTGTGGACGTATTAAAGCACGGAAAAGCTGATGCGGCATTAGCGGCAAGTGTTTTTCATTTTGGGGAAATTTCTATTCCGGAATTAAAAAATGTTCTTGATTTGAACAATATAAATGTCAGAAAAATGTTTGCCGCAGAGGCACAGCGTTCTTTTTAAATCAATAATTACCCATAAAATTCATGACTGATTTTGCTAAATATTCTGACGGCCTTATTCCTGCGATCATCCAGGATGCATCTACAGGTAAGGTGCTGATGCTTGGTTTTATGAATGCGGAAGCGCTTGATAAAACCCGTAAAGAAAATCGTGTGACGTTTTTCAGTCGTTCGAAAAAGCGTTTGTGGACCAAAGGCGAGGAGAGTGGAAATTTTCTTGATGTGAAAGAAATTCTTGAAGATTGCGATAACGACACATTGCTCATCAAAGCAATTCCTTCCGGACCTGTTTGTCATAAGGGAACGGATACATGCTGGGGAGAAACGAACAGCGGCAATTTTTTGTTTGGAATGGAACAGGTAATTCATTCGAGAAAAAATGCTGATCCGCAATCTTCTTATACGGCAGAATTATTTTCTAAAGGAATAAACAAGATTGCCCAGAAAGTAGGCGAGGAAGCGATTGAAGTGGTGATTGAAGCGAAGGATAATAACAAGGATTTATTCTTAAATGAATCCGCCGACCTGCTTTTTCATTACGTTGTGCTCCTTGCCGCAAAAGGATGTGAATTAAAAGATGTGATACAGATCCTTGAAAAAAGACACGTGAAAAAGTAACAAGCCCCTTTACGGTTCAGACTTGTTCTGTCATGCCTTTTTTACAACAAGGCAAAGAAAAAAACAAAGAAAATTGGTAATTGTCCCGATCGTTTATCGGGACGGTAATTGGTAATCATTTTTTCACCCTTTCTTCTCTTCCGTCATCTGGTTCCTGACGTATTCCTGTGTTGAAAGCAATTTCCCTGATTCATCAAACACTTTCCACGTTCCTTCCTTCATGAAATTATCGAGCTCGGCGTAATATTGCATTCCGCCTTCACTTTCCATATTGCCGTTTTCGAAATATTCTTTGAGATAATATTTCTTTTTCTTTTTATCTATCATCTGCATATCGCTTTGTGTTTTACCATTTTCATAGTAAAATGTGCGGTAAAGCAGGAACTCACATTTTTTCGCGTATTCTTCGGCAATTTCAGGATTTCCGTTCTCGTAAAATTCGTGCGTTCTTTCTTCAGTTCCCTGGTAATAAACAATATCGGAACGCACTTTTCCATTGATCCAGTAAAGGATCATCTCATTCCGGAAATAATCGATATTATGAAAATCCCGTTCAACCTGCCCGCTCTCGTAAAAATTTTTGTAGCTGCGTAATTGTCCGTCGACGTAATAGCCGGTGTGCAGCACAGCACCACTTTTATAATAATCTTCCCAGACATTCTGCGCGGCATATCCTTTCGGAGTATTTCTCGACGAATCGCCGCCCATTGCGAAGTTCAGCTTTTCATAGATATTAATGCCTTCGGTAGAATCGTAAATCGCTTCAAACGTATAAAAGCGCGTTGTGTTTTTCTGCTTGCCCAATTGTGCGTGCAAAGGCGCAAGAAATAAAAACGCAAGAAGCGTAAGAATGGTCCGCATAGAAATATGATCCTGGTTGATTGTGAGGAGTAGTTAAAATACGGAAATTTTCCGGAAAGGTTTCGTTAGTGAATACCTTTATCCGCAAGATAACGTTCCGCATCCAGCGCGCCCATACAACCGCTTCCCGCAGCAGTTACAGCCTGGCGATAAATTTTATCCTGGGCATCGCCGACAGCAAAAACTCCTTCAATATTTGTTTTGCTTGTTCCCGGCGTAGTCATGATATAACCTGTATCATCCATTTTCAGCCACGGCTTAAATACATCCGTATTCGGCTTGTGCCCGATTGCGACAAAAAATCCGTAAACATCCAGCTTGCGTTCTTCTTTTGTTTTGTTATTAATTACGATCGCACCGGTTACGCCCATGTCGTTTCCTAAAACTTCTTTTGTTTCGGCATCCCATAGCACCTCGATGTTCGGTGTATTCATCACACGATGCTGCATGGTTTTCGAAGCACGCATTTCGCCTTCGCTGCGACGAACGATCATGTACACTTTTTTACAAAGCTTCGCGAGATAAGTTGCTTCTTCGCAGGCAGTATCTCCCGCGCCGACAATTGCGACATCTTTTCCACGGTAGAAAAATCCATCACAAACTGCGCAAGCCGAAACACCACCGATCGAACGGTATTTTTGTTCCGACTCAAGTCCCAGCCATTTTGCCGAAGCGCCGGTTGCAATGATCACAGTATCTGCATGAATTTCCACTTTACCATCATCGATCCACACTTTATGCACAGGGCCGCTGAAATCCACTTTCGTCGCCCAGCCAAAACGAATGTCGGTCTGAAAACGTTCTGCCTGCGCTTTGAAATGCTCCATCATCTCCGGCCCCTGAATCCCTTTCGGGTATCCCGGGTAATTTTCAACTTCGGTAGTGGTGGTGAGCTGTCCGCCCGGCTCCGGCCCCATGTACATCATAGGTTTAAGGTCGGCGCGCGCAGCGTAAATAGCGGCTGTATATCCTGCAGGTCCTGATCCGATGATCAGCGTTTTTATTTTTTCCGGTGTGGTTGACATAATGGGAGGTGGCTAAAATTGTGTGTGCAAAAATAGCAAATAAGTGGGTGGGAAATGGGGATGGGGGTAGATGGAAAAATTTATGGGGGGATAGGGGGAAT
>JALYQL010000092.1 GCA_030855855.1 Bacteroidota bacterium | reverse complement strand
ACAAAGCGTTGAAAGCGAAAATCGTGAAGCTTCCTTTTTATAAAAAATAATTTTGATTTAAAATACACCAAGTCTCCGTGCCTCTGTGGCATTTTTGCCTATGTCAGAACCGACGCCGCTTAAAATTGACGCTTGCTTTTCTCCCCAGTTGTATTCTGTGTACAAGGATGAGGAAAGTATTGTCGTGATCATTGATATCTTACGCGCCACTTCCGCCATCTGCACTGCATTTCATAACGGTGCGGAAAAAATGATTCCTGTTGCGACAGTCGAGGAGGCCCGCGTATTGAAAGACAAAGGAATGCTTGCAGGCGCAGAGCGTAATGCCATCAAAGTGGAAGGTTTTGATTTCGGCAATTCTCCTTACGATTATATGGGCGAGAATATAATGGGTGCAACAATTGTGCTGACAACCACAAACGGAACACAGGCTATCGACGTTTCTAAGGATGCTTACAAAGTCGTGATCGGCGCATTTACCAATATGGGCGCATTGTGCAATTGGCTGGTGAGGCAAAACCGGAATATCCTGCTGCTTTGCTCGGGCTGGAAAAATCGTTTTAATCTTGAGGATTCACTTTTTGCCGGGGCAATGACTGCCGAATTGGTAAAACGAAACCCGGGTTATAATCTCGGCGATGCGTGCCTTGCATTGGATGCGCTCTACCAACTGGCTCAGGAAAATCCGATTAAATTTTTAAGCCGCGCTTCGCACAAAGAGCGTTTGCACAAGCTGAATTTGAAGGAGGATATTAAATATTGTCTGCAGCCTGATCTTACGGATGTAATTCCTGTTTTGGAGAATGGCGTGCTGGTGAGGATGAAGAATGATGTGCAGAGTATCCCGGTAGCCATCGGGAGTGCAGAGTAATAATGGGTAAGCTGACTTTACTTTTTCACCATCCCGGATTATTAACAATAGCTTGACGTAATACTTTGGGGAGGTTGTTTAACTTAGTGACCGCATGAAACGCATTCTCCGCACCACCATTCTTCTTTTTGTCGCCGTCCTTGCGATACTGTTTATCATTCCGAAACAGGAAGCAAAATCATGGGGTTTCTTCGGACACAAAAAAATAAACCGTATGGCAGTGTTTACGCTTCCACCGGAAATGTTCGGATTTTACAAAAAGCATATTGAATACATTACAGAGCATGCTGTTGATCCGGATAAACGCCGTTACGGAATTGTAGAAGAAGCGCCGCGGCATTATATTGATATTGATCATTACGGAGAACATCCTTTTGATAGTGTTCCAGTTCTTTGGAAAAACGCTGTGGCAAAATATTCTGAAGATACGCTCAACGCTTATGGAATTGTGCCGTGGTGGATTGATGTAATGACGTATCGGTTGACGCAGGCATTTAAAGAAGGCGATGTAGATAAAATCCTTCGTCTTTCTGCCGAGCTCGGACATTATGTTGGTGACGCGCACGTGCCATTGCATACAACGGAAAATTACAATGGACAGCTTACGAACCAGGTTGGCATTCACGGCTTCTGGGAATCGAGCGTGCCTGAATTGCTTGCTGATAAGTACGATTATTTTACCGGTCGCGCGATCTATGTTGAATCGCCGATCAACACTGCATGGGAGGTTGTGCATCAAAGTCATACTGCGCTTGATTCAGTTTTTAAATTTGAAGCACAGCTTAATGCAACAACTCCGCCCGACAGAAAATATGCGTTTGTAAACCGCGGCGCAACAACTGTAAAAACGTATAGCGAAGAATATACAATTGCTTACAGCACATTGTTGAACGGAATGGTGGAACGGAGAATGCGCGCATCTATTATTATGGTTGGAAGTCTGTGGTACACTGCGTGGGTAAATGCCGGCCAGCCTGATCTGAAAAAGCTGGAAGATAAAGAAGTGAGCGATTCAGCAAAAAAAGCGCAGGAGCGGGAAGAATATTTGTGGAAGAACGGAAAGATCAAACCGAAGGGGCACGATGATTAGCTTTTTGTCAGCCTTCGATACATCCCGACAAATTAAATATTCGATAAAAATCATATTTCTTTTTGTCGGGACACTCAGTCTGACAAAAACAAATCTACTCTTAATGCCTTGGTGGAAAAAAAGCTTGCACGGAGATTTTTCCTGTAAAATAAACCGTGCCTTGGTGCCTTGGTGGCAATAGAACGATGCCACGTGATTTCAGAAAAATGTAAGAAGTATTTTCCCCGCTATCATTTTCATCACTGCGCGACATCCCACCAAAAAAATAAAAATATTGTAGCTCCATTTTCTTTCCTGCGGGAGAAACAGCTCCGCATATTCCGGTTGCGTTTCGAGGATCGCCGACATGAAAAGGATTTTTCTGCGCACACTACTTTTTCGCTTTGAAAATGCCAGCGCGCTGTCGAACATTCCGATGCTGCGTGGATTTTTCAGAATGAATTTCATGATCTTTTTATCGCGTCCGAGAGGAACCACTGGCCGCAGTTCCATCGCGCTTATGTAAAGAGAAATGCTTTTTGAATTCGGAAACTTTCCGCCGAGTAAATAGCGTCCGAAGATTTCGGCTTCTTTTTGATAAGTATCAGAAGCAGCGATTCCGCTCATTAACCGTTTCTCTGTTTTTGTTTGAGCAACGCAATATCCTGCGCGAGCGTTTTATTCTGTTCCTGCAACCGGGATACTACTACAGATAAATGCAGCAGGTAAATAAGCATCGCGAAAATAGCGCCGGTGAAAATGAGATTGGAAGGAAGCTCAAATCCAAGCAGCTTTGAAACTTTATCCAGGCCATCTCTCCACACCGCAAACACAATAAGAAACACAGAACAAACGATCCAGATGATGGCGTATTCTTCCCGCAATTTCCCACGCACAATTAACCGCGCGATAAAAGCGATAAAAAGCAAGCTGGCAATAATAGCGATGATCTGAACGCGGCCCATGGAGGTATTCTGTAAAACAAATATAGTCTTTAAGGAGATTTGGTGATCTGGTAATCTGGTGATTTTAGATTGCATCGTTGAATCTAAAATCTAAAATCAGGTGATCTGAAATCTTTTAGTGGTGTCAGATGCTATCATCTGACGCCACTAAAAGAAAATTTTCGATTTTTAAACTAATCCAATCTAAAATCACCAATTCTAAACTTCTTCCTCTTTATTTTTTTCTTTTGATCGTTTTTGAAATCAGCTTTAGTGAATTGATGTAATCGGTATCAAATTCAATTTCCCTGATTTCGTTGAGCCTGAATTCCATTTTACCGTCCCATTTTCCTTTTGGATTTAAAAAATCGAGCACGAGATTTTTATCATCGATAGTATTAACGCGGCCGAGGTAACACGCTTTTTCTGATTTTGTGTAAAATTGAAATACACCGAATTTCTTTGTGAGGAATTTTAAAATCGTTCCAATATCTGTCAATGGAATTGTTTCTTTTTGCGACGGTGCAAGCCCTTTGAGCTTGATCACTTTTTCTATGAATTTTTCTTCTTCATTTCTCCGTATTCCTTCTATATTTTTGTGCCTGAAAATAAGATAGCCATCCAGTAGGAAATCTACCGTGTTATATTTCAGCAATGTCCATTCTTCATTATAATCAATAACAAATCCATAAGCCGGATTTTTTCTGTCTTTGAATTTGACTGAAATTAATTCCCCGATGTGTTTTTTCTTTTTCATGGTTTTGGTTTTTAATAATGGGTTTTACAATGTCAAAGATCATTATTTTTCTTCGTTCCACGTCTTGTAGATATCCTGTTGCTTTGGACGGTTTTCAGGGATTTCCGTTAATGCTTTTGTTTGTTTTAGCGTTGCGCGGCATTCAGCGGGTAATTGCTGGTAAAGCGCCGTTCCTTTTGTTTTCCAGCCAATCATTTTATCACTCACATCTTTCACCACTTTTCCGGGATTTCCTACGACTACTTTTCTGTTTTCAATGACAGAATCTGCCGCAACAAATGTCAACGCCCCCACAATACATTCATCACCAAGCACTACATTATCCATGATCACTGCGTTCATTCCGACAAGGCAGTTTCTCCCGATCGTAGCGCCATGAATAATTGCCCCGTGACCAATATGCGCGCCTTCTTTGAGCAGCACGGTTGTGCCGGGAAACATGTGTACCGTACAATTCTCCTGTACGTTACAGCCGTTTTCGATAATAATTTCACCCCAGTCGCCACGAATAGCCGCGCCCGGCCCTATGTAAACATTCTCGCCGATGATTACATTGCCCGTTACCGCAGCCTGCGGATGAACAAAGCTGGAAGGATGAACAACAGGTGTATAGCCGTTGAATTCGTAGATCATGGTTCTAAGATACGAGGGATTTTAGAATGGGTGATTTTAGATTTTAGATTGAAAGGTTTTTGGATTGGTTGTTCTGGTCGTTAGATTTTAGTCCCGCTAACTATCGGGATTAGATTTTAGATTGAAAGTGGGGGTGAGGATTTAGTCCCATCAACTACCGAAATTATATTGAAATAAAAAATCTATTGGCATTAAGTTTTAGATTGGTTGTTGCGGTCGGCGGTTTTAATTGATGCGGTGAAAATTGCTGTTAGTTCATTTGCTTCCCGGTGGAGTTTTTGTAATTCTTCTTTGTCAGGATGAATATTAAGATCGTCGATAAATTCAAGCCAAAAACAAGATTCATCCGCTTCTTCCTGAACAATCCTTAACTTATGAATAAAATCTCTTGTTGACTTTCCCCGGCAGACGGCACGATAATTAGCGGCTACTGAGGAACTACAATCAATTAATTGCCAGCCGATATTCCTTGTCCCATTTATCGCTCCCATTTTCTGCACAAACCAAAACACCCGCACCGCAAATTTCTTCGTCCTTACTTTTAAATCATTCTCAGTCATAATCTTCCTTTATTAATCTAAAATCTAAAATCCCCTTATTCTAAAATCCCCTTCAAGTAAATGCCTGATTTTTATTTCTTTCCCCGTAATTTCAAAGCCGCAATCGCCAGGTGAATTTCATGATAAGGAAACTCTCCCTTCAACAGATCAAAAATCGGTTTATGATCTTTGATCTCATATAAATCGCCGGTGATTACGCTTGCCACTTTTTCTATTGTGAGCTCGTTTACATATTTCGACAGATCAATTGGGTGGCCCATTTCTGACAGGCGGGCGATATGTCCGTAGATCGTGTAAGGCGCGCGGTTCCTTTCTTTGGCGATCTCGTCAATGGATAATCCTTGCTCGTATAATTTAAATGTTTCGAGATAGGTGTCAATTTTTGGCGTAGTTGTTTTTGCCCCGCGCGGTTTTCTTTCAGGCGTGCTTTCACGTAGCTCTTGCAGCTGCATTTTGATCGTCTCACGGCGGATGAAACTTTTTTCGGCTTCATCATTGAACAAATCATCTGCAAAATTTTTTTCGGGATCAAAAATGTCAGCTTCTGTTTCACCACCGGCATTTTTATAGAGCGATGTAAAATCTTTAATTGCTCCTAAAAATTCTTCGCCGTACAATTCCATTTTCTTTTTTCCGACCCCCGGAATGTCCAGCATTTCATGAGGCGTAAGCGGGAGGGAAGCGGCCATCGCGCGTAATGTCACATCGGAGAAAATGACATAGGGCGGTACTTTTTCAATTTTCGAAAGTGCCAGTCGGAGCTGGCGAAGCTCGTTGAATAATTTATCGCTTCCTGAAACTTCTTCGGCTTCCAGCTCTTCAACGAACCGTTTTTTGCGCTGACGCTTTTCTATGATTGTTTCGCGTTCCACTTCGGTCAGCTGTATAGTTTGTTTGCCGGTTAAGATCTCTTTTCCAAAAGCAGTGATCTTTAACGTGTAACCTTCATCAAACGCGATCTCGAAAACGCCGAGGTTGATCAGCTGCAATAAAAACTGCTGCCAGTCTTTGAATGAATATTCTTTTCCGGCGCCATAAGTTTTCAGCGTGTGATAACTTTTTTCCATCACCTCGCTTCTTGTCGAGCCTCGCAATACATCTACAAGCATGTTCACGCCCACTTCCTGGTTGCAGCGCGTAGAAGCCGACATCGCCATCTGCGCGATCCTTGTTCCGTCAAATACCGGCCTTGGATTTTTGCACGAGTCGCAATTGCCACAATCTTCTGTCGCCATTTCGCCAAAATAACTCAGCAATATTTTTCTGCGGCAGTTATTCGCTTCTGCAAATTGTTGCATGCGCTGCAGTTTGGCGATATTCAGCTCCGGCTGCTTTCCATCCTGCGCGAATTGCGTAAGCATGATAAGATCGCCCACATTGTAAAAAAGAAGCGCATCAGCTTTTGCGCCATCACGCCCGCAACGACCGATCTCCTGGTAATAGCCTTCCATGTTTTTCGGAAGATTATAATGAATGACAAACCGCACATTCGATTTATCAATTCCCATTCCGAAAGCGATGGTGGCACAGATGATGCGTGTCTGGTCATTAATAAAATCATCCTGGGCGCGATCACGTTCGTTGTTGTTAAGACCTGCATGATAACAAGCCGCGTTAATTCCGGCGAGCTTTAATTTGCCGGCCAGCTCTTCTGTCGATTTACGGCTGAGGCAATAAATAATGCCTGCTTCTTCTTTCCGCGAGCGGATAAAACGAACAATCTCATCAATGCGCGCTTTTCCGCTGACAGCTTTGCGTACGCTCAGACTGATATTCGGACGATCGAATGAAGCGATAAAAACATTCGGCTCCTGCATTTTCAGCTGGAGAATAATATCGCGGCGTGTGATCTTGTCGGCTGTGGCTGTGAGTGCGATAATGGGAATGCCGGGAAAATATTCGCGGATGCGGTGCAGCTGTGTGTACTCCGGGCGGAAGTCATGCCCCCATGCAGAAATGCAATGTGCTTCGTCGATCGCGATGAAGCTGATCTTTACGGTGGATTTTAAAAAGTTCAGCTCGCTCATCAGGCGTTCCGGAGCGAGGTAAAGCAGCTTTATTTTTCCATCGACACAATCGCGTAAGGTCTGCGCAGAATTTTCTGCTGACAAAGATGAATTCAGCGCTGCTGCCGAAATTCCATTTGCCTTGAGCGCGAGCACCTGGTCTTTCATCAATGCAATCAAAGGCGAAATGACGATGCAGATTCCTTCTTCAAGG
>JALYQL010000090.1 GCA_030855855.1 Bacteroidota bacterium | reverse complement strand
TTTCAGAAGAAGAAGGAATTGAACCGGAAAAAACGGCTGAGCGCGGAAGAATTATTGTTTTTGCTGAAGTGTTGAAACGTTATGCGCGGCCGGTTTCAATCGCTGCTTCGGTTACTTTAATTCTAAGTGTAAGCCTCTGGTTCTTTAACCGAAGTGAGAACATCAGGGACGACAAAACCATTGTGAAAACATTTACGCCCGGTAAAAACATTCAGCCTGTCATTCCTGCACCAAAAAAAGATTCTGTAAGTATTGTGGTCCAACCGCAGAATGTAGCGCTTCAACCGGAAATTAAAAAGCAACCCGGAGTAAACCATTCACAGGAAAGAATCGTCAAACAAGTAGACAAGAATGATGTTATGGAGCAGCTTTACCTGGTGGATGAAAATATGGTCGCGGATTATATTACTGAAGATCCGCAGGACAATTCATCACTGGAGGAAGGGTCGCTGGATGATGAAATGCTTAATTACCTTCTCGACAACGATGCGGATGCGTCCGACATAAAAAAATAGAACTGCGCAATGAATAAATTTTTACTTCTAGTAAGCCTTGTTCTCGCTTTCCTGGCGAATGGGCTTTCTGCGCAAAACGCAGGAGGTTCACCGAAAGGAAAACCGGATACCGCGCAGACTGCTTCCGGTTCTGAACGTGTGCAGGCGCTTAAAGTGGCTTTCATCACCGAACGTCTTGATCTTACACCTGCCGAGGCGGAAAAATTCTGGCCGGTTTATAATGAATACCAGGACAAACGCGAAGCCGTACGCAGGCAATTGCAGGCCGATTATAAAATCATCCGTGAACAGGCGGATCAATTAACTCCTGAAGAATTAACACGCATTGCTGATGAAGAAGTTTCTTTAAAAGCAAAAGACGCGGCGTTGGTTTCTGAAATGCATGAGAAGCTTAAAAAAATTCTGCCACCTAAAAAACTGGCGCAGCTTTACGTCGCCGAAGAAGATTTTAAAAGACGCCTGGTAGAAATTCTCACGGAAGACAATCAAACGAAAGGCCCAAGAGGACCAAAAGGACCAAAGTAAATTTATGCGAAGCAAGAACTTTCCTTTCCTCCTTCTCTGCTGGCTGATCCTGCTCTTGCCGGTTTCTCCGCTTCTTGCCGGCGCAGGTGATTCGCTCGCTGTAAAACGCTTTTTGCACAGCGACAAGCCTCGCGAAGTAAGAAATTATATCCGCCCTTGCCTCTATACTAATTTTTACGCGACAGGCTCGCGTGCCATGAAAAGCAATAATTCAGCTTCTGCACAGTTTATCAACAACCGGCTTGGTAATTATAAATTCATCACTTCCAATATCGGATTTTATACGCCGCTTTATACGCATACAAAATTTTCAGGCAAAGACAGCACAGACGTAAATACATTTCACCTGCTGCTTACGATCAATGCGCTTTCGGAGCAGCCGCATTTTTCAGGACTTGACAAGCAACATAAATTATACAAGACCGGCGCAGGATTAAGAATGATCTACGGCTTCGGCTCTAAATTTATTCTGTTTGTGGACGCATCACCATACATCGTTGGCGATAAATATGACACGCAACAAACGCAGCAGCTTCGCCTGGCCAGCTCCGCGGTTTTTAATGTGATGGTGAACCCACGATTCAGCATCCGCGCAGGAGTGACGAAAACGTATCTCTTCGGTAACCGTTATTATCTTCCGATGCTTGGATTCCGTATCGGAAAGCTTGATGGGAAATTTTATTGCAGCATACAATTCCCGCGGTCTGTTTCATTCAATTTTCAACCGTCTCCGAAATTTTCATGGAGCCTTTACAGCAAAGTGTATGGCGGTTTGTATAACATCAGCAACGGCGACAGTCTTTATCCATTCGGCGACAAAACCATTCAGTTTGGCCAGACAGGAATTTCCAATGGCATTCGTTTTGATTTTCGCCCGGGTCCGAATTTTTCATTCTTTTTCGCCAGCGGGTTTGCTGTGCGAAATCACGTCTGGCTTTATTCGCGTTCATTCAACCAGGTGAATAACAACAAACCATTCGCGCATTTCTACGACGGAAAACCTGATCCTGCTTTATTCCTGAATTTCGGAATCACCTGGCGTTTCGGAAAAGCAAAAAAATCAAACGGCAATTACCTCATGTACGATATATTCGACCTGAATAATACTATGGATCCCGGCGACAATAACGCAGGCCCCGGAAACGGCGATATCAGGAACGGAACGAACAAAGAAGAGATGCAGAAGGTGCAATATAAAGATGTGGCTGATCTTATTGAGGAAACCGATCTGTACTGATCTGGTAATCTGGTAATCTGGTAATCTGGTAATCCTAAAGAGTTGACGAAAATTCTCAGAATTATCAAAATCACCAGATTACCAGATCACCAAATCGGCAATCCTAAAGAGTTGACGAAAGTGCTCAGAATTATTTTTAAAATCACCAGATTACCAGATCACTAAATCGGCAATCCTAAAGAGTTGACGAAAGTTCTCCTAATTATTTTCAAAATCACCAGATCACCAGATCACCAAATCGGCAATCCTGAGCAGCCAATCCTTATCTTCGCAGCATATTCCTTCCCACTCATGCATACCTTTTATTTCCCTGATCTTTCTGATAACATCATTCTGCTTGACGAAGATGAATCGAAACATGCGGTGCGTGTATTGCGGCTTGTGGCAGGTGCGGAAGTGATGCTTGTGGATGGCAAAGGAACAAGAGCATTTGCCAAAGTGATAGAAGATCATCCTAAAAGATGTACGCTGGATATTACTGAACGCAAAAAAGAAACGACCGACAGAAATTTCCGCTTACATATTGCAATAGCGCCCACAAAAAATCTTGACCGGCTGGAATGGTTTATTGAAAAAGCCACCGAGATTGGAATAGATTCGATCATTCTCATCTCCTGCGATCATTCGGAAAGATTTACGGTGAAAGTTGACCGCATGGAAAAGGTTACCGTCTCTGCGATAAAACAATCGCAGCAAAGCTGGCTTCCGGAAGTAAAAGGCGTACTTTCCTATAAAGATTTTATTGCAAGCGTTCCGGAAAATGCACAACGTTTCATTGCGCATTGTGCGGATAGTGAAAAGATCCCTTTGAAGAATAATGTGAAATCAGAAGGAGATATATTTATTCTTATCGGACCTGAAGGAGATTTTTCGGGCGATGAAATTGCGCTTGCAACAGAAAAAGGATTTGTGCCAATTACACTTGGTGAAAGGAGATTGAGAACGGAAACTGCAGCATTAGTTGCAGTGATGACAGTTACTCTTGCGTAATTATTACCGCAGAGGCTTACAGAGCACAGAGGGTTTCAATGAAAAATAAATTTCAAGCGCCCTGCAAGCTCCTGCGTCTTACCTTTTAAAAGCTTAACAGATTTTCAAATCTCTTAACAGAAATATCAGGTAAATTCGTAAAAACGCTATTCTCCAATCCATGAATTTCATCCACAAAAATCTCCTTCTCCCCTTTCTGCTGGTTTCACTCGGCATAACAGGATGCTCCGGGCAGGAAAAACATGCTCCTGATAAGTCTTCTGCTGTACAAGCCCAAATAGCAGTCGACACCGCATTTCACAACGGCGACATTATTTTCCAGACTTCTCAAAGCGGACAGAGCTACGCGATCCAGCTGGCCACACATTCAATTTACAGTCATTGCGGGATATTATTCAATGACAATGGCGAATGGTATGTTTACGAAGCTGTGCAGCCGGTAATGAAAACACCTTTGTCAAAATGGATCGCACGGGGTGATAGTGGAATTTATGTGGTGAAGAGATTGAAAAATGCGGATAGCCTATTAACAAAAACCGCGCTTTCAAAAATGCGCAAATCAGTGCATGATAAAATGGGAAAGAATTATGATGCCTGGTTTGGATGGAGCAATGAAAATATTTACTGTTCGGAGCTGGTCTGGAAAGCTTACAATGATGCAACCGGCCTTGAAGTCGGCAAGTTAAAAAAGCTTGGTGAATACGATCTCAGCCACCCGATCGTCAAAAAAATAATGTATGAACGGTATGGCAATAAACCTCCGTTAGATGAACCTATGATTTCTCCCGGAAACATTTACGAGAGCGATTTATTAATGCTTGTAAGAACGAATTGAATTCCCGGTGAAATAGTCCGGCAATTTCTACCTAAACGCAGTAATCAGCACGTGCTTTTTCTTACTTTTGGGAGTAATGCAACTCTCCCGCAACTCTCATTATTCAAACTCATCTCGCCTGCTTAAATTCATGGCGATCGCCTGCATTCCGGTGCTTGCGTTTGTTGTGTTTCACATGGTGCTTGGATTTTTCGAGCTCTACCCTGTAGCATGGCTGCGAGAAATACATTTTATTTTACAGAACGGCTTTCTTCCATTTTTTCTTTTTCTTACCGGCACGTTTATTCAAAACAAAGAATTCCGGCTTCCATTGCTGATTTTCTTTCCTGTTTTTATTATCAGCTACACAATCAAGACACTTGATTTTTGGGGATTTGTCGATATCCGTGGAATAAAATGGGTGATGTGTCCTTCGCTGTTGGGGCTGATGATCACTTATACCATTTACTTTTTCATAAAACGAACGAAAAAACCATTAGACTATATTAAGATCATTTGGTTTCTTATTATGGGCTACGTCACACTCTCCATATATTTTAAGATCGGGTTTAAAATCATTTATCTCTACGAAGCGTCAACGTGGATACTTGTCCTGCTGATGGCGCTCGGGCTACTCAACTATTTCAGGAAACCTTCTGCATAAATGGTTTTCAGCAGCTCCATATTTCTCACACGGTTTTTGCCGCTCTTGCTGCTGGTCTATTTTCTTGCGGATAAAAAATACCGGAATAACATTCTGCTTGCCGCCAGCATTATTTTTTACAGCTGGAAAGCCCCGCGATTTATTTTCATGATCCTTGCCACAACGCTCGTGGATTTTTTTCTTGTGAAAAGAATGTTCGAAGAAAAAGATCGCAGAAAAAAAAAGCTGATCCTTATTATTTCTTTGTGCGTCAACATCGGGCTGCTTTTTTATTTTAAATATTGCGGCTTCTTCGTCGAAAACATAAATGAACTTATTACTTCTCTTGGCGGTTCACCAATGCCGTGGATGGAAATCGTCATGCCGATCGGAATCTCGTTTTACACATTCGAAAGCATGACGTATGTGATCGATGTCTATCGCGGTGTGCATGAGCCTCAGAAAAAATTCTCTTCTTATTTACTCTACATTATTTTCTTCCCTAAGCTTATTGCCGGACCGATCGTACGCTATCACCAGCTCGCAGATCAGCTTGTAAGCCGTGAAGAAAATAATGGAGAACGTTTGCTTGGCTTTATTCGCTTCTGCACAGGTCTTGCGAAAAAAGTGCTGATCGCGAATTATCTCGGGCAATACGCCACGATCGTATTCGGAACATTTGATCAAACCGTCCCCGGACTTGATCCGCTTACGCTTCATGCATCAACTGCGTGGATCGGAGCGCTGGCATTTACTTTCCAGATATATTTTGATTTTGCCGGTTATTCAGATATGGCGATCGGTCTCGCGCGCATGTTCGGATTCCGGCTGCCGGAAAATTTCAACAGTCCTTATTTAGCAGAGAGCATCACTGATTTCTGGCGAAGATGGCACATCACACTGGGCGCGTGGATGAAAAATTATTTATACATCCCGCTTGGTGGAAATAAAGTTTCAGCAAAAAGAATTTATCTCAACTTATTTATTGTTTTCCTGGTCTCCGGATTCTGGCATGGCGCTTCATGGAATTTCATTCTCTGGGGATGCTGGCACGGATTTTTCCTTGTAATAGAACGCCTGTTCCTTTTAAAACTTTATGAAAAAGTGTACAGGCCAATTCGTATACTCGTTACACTTTTCTTTGTAATGCTCGGGTGGATCATTTTCGCGGTGAAAGATGTAAGCAAAGGAATAACTTACATCAAAGCTTTATTCGGAAATGGAAATGCAACTGATAACGTCCGGATGAGTCCTGAGCTGCTGACATTTTTCCTGGTAGCTGTATTCTTTTCTTTTTTCGCTTATTGGAAAAAAACGTACGATTTCAGTCAGCGCTGGCATGGAGGGAGATTTGAAAAAACATTTGCATTGCCCCTAACCGTTATCTGTGTCTTGTTACTATTTATTCTTTCACTCAGCTATGTAACGAGCGAAGGATTTAACCCTTTTATTTATTTCCGATTCTGATGCTGAGCAAAGAACATACCCGGAAATATTTACTCATTCTTGTAATGGGCGTTCTGCTGCTTCCTCTATTCCAGGAATGCACCAACCTATTCCGCGAAAAACAACTTTCAGGATTTTACCATCCGGCTAAAAAGCCCGTTGCCGGTTTTGACGGATGGTGGAACGGAACTTTCCAGGACAGCTTTGAAATATATCATAATGAACAATTCGGCTTCCGTAATTCATTTGTGCGGCTACATAACCAGGTGGAATATGATCTGTTCAGGCATCCGAATGCAAATGGAATTGTATCAGGGAAAAACGATTTCCTTTATGAATTAAAATACATTAACGCTTATAATGGCGATGATTATATTGGCGATTTTCCTGTAAGAGAAATGGCAAGGAAATTAAAAATGATCCAGGACACGCTCAGTAAAAAGAATATTACGCTTATCGTTGTTTTTGCGCCCGGTAAAGCCAGCTTCTATCCTGAATACATTCCCGATGAATTATTGCATACCGGTAAGCCCACGAATTACAAAACAATGTCGGCTTTATTTAATGCTTCAGGAATAAATTTTATAAATTTCAACAGCTGGTTCATCCGGAAAAAAGAAAAAGATAAGTGCCCGCTTTATCCGAAAACAGGAATTCACTGGAGCCGTTATGGTTCTGTTCTCGCTATGGACTCGTTGATCTCTTACATCGAAAGAAAACGAAATATAGATATGCCATCGGTGGTGCTGAAAGGATTCACATGGTCAGATTCCATTCAGAGTCCTGATGATGATATCGGGCAATCACTGAATCTTATTTTCCCTGTCCATCCTTTGCTGATGGCTTATCCTGATTATAATTTTGAAAATCCGAACCAGAAAGCCAAAGTAAAAATGATGGTGATCGGGGACAGCTTCTTCTGGAATTTTTATGATATCCGTCTTGCGCCCCGCTCTTTTGAAAGCATCGATTTCTGGTATTATAACGCGGAAGTATATCATACGGACGGACGCTCCAAAGAAATGGCAGAGAATGCAGATAATTGCCTGGAATCAGAAACGAACGAGGTAGTGATGCTCATGGCATCGGAAGCGAGCCTAAGTGGTTTTGGCTGGGGATATATTGATGATGCTTACGATTATTTTGTGCTCAAACGCACCGATCGGATCCTGAATAAAATGATCCGTGTTTATGAGACTAAGATCAGGATGGACCCCGCGTGGATGATGACGATGAAAGCAAAAGCGGAAACAGCAAAAATTCCATTGGATTCAATGATCCATTTGGATGCAATTTACCTTGCGGAGCAAAAAATCAAGAAGTAAAGATTACTCCACCACCAATCGTTTCGCACCGGAAGAAATTCCCCCACAATTCACCTGCACAAAATACATTCCGGGAGAAAAGTCTGCAATGTTGATTTGAACCGAATTATTTCCAGCAACAGTTTTCACAGGTATGGTTTGAATGGTTTGTCCGAGCATGTTCGTGATTAACAACATTCCGTTTTCATTGACGGATGAAGTAAATGAAATCATAGCGAAAGCATTCGCCGGATTTGGAAAAATGCCGGAGACTACAATCTGACTTATTCCATCAATACTTTGCGGAAGGCAATTGTAAGTCTGAACCGCGAGCAATGCATTATAAATATTCAAACGGCCGTTCGATGTGCACAATCCGTTCAGCGAAACATTCGGATCAGCGCTGCTCAACAAATAATTTCTGACAAGCACTGCCACACTATCCGGCGCTGCTTTGTAATCGGTAATCATCTGGTTGCAGCCGGATGCGTACATCAATGCGATAGCGCCAGCAATATGCGGTGATGACATCGATGTTCCGCTGAGACCGCCATAACTATTTCCGGGAATCGTCGATTCTACCTGCGTGCCGGGAGCGCCGATGTCAATAGTAGTTGCGCCATATGCTGCTCCGGTTGTCTTCACATCATTGCGATTTGTATTTGTCACAGCAAGCATAAAAATACTGGAGCAGGAAGATGGAATATCTCCTACCTGGTCAATATCCCAATTCTGGTTTGCAGTTGCCCCCGCGCTGAGAATTCCGACAACACCCATCGAATCGTACATCGCACACCAAAGGGGATATTGCGCAGGCTGACCCAAATCAACACCGAAAGAAGAATTTGTTGAAACCACAAAAGCACCCTGCGCGCCATTGGTAGTATTGTAAAGTTTTCTTGAATCAAAAACATACGTGTAAGCTTCCACTACCTGCGCTTCTGTTCCATCAGATCCCATGATCGGCATAATCTTTACACCCCAGCTTACACCCACAGTGCCGACAGTATTATTTCCTTTCGCACCTGCAATCCCCGCAACATGGGTTCCGTGAAGATCAGAAGTAATATTTCCATTACTGTTGTAAGCATTCCAGCCATTAAAATCATCAACGTAACCATTGCCGTCGTCATCAATACTGTTGCCCGGAATTTCACCGTAATTTTTTTTGAAATTCAGATCCTCGTGAGCGAGATCAAATCCTCCGTCAATGATCGCAACAACAATGGTATCGCCTTGTACAGTTAATCCGCCGGTGGTAATGTCCCATGCTTCCGGCGCATCAATATCTGCGTCGGGTGTTCCACCGAACTGGCCGGTGTTATCCATGTTCCACATGAGCCAGAATTCAGAATCATTCGGAACGGTATTTCTTCTCGCAACGTAATGATTGAATTGCGCCATCTGCACAGCTGAAAAAGTTTTTGCAACATCAAGCGCCTTTTCAATATTTGTTCCGCTGGTAAAAGTCAAGGTCCAGATCCGCATACTCTTCGCGGTGTTGACGGATTTTGAAACAACAAATCCTTTAGAAGCAAATTGCTCTTCCAGCTCACCGATAATTGTTCCGGGCTGCAACATCACAAGTAGCTGATCCGCCACATAAGCACCAGGATTTACTATGACAGGGTATTGAGGAATTTCAGCATTCACAAAAGGATTATAGCTGCTCGTTTGTGCGAAAGCAGGAAGAAAGCTGAAGAATAAAAAGTTTAGGAGAAGGGTCTTTTTCATTGACAAAAGTCTATTACAAGTTTAAGGAAATAAATGCCAATTTCCTAAGGGTGGATGTACGAATTATCCAGAAGGGACGCCTTCGGTGCGAGGTACAAATTACGATATATCATTTTCGTGGTTATTTAATTGGGAACAGTTCTTCGCAGGCATTTAAATATTTTAAAAAGTGAGGCTGTGTGTAAGCTGTGTTATAGTTTCGCTCCTACGTAGCTTTTGTATTTGGCGGGGTGTACGGGATAGTAATATGTCGCTCCTACGGAGCTGTTTGTCTGTTATGAATCTATTCAAAACAGCTCTGTAGGAGCGACATATTAGTAAAAAAGGTCTATCCACAAACACCAAAGTTACGTAGGAGCGAAACTACCAGTCATGCCGACCAATACAAAGTTTCAGATTAGCGAAAGTCAGTATAACATACTCTCTACCTTCAATAAGGGAGGACTTAAAGTCCGCGCTTATGATATAGATTAATTGGTAATTTTAGGAGATGAATTTCACCGTCTACAGATCGAGCGCCGGCTCAGGAAAAACATTCACGCTTGTACGTGAATACCTGCGCATCGCTTTGACGGATACGGCAGACCCGCCACAACGATACCGGAAAATTCTTGCCATCACATTTACGAATAAAGCGGCGGCGGAAATGAAAGACCGCATCATCCGTTCGTTGAAGGAACTTTCGAATCCTGTTGAAGGTGCTGTTTCTCCGATGGCATTTGCGCTCAAAGAAGAATTGCAGCTTGATACGCTCACGCTTGCGACACGTTCTGCAAATGTGTTGCGCGCAATCCTGCATAATTATACGGATTTCGCGATCGGCACCATTGACAGCTTTACACATCGCATCGTTCGCGCGTTTGCACATGACCTTCGTTTGCCGGTTAATTTTGAAGTAGAGACAGATGCCGACAAGCTCATCCGTGAAGCGGTTGATATCCTTATCGGGAAAATCGGTGAAGATGAAAAGCTGACTGAATTACTCGTTCGGTTTTCAGCACGGAAAGCAGACGAAGAAAAAACATGGCAGATCGAACGCGAGCTTCGGGAGATCGGAAAAGAGTTAGTGCAGGAAGAAGGCGCGCGTAATGCCGAGTTGCTCGACAATCTTTCTATTGCCTCCTTCATGGAAATCAATGAGAAGCTGGAAAAGTCGCGTAAGAATTTTGAAGGAAAAATAGCGCTCATTGCAAAAGAAGCGATGGGGATGATCTTCAACGCCGGTTTGTCGATTGATGATTTCAGTTATGGAAAAAACGGAATTGCGGGCCGGTTTTTCTCCTATTCGAAAGGAGAGATTGATAAACTCGGTGACGTAAATAAAAATATTGAGAAATTATTCCAGGGGGGAAAATGGACTGCAGGTAAAGTTTCTAAAACTGCTGAGTCTGCTGTCAATTCCATTCAACCTGCTCTTGAGATTTTGTGGAAGAAGCTGGAAGTGTTGAAAGAAGATGAATATCCTGCTTATGTATTCCACAAAATGCTGCTGCAGAATATTTATGCAATTGCGGTGTTGAATGAAATCAAGAAGATCATTTTCACCTTTCGCACCGAACAGAATATTCTCCATATTTCAGAATTCAATCGCATCATTTCGAGAATCGTATTTGCTGAGCCCGTTCCTTTTATTTATGAACGGCTTGGAGAAAAATACAGCAACTACCTCATTGATGAATTCCAGGATACGTCAGTAGTGCAATGGCAGAATTTATTGCCGCTGATTGAGAATTCTCTTGCGGGAAATTTTTTCAATATGCTTGTCGGCGATGGAAAGCAGGCTATTTACCGCTGGCGTGGCGGCGAAGTAGAGCAATTTGCCAAGCTGCCGAATGTCATTGATCCTTCTAAAAATCCATTGATAAAAGAACGCGAGCAAAGTCTTGTGCGCAATTTCGGTGAGCTGCATCTCGGGAAAAATTTCCGGAGCAAATCGGAAATTGTACAGTTCAACAATTTATTTTTCCGCTTTCTTTCTGAAAAATTAGGCATTGCTTCAAAGGTGATCTATGACAAGCTGGAACAGGAATTTGTAGCGGAAAAAGCAGGAGGCTACATCCGTATTGAAGAGCTGGAGCAGGATGAAGAGGAGAAGAATAAAATTTACATCGATAAAACGCTTGAGCAGGTAAAGGCGCTGCAAACTGAAGGCTGGGCGTATGCCGATATAGCGATCCTGGTGCGGACAAATAATGAAGGAGCGTTAATCGCGGGAGCGCTGATCGAAAATAAAATTCCGGTGCTTTCTTCCGATTCCTTATTGCTGAAACAATCTGCCATCGTTTCATTTATGGTTTCGATACTCCGTTGCATTGATTTTCCGGGTGATGAGCTGGCTGGTGCGCAGGTGCTGGAATATCTTGTTTCAACTAAAAGGATTCAGTTTCCTTTACATGAATGCCTGAAACAATTCAATGAAGCACGGAATAACCTGCAGGAGGTGCTCACAAAAAACAATCTTCCGCTCGACTTGCTTCGTTGCTCACGCCTTCCGATCTACCAGCGTTGCGAAGAAATAATTACCTGCTTTAATCTCGGAGCGCAGGCCGATTCGTACCTCGTCTTTTTCCTGGATGAAATCCTGAATTACACGAACAGCCGCAGCAAGGACAAAACGGATTTCTTCGCTTATTGGGAAGACAGGAGTAAAAATGCATCTGTTGTTGTTCCGGCGGGAATGAATGCAGTGACGGTGATGACCATTCATAAATCCAAAGGGCTTGAATTCCCTGTGGTAATTCTTCCTTTTGCGAATTGGAAAATCGACAAGCACAACGGGAAAAAATGGATCAGTTTTTCTGATCCGGAAATACCTGAATTACAAACGGCATTAATTCCGCTCACACAGGAATTGCAAAAAACACCGTTCGCGGATGTGTATGAAGAAGAGCGCGATAAAACATTGCTCGATGCGCTGAATGTGCTTTACGTCGGAATGACAAGACCGGAACAGCGGCTTTATGTTTTTACTGAATTGATTGAAAAAGAATCCGCTTCCGTTTCTTTCTTTTTTAAATCCGCGCTTGAACGTATGAATATTTCATTCGTCGATCACGTAGCGGAGATCGGAAAAATTTCTCCGCCAGAGCAACGAAAAGAAAAAGAAATTGTTTGCGTGCGCCCGGCGAGCATTCAAAGTCACACCTGGGAAAATCGCGTGCAGATCCGTTCCACCAGCTCTGACCATTGGGATGTGGAAGACGCACTGGGTAGCCGCGACAAAGGCAACCTGTTGCACGCAATCCTTGCCGGCATCTCAACGATCCATGATATCGATGCTGCGATTGAAAAAGCGATACAGGATGGACTAACGGATGCAAAAGAAGGAACAACATTAGCGATACTGTTGGCGCAGTTGATACGGCTTCCTGAGCTTGCTTCCTGCTTTTCCGGAGAAGGGAAATTGCGCAGGGAAACTGAATTGCTATTGCCGGATGGAAAACGCCTGCGCCCCGATCGGGTCATTGAAAATCCGAAGGAAACCATTATCCTCGATTACAAAACCGGCGAGCCGCACGCCCGTTATAAAAAGCAGCTGGACGGTTATGCGGATGTGTTGAAGGAAATGGGTTATTCGAATATTAAAAAGAAGATTGTTTATACAGAAACGTTGAAAGTGGAATCGTGGTGAAAGTAGGCAGGAGTCAGTAGTCAGGAGGCAGTGGGCAGTGGGCAGTAGTCAGTAAAAAAAATACCTAAATTTGCCATCAGTAACTTTTCATTGGTAATTGGTAATTGGTAATCTGTAATCTGTAATCATTTTTTTATGCCCTCATTCGACATCGTCAGCAAGATTGACACACAGACTTTAGACAACGCTATCAACAGCGCACGCAAAGAAGTTTTTGGACGCTTTGATTTTAAAGGCACTAAAAGCGAGATTGATTTGAATAAAAAAGATCTTCTTTTGAATATACTTACCGAAGATGAAATGCGTTTGGAATCTATCGTCGACATTATCCGCAACCGGATGATAAAGCAGGGTATTGATCCGCGTTGCATTGATGAAGGAAAGGAACATTACGCTTCGGGAAACATGGTGAAGAAGGATATTAAAATCAAACAGGGAATTGACAAAGACACGGCGAGAAAGATCCAGAAAGACATCAAAGAATCCAAGCTGAAAGTTCAGGCGCAGCAGATGGAAGATATGATTCGTGTAACTGCTAAAAAGATTGATGATCTGCAGGCGGTGATCTCGCTGGTGAGGAGAGGTGAATATGAGCTGCCGGTGCAGTTTGTGAATATGAAATGAATTACCAATTACCGGATTACCAATTACCGGATTACAGATTACAGATTACAGATTACAGATTACAGATGAAAAGGTGGTAGGATGAGGTTTTTATTCGCGATTGGCATGCGCTTGGTATAATTATCAGGAATCTCACTTCGTGCCACGGCAAACTTTTACTAATGAATCTGTAAGTGGATTTTTGGTTTTTTCTTCCACGGATGTCAACACTTTTGCCGAATCGTTTCCAAGAATAAAAAACGCGTCGTAAATATAATCCAGCGATGCTGTCTTGTGTTGTCCGTTAGATTCGCTTGACTTTGTTCCTTCAAAAAAACCAGCGGGACGGGCGGCAGTTTTTTCTTCGCCGGGTTTTACTGCATTTATTTTTAATGGAACGCCTTTGTCATCATTCCGGTAATATTCAATATCCGTAAGTCCTGATTTGAGGAATGGTCTTATGATCAGAATTCCGTTAGCAGGAATATTAAGCATCATTCTTCCATCCTTTGTTTCCGGGAGAGTTCCTTTTTCTTCACCATACACAACCCTTACCTGTCCTGAAAAACCTTGATTGACAATTACGTTCACCGCATCTTTTTTATTGACAATATCGAGCAGTAATTTAAATCCTACAAACCACAGAATGATCGGAATGCCGACAACCAGACTTTTGATCAGCCATGATTTTTTTGAAAACAAAACAAGAATGGTCCCCAGCATAAAAAATGAAATGCCGAATACCAGCATAAACAGATCAAAGCAGATCACCCACCCGCAAACAATGAGTATGATTCCGAAAATAAAACGAACGTTGGTTTTGTCTATTGCCATTTTTCAAAGATAGGAGGATTAGCTGATTAGGGATTACAGATTAGGGATTACAGATGACGGATTACAGATTACCAATTACCGGATTACCAATTACCGGATTACTAATTACCGGATTACTAAATTTTCTGTGATATGGCTGGGCATGTGTTTTAATGTGCGGGGATTTTTTTTATTTGTAACTTGAAAATGCCGGTCAAGGGAAAAAGAAGGGTTACTTCTTTATAAAACGAAGCGTATGTGTATGAGCACTGCCATCGAGTATTTTGATGAAATATATTCCTGATTCGAGATCACCGGTGTAAATTGAAGAAACATTCCCGACATTCAAACGCTTCACTACTCTACCGGATGCATCGAAAATTTCTATTTGAGTAATAGAATTGCCATCGATCAAATTTATCATAAGAAAATCTTCGGCAGGATTCGGATACAGCAATAACGTGGCATTTTTATTTGTTGGAGCTACAGCCGTCGAAATCAATTCTTCACTCATGCCGAATTTGACTACATAACCATCTCCTGAGCCCGCGTTTGTTGCCTGGAATGGGTTTGAAGTAAGAGGAAGATTGGTGCTGTATGTATTTCCACAGGCAAAAACATTTGTATCTGCATCAACAACCATTGCGAGCAAAGCGTCTACTCCATTGCCTCCCATAAATGTTCCGGAAATCATCTGTCCTGCTGTGTCCATCTTGATCACGAAGCCGTCAGTGTTTGCGGCGTAGACCGCTTGAATCGCGTTTGCACTCACGGGGAATGTGGCGCTTTCTGTTTGTCCGCAGATGAAAAGATATTTCCCGAGACGATACATTCCCCATGCTATATCCTGCCCGCCTCCACCGACAAATGTCGACCACACCAATTGACCGGTAGAATCAAACCGTGAGACGTAGACGTCGCTTTGTCCGAGAATTGCTGGCTGAAAAACTGTTCCCTGCGTAGGGAAATCCGCGCTGTAGGTGTAACCGGTGAGGTATAAATTTCCTTCTTCATCGCCGACAATTGCATTCGCGTCTTCGGTATTCGTTCCGCCGAAAAAAGTTGCATACAAACGCGCACCCGTGATGCTGAATTTTACAATGTAATTGTCGGGCTGATTCAACAATCCGGATTGATATGCATTTGCTGTAACAGGGAAATCAAAGCTGCGTGTTGCGCCGGCAAAAGCAATTTCATTCAGCGGAGTAACTGTTACGGTATGAATATCTTCTACGCTGGCTCCGCCATAGTAGCTCGACCATTGTATATTGAATGAATCATCAAGCACAGCTATAAAAGCGTCGATCATTCCGGCCATTGTGGCTTGATAACCTGTACTTGTGAACGGCAGATTTGTGGAAGTAGAAGAACCGGCGAGCACAATTTCACCAGCATTTCCTTTCGCGATCGAGAGACCCTGGTCGCTGCCGCCGCCACCATAATAAGTCGAACGCACCAGCTGGCCTGAATCATTCAACATAAGCAGGAACGCATCGTAGCTTCCCCCGTTGCTGATTTGTGTGGCGTTCATCATTGGAAGATCGGTGCTGCTGCTCATTCCGGCAATGACAAAAACAGAATCAAGTGTAATCGCCTGGTAAGCTCCGTCGAAATTTGTTCCGCCGTAAAATGTCGACCACAAACAATTTCCGTCTTTATCAAAACGTGTTATAACGGCATCATAGTTCAACCCGAAAGTATCCTGGTAAGCACCGGGAGTAACCGGAAAATTGGCGCTTGAAGTTCTTCCTGTCACCACTACTCCGCTATCGTTGGTCAATGCGATACCGAAAAGCTCATCGGAAGAATTACCTCCGAGGTAAGTGATCCATTCAAGCACAGAAGAAGCTGCAGTGACATTCGCATAACGCAACGTTTCCGGAACGTTATCCTCTTTGTAGTGAATATTCAGCTGAATTTCACCGGCTTTGGCTGTTATTATTACAGGAAATACGGACGACTCATGCTGACCGAAAATGGTGAGTTTTTTTATGAGTGAATCATGCTCAACAAAAAACTCCCATGTGAATCCGGTTGATGTGTAACTGATTTTATTGAATTTCCTGAAACGTGTTTGAGCAGAATTTCCATAATAAAAATGCTGTGTTCCAATAAAATCAAGTGCGGCGGGAACCTGCTTTTCCTGAAAAGAATAATCCACACGCGTCAGACTTCCATTCTCCGCTTTCCTGACAACAGAATATCCACCGTCCCAGAAATAATAATCGACCAAAGCTGATCTTAAAAAATAACGGATGAGATGATCCTGGCCATTTACTCTTCCTGCATTTTCTTCAAAGCACAATTCCCGGCGCAATGAAGGTGATGCCGCACAAAGCAGAACAGTTTGAAAAAAAATAAAGGTCAGTACTATGTGTTTCATATCAGGAACAAAAAAGGTTTCCAATGAATGAAAACCTTTTTTGAATTTATTTTTTTTATTTAGCGTATCAGCGAAACGTGCCCGACAAATTTATGCGGGTCGCCTTTATTATCCTTGAAATGGCAGCTCCATACATACGTATCAATCTGCGCAAGATCGCTTCCGCCATTTACTTTTCCATTCCAGCCTTTATTCATGTCGTCTGAAACAAATATCTGTTTGCCCCAACGATCGTAAATGATGAGCTGGAAAGTAGAATTGTCTATTCCTTCTCCGAAAACGAAGAAAATATCATTGTGCGTGTCCTCGTTTGGTGTGAACGCATTCGGTGCGAAGAATGACCAGTCCGGCTCAATTACTACAAAATCCGATACCGAATCACGACAGCCGTATTGATTCACCGCGTACTGCCAGATGATATAAGTGCCCGGCCAGGTGTATGCAAAATTAAACGGCGTAACATTGTTCGTGATCGTTGAAGACAAAGTATCACCCATTGTATAAGTCGTGGTGTCGCAGCTGGTACAGATTGGCGTAACCCCGATCACCGGATTAAGAATGCTGGTTGTCTGCGGAGTAAGAGTAAATCCTGCAACAGGATTAGGATGCACAGTGATCATGTTTGGGTAAGTAATAGTTGATGGGCAGCCATTCACATCTGTAACGGTGTAGATCACGGTATAAGATCCGGCTGTTGCATAGCAATGTGAGGCCATGCACAAATTCGAAGTGGTTTGATCGCCGAAGTCATACGTGCAGGATGCTGCAGCCGGATTTGAAATTCCTGTAAAGTCGACACATACAGGCGAACATCCGGAAGTGACGGATGGCGTAGCATTAATAACCGGTGACGGGAAAACAGTTACGGTGACAGAATCAATTACTGCGATCGATCCGCAATTGTCAGTCACAGTTACTGTGTAGGTTGTGGTTGTCGCAGGAGTAGCAGTGGTGTTTTGTGAAGTTGTGCTTGCTAATCCAGCCGCAGGCGCCCATGCGTAGGAATATGGCCCGCTGTTTCCACCGCCTGGTGTTGCTGAAACTGGAGTTGAATTTCCGGGACAGATAGAAGCATTTGGAGAAGCGACAACTGTCAATGCAGGAGCTACTGTGATATCAAGCGAATCTGTATTGACACAGCCGAATGCATCCGTAACAGTTACCGTGTAGGTTAATGATGCAGCCGGACATGCTTGCGTTGCTGCAGTGTTCGGGCTTGATAAATTTGCGGAGGGCAGCCAGCTGTATTGTGTTCCGCCGCTTGCAAGAAGACTTGCGCAATTATTTCCGCAGATGGTCTGATCGGCTCCTGCGCCCGCTGCAGGTAAATTATGCACAAGGACATTCACCGTGTCTGTATTCACACAACCAAATGCGTCTGTCATCGTCAGTATATAATCTGAAGTTCCTGTTGGCGCTACTGTCGGAGTTGATGTGGCAGATCCGTTCGTAATATTAGATCCTGTCCAGCTGTAATTGCCATTTCCATTTCCAGTCAAATCGGTAGAAGCGCCAACACAAATAGCAGTATCAGAACCCGCGCTTGCTGACGGCAGACTTCTAACAATTATTGTCACGCTGTCAAGACCTGTGCAGCCAAACTGGTTGGAAACGTTAACGGTAAATATTGTGGTGACCGTCGGAGTGACTGTTGGTGTAGCAGTGTTACCGTTCACGATCATCGCAAATGGTGTTGAGGTCCATGAATAATTCGTTCCGCCGGTTGCGGTCAGTCCGATAGAAGTTCCCGGGCAAATGCTGTCTGGTAATCCCGCATCCACTACAATATTATTTGCCACAGTAACATTCACGGTCGCAGAATCCACACAACCCGCGCTTGATGTTCCGGTAACGGTGTACGTTGCAGAAGCTGGCGGATTAAACTCCACCTGCGAACCATCCGGCTGTATGAACGTAACCCCGGTCATTGTATTCCATGTATAGGTATTCGCACCGCTGATCGAAACAGTATCTGTTGTATTCGGACAAACCGTGATGGCTGTATCGGAAAGGATGAGAGCGGGAATAGTATTGACAGTAACAGTAACGTTTGAGCTTGCGGTACATCCGGCAGGCGAAACTGAAGTTACATTATAGGTTGTGGTAGTAAGCGGCGCCGCAGAAACGGAATCCTGCGATGCTGATAAATAAGTTATTCCTGTAACCGGAACCCAGGTATATGTATTTGCAGATGAACCGGCATCGATTGTAACAGAAGATCCGGAACAGATAGAAGGATTCGGCGGGGTAAATACAATTACCGGTAATGGATTTACAGTGACAACCACTGTTCGTGTTGCAGGACACAGACCGGAAGTGGAAACCGAATATGTACCTGTTACAGTCGGCGAAATGGTGATGCTCGGTCCTGTTGCTGTATACGAATTCGGGCCCGTCCAGGTATAGCCACTGCTTCCCGACACTGTAAGCGTTACAGATTGTCCGATACAAATGGAAGGTGCGCTCGGATTAATTGTCAATGTGGGAACGGGCGTTATCCCAACGGAAACTGTATTCGAAGTAGCAGATCCGCAACCGGGCGAGCCGCTCACCACGGCATGAAAAAACATCGCAGCGTTCACCGGACAATATTGATAAGGAGTTGTAGTGGCGCCCGCAATATTTGTCCACGTTATTCCATTGGGTGAAGATTGCCATTGTATACTTCCGTTTGAACCAGTCAATGTCAATGTTACACATCCTCCCTGGCAGACCGTGGGAGGCGAGACACTTGCAGTTCCGGCTGTAGGAGGCGGAACAACAGTTACTGTTACTGTTACAGGAGGAACAGGATAACATGCTACAAATCCGCCGGTCACAGTTACTGTATATACTGTGGTAACAGCTGGACTTACAATTACAGTTTGCCCGGAAAGGTTTCCCGGATTCCAGGTGAAGATAGGATTACCGGTTCCGCAACCGCCGTTTCCATTGATCACCGCATTGAGAGTGGATTGCTGTCCTACGCATATGGATGGTGGTGTAGCTGTTGCTGTGAGGAAAAAATTTGGTGGTGTACCGGGAGTTGTAAATGTATAAACTGCCGACCATGGTCCGCCGCTTCCTGATCCGCATACACGTTCGCGCGCACGAAGCACATATTGAGTTCCGCCGCAAAGATCAGTAAATTGAATGGTCACGGGCGAATAAGGTTCCACGACACAGTTGTCGGGCCATCCGGCAGCAGCCGTATAATTCGGAACATTCAGCAGAGAGCGGTACCAAGGATAAGTATTCCAGGTTGCTGCTGTGCATGCTGGAGCATTACCGGTAAAGTTAGCCGTGGAAAAACAAGCGAGCTCGACTTCCATGTAATAAGGTCCGCATCCGCAGGTAGCCCCATCTGAACTGCCATTAACAGTAACGCTTGAGCCGTTTGTAGTTGCTGAAAATCCTACAAGTGTAACGCCATGACACGCCCGTGCCTCACGCGCACCAACAAGGAAGACAGCAAATAAAATCAAAAGCCTGAGTAGGTTTTGCTTCATGTGTTTTTGGTTTCAGAAATATTTTTTAATCAGTGTTTCATGCCCCGGAACCCAATGCCAATCGGAGGCCGGTAATTATAATAGATAAATTTACAAAACTTATCTGATCCATTATACTAACCGGCGGCTAAATATTGACATGATTATTAACAAAAAAAGGAAATAAAAGAAAAACAATGGCTGTATTCCGACCAGTGACCGGTTTTGTCCGTGGAATGGAATCTAAAGGATGACAAAGCCCGATTTTACAAGTTTTTCATAATAGCGGCACCACGGCCTGAGCCCGCAGATCTCACATTTGGGATTGCGTGCGATGCAAATATAACGACCGTGCAGGATAAGCCAGTGATGGGCAATGGCAAGGTGTTCTGCGGGAATATATTTTACCAGCTGCAGCTCTGTCTGTAAGGGATTTTTCGCGTTCGTGGTCAGCCCGATTCTTGCAGAAACACGAAAAACGTGCGTGTCGACGGCCATTGCGGGCTTGTCATATACGACGGAGACGATCACATTGGCCGTTTTTCTCCCTACGCCAGGCAGCTTTATTAATTCCTCAATGGTGTCGGGGACGATACTTTTAAAATCTTCCACCAGCATCCGGGCCATTCCGACAAGATGTTTTGCCTTATTATTCGGGTAAGAAATACTTCTGATATAAGTAAAAACTTCGTCGGAAGAAGCGGCAGCCAGCGTTTCTGCATCCGGAAAACGTTCGAATAAGGAAGGCGTGACCATATTCACCCGCTTGTCGGTACACTGCGCCGAAAGAATAACCGCGACAAGCAGCTGATACGGATTTTTATACTGCAACTCAGTTTCGGCAACAGGCACATTTTCCCTGAACCAAACAATTACATTTTCAAAACGTTCTTTTTTTGTCATGCGTGCAGATAACAACGGCAAAGTTACATCATAAAAAAAACGTCCTGCAGAAATGCAAGACGTTTTCGGTAAGAAAAAATGTTTTTTAGTTGCTCATTACGCCATTGCTCCAGCGTTCTGTTGCGGAAACATTGCCGTTATTATCGTAAAATGTCCATGTACCTGTTTTGCCGGCTGCCGACCATGATCCTGTGTAATTCAACTGGCCATTTTCGTGATAGCCTTTCCAGGCACCTGTGCGCAGATTGGAGTTGTTTATTGTTCCTTCCTCCGCTTTGGTGCCGTTTGGATGGTAATACACTGCTGTTCCTGTGCTATAATTTATTTCAGAAGCAAGGTGGCCGTTAATTTCCCATGTTTTCCATGTTCCGGTAAATGCGCCTGTGGTTGTGTAAAATTCTTCTGCAAGCTGCTGTCCGTTTTCAAACCAGTATTTCCATGTTCCGGTTTTATAAACGAGTCCCATTTTCTGGGCGATGGTTTCTTTGGAATCGCCGGGCAAAATACCGGGATTGGCATTGTATTGCCCTTCCTGAATTTTAGTGCCGTTTGGCGCGTATTGTACATGGTTGTATTGAGCGAATCCAAGCGTGGCTGTCAATACAAATAAGGAGATAGTAAGTAGTCGTTTCATGATTTGCCGTTATGAAAGATGTTTAACAAACTTAGTGATTAAGTACTTGATATGCAAGTTTGTGAATAAAATGTCTGCATCTTTTAAAGGCAGCGGTTGTAATTGCTCAATGCACAGGAAGTAAATTCAAAAATAAGGCGGGAGGGAAATTAATTACTTCCCCACCCGCCCGATAAAAAAACAAGCTTTAAAATTTATCGTTCACTTTTTAAATCTATTCCCTTGCCGGTTACTTTAAATTCAGTTCTTCTGTTCCACTGATGCTCTTCTTGTGAACATTTGACATTATCAGAACATTGGTTGAGCAATACTCTTTCGCCATACCCTTTTGCCGTAATCCGGCTTGCGCTGATTCCCTGCGAAATAATGTATGCAATAGCTGCATCCGCACGGCGTTGTGAAAGTGCGTCGTTGTATTCATAGTTTCCGCGGCTGTCGCAGTGTGAGCCAAGCTCTACTGAAATTCCGGGATTGTCATTCATAATACGCACCAGCTTATCAAGCTCGATGGCTGCATCCGGACGAATAGCGGATTTGTCAAAATCGTAATAAATATTCTCAATGCGGATAGCTTTGTTGAGCACAATGCCGTCGAGATAAAGTGTAACATCAATCGTATCATTCAACTTTCCGCGGAAACCTGGTGTGATGACCGTTTCGAACCCGGTAATGTAGCCTTCTTTTGTCGCGATAAAATTGTAGGCTGTAAGGGAATCGGCTTTGTAAATCACGATTCCTTTATTGTCCGTTGTCAAACTTCTCATTTCGGATGTTTTTCCGTTTGTAATTTCCAAACCCGTTTGCGGAACAGGCTGCATCGATTCTTTATACACTACTCTTGCTTTTATAAAGATATTGGTCGGCTTTCTTCTGAAGGCGTAAATATTATCTGTTCCTTCATTATTTCCGCGGTTGCTGGAAAAATACCCCGATACACCATCAGGATTGTAGCACACTCCGAAATCATCGTACGTGCTGTTGATAGGAGCGCCTAAATGTACAGGCGTTCCAGGCAGTTTATTTTCAATTTCTGCACGGAAAACATCAAGTCCTCCGTCACCAGGAAGTCCTGTGGATGAAAAATAAAGCATGTCTTTTCCATTTTCTATTTTATGTATCGATGGAAACATTTCATTGCCGGCAGTGTTGATCGGTGCGCCCACGTTTACAGGCCTTCCCCAGTTTCCTTTCTGGTAATCGGTATAATAAATATCAGTTCCGCCATAACCTCCGGGCATATCGGAAATGAAGAATACACGTTCGCCATCAGAAGTCATTGCCGGATGGCCTGATGAATATTCTTTTTTGCTGAAAGGAAGCGGAGTAATATTTGTCCATTTGTCTCCTACCAATTCAGCAGAGCATAGCTCAAGGTGATTTTCATCGTCAAGTGACTTTACAGGCTGATTGTTTTTCTGGAGTTTGCTGCGTGTGAATAAAAGTAATTTTCCATCAGGAGAGATGATCGCGGCACCTTCATGATAATCAGTATTGATTTCGCTCATTGAATTTACTTTCACGTCTGTGATTGTTCCGTTGTTATCCGGTACTTCGACTGAGCTGTCGGAATTTGCGATTGGTTCTCCAAGAGTAGCTCTGTCATCTTTAATTGTAACAAGATAAAGATCAAGGAATCCTTTGCCTGTCCTTTCATCCACCGGTGCACCCGGACGATTCGGTGTCGACGCGGTTACAAACAGCTGGTTACCGAACCGTGAAGGGCTGAAGCTGGAACCGACAAATCCGAAATCAATTTGATTAACGGCATACAATGAATCAGAAAACGCAGGAACTTTTGCAGTCCTGCATGATTCCACCATGTTCTTTGCAATAGCGTCGGAAGGCACTTCTTTGATATAAGCATTGAACCATGTATTTGCTTCTTCACATTTGCCTTGTGCTTTTAAGACTTCTGCATAATGGCGTTTGTCGAGCGAAGTTGCTTCTGATGAGTAAATAGCTTTGCTATACCATCTTTCGGCATCCGCGTACCTGTTCATGTAATAATAACAATCAGCAAGATCAAGCATCGCTTTCGGATTATTGGCAGAAGGATTTTCGGCGAGCGCTTTTTCGTAATCTTTTGCCGCAGTAGCATAATTTTCACTCTTGTGATGCGAGTTGGCGGCTTTCAGCGTCTTAGAGCTCCGGTGATTAGAGTTCGCTGTTTTCATTATTTTATTACCACAGCCAATTGCAATTGAAACTGCAAGTACAAATAAGTATATTTTCGTTTTCATGACTTTACGTATTAAAAGAAGCGTGGAGATTTATAACGAATGCCATCGTCTTTTATAAAATCCCATGCAAGCATTATCTCATGTGATCCGCTGTTGTAATTCCGCAAATTGGTAAACGCCATATCATACGCGTAACCGATCCGCAGATTTTTTGTTGCCTGGTATTCCACCATTCCGATCATTCCATCACCCATTCGGTAAGAAGCGCCGAGCCAGAGAGTTTTGTATAAGAAGAAATGGAGATTGTAATCCAGCTGCACCGGCGCTTTGGGAACCGCTTTCACAAGAATTGAAGGCTTGATATCAAGGTTAGCATTGATCGGAATAGCATAACCTATTGTTCCGAAATAATGACGTTCCAGTCGCGCTGCATTGATTCCGCTGATGTATAATGCAGTTCCTTCTTTATAGCTCAGCACATTCGGAATGGAAAAGCCTGCGTAAAAACGTTTGGTGTAGTAGTACAATCCCGCGCCCGCAACTGGCAAAACTTTACCGGCAATGTCGGAAGTGAAAACCTGGTCTTCGGTATCCCACACTGTAAGCTTTGATAATTTTGCGCTGTAAAATTGCACTCCTGCTGACAAACCTACGGAAAGACGTGCTTTCTCGGAAAGATGCAAATGGTAAGAGAATGTTCCGGATACCTGCGTACGTTTTGTTACCCCTATCTGGTCATTGCTGAGCAGTCCTCCGATTCCGATGTGCTTTTTCTTTACCGGCATATCAAAGCTGAGGTAACTTGTAAATGGTGCTCCGTCCATCCCTACCCACTGCTTACGTCCAAGCAGTGTAATGTTTGAGTAGGGATGACTTCCGGCATACGCCGGGTTCAGAAAATGTCCACTGAACATGTACTGGCTGATCATTGGATCCTGTTGCGCAGAGAGTATCAGTGGCGCCCCGCATAAAAGCAGGACTAAGATTCGGGTGAAATAATTTTTCGTTTTCATGATTATCGGCGTAAGTCTACATAGCTGTTAAGTTTGATATCTCCTCCGTTAACCTCAAGGATCACGAAGTAAGTTCCATCCGGAAGCGCATCTCCTCTGTTGGATACGCCCTGCCATTTGTTATTGTAATTATCTGTTTCGTAAACCACGTTGCCCCAACGGTTATAGATTTCGATATGATTTGTTGCAAAATTATCAAGGCCCTGAACCACGAAGTAATCGTTTGACCCGTCACCATTTGGTGAGAAACCGGTTGGCATCAGGAGATCAATCGGCTCTGTGAGCGTGATGAATACTTCTGCAGAACATCCGGCAGAATCAATCACAATTACAGAATACTGTCCTGAGCTCAATCCGCTGATGTCTTCTGTTGTTGCACCGGTCGACCATTCGTAAGTGTATGGCGCACTGCCACCGGTTACCTCAAGGTCTATCGAGCCATCGTTTCCACCGATCGAGCTGATGTTATGGCCGTTCGTGTAAACAAAGCCGGTCACAACTGGTACGATCGGAGCCGCAGCAGTCACCTGGATTGTATCGGTGATAGCGCATCCGGAGCTGTCTGTAACTGTGAAACTGTAAGAGCCGCCTGACAGGTCAGAGATGCTGCTGCCGGTTCCTCCGTTCGACCATGCATAGGTGAATGGAGCATTACCATTTGTAATTGTAATCATGATTGCTCCGTCAGTTGCACTGCAAGTTGGATTTGTCACAACATAAGTAGCGGCGAGATAGGAAGCGCTGCCGACATAAGCAGTGTCAACCATTGTACAACCGTTTCCATCTGTGATAGTCACGATGTAAGAGCCGGCGGTAAGACCTGAAATCATGGTTTGTGTTGCGCCTGTAGACCAGAGGCAGGAGTAAGTGCCTGTACCACCAAGGATATCCATTGCAATGATTCCGTCGGCTGTGGAACAGTTAGCATCCAATGAAGTAAACAGTGCCAACATCCTGCTTGGTTCTGTCAGCGAATCTTCGATAGAGACAGCACAACCATTTGCATCCGTAACTGTCAATGTGTAGTTACCAGCATACAATCCTGAGATGTCTCCGGAACCGGAAGTGTATCCGTTTGGTCCGTTCCAGGTGTAAGTATAACCCGGTGTTCCGCCAATTACAGTAACGTCGATGCTGCCGCTATTGCCGCCTGCACACGCGATGTTGAATCCGTTGTAATCAGATTTCATGGTAGTAATTACCATTGGAGCTGGTTGTGTTACGTTGATCGAATCCGAAACCATACATCCGTTTGCATCTGTGATAGTGACAACATACACACCCGCGCCAAGTCCGCTGATATCTTCTGAAGTTGAAGAAAAGTTGGCAGGGCCAGACCATGAGTAAGTGTAAGCAGTTGTTCCGCCTGTTACTATAATGTCAATTGCACCGGTGCTGGATGATGTACATCCTGCCGCAGTGACCGTTGACGTGAATGCAAGTGCAGAAGCTGGTTGTATTAATTGTTGTGTAAGGATGAAACTGCAACCTTGCGCATCTGTAACAGTGAGCACGTAAGTTCCTGCTACCAGTCCTGAAATATTCTGACTTGTAGAAGAGAACGAAGCGGGTCCCGTCCATGAGTAGGTATATGGCGCTGTTCCACCGGATACAGAAGTATTAATATATCCGTCATTTGTACTGAAGCAGGAAATATTGCTTCCGTTGTAAAGTGAAACTGTAGCGCTTGCATCCAATGCAACTGAAGGCTGTGAAATAATCACAGTTGCCGTAGCAGGAGTTGTGCATCCGTTATTATCAGTAACTGTTACTATATAAGAACCTGCAGGCAATCCTGATGCGGTTGCACCAGTTTGTACCGGTGTAGAATTCCAGCTGTACGAATAAGAGCCGCTTCCACCTGTTGCGGTAACTGTTGCAGATCCATTTCCGCCAAAGCAGCTTGCATCAACAAAAGATGTGATCGATGCGGAAAGTGCAGAAGCCGGCTGTGTGATAGTTACCAAAATAGAAGCTGAGCACTGATTTGCATCTCCGACGGCTACTGTATAAGAACCAGCTGAAAGATTAGTAGCTGTTGCTCCTGTCTGAACCGGTGAAGTTGACCAGTTGTAAGTATATGGTGCTGTTCCTCCTGCTACACTGATTGTCGCGCTTCCTGTATTTCCACCGAAGCAGGTAACATCAACTTGTGAGCTGATGCTTGTGCTGAGTACGGCTGCCGGTTGTGAAATGCTCACAGTAGCTGTCGATGTACAGTTATTAGCATCTGTAATTGTTACAGTGTAATTTCCCGCAGCGAGGTTTGAAGCAGTAGAACCGGTTTGTACCGGACTAGTATTCCAGCTGTAACTATAAGGACCTGTTCCGCCGCTTACAGAAACTGTTGCAGAACCTGTTGCTGTATTAAAGCAGGATGCACCGGACTGCGCGGTTATAGCTGCGCTGATCGGAGCGGATGGCTCTGTTATGACAACTGTAACGGATGTAGAGCAGTTATTGGAATCAACAACGAACACTACATAAGTACCTGCGGCAAGATTACTTGCTGTGGCTGATAATTGTGCGGGCTGTGTGCTCCAGCTGTAAGTATAAGGACCTGTTCCGCCGCTTACAGCTATGGTTGCTGATCCGGTGTTATCGCCGAAGCAAATAACATTTGTCTGTGCGCTGATTGAGGCGCTCAAAGCACCAGCTGGTTGTGTGATATTTACGATCACTGTAACAGTGCAACCATTTGCATCGGTAATATTCACCATGTAATTACCTGCAGAAAGGTTTGTTGCTGTCGGACCGTTCTGCGGTGTTGGTGTGTTCCATATGTAAGTATAAGGAGTAGTTCCACCTGATGCAGTAACTGTTGCAGATCCTGTTGTGTTTCCGAAACAACTGACGTTGGTCTGTGACGTAACAGATGCGTCAAGTTGAATGGATGGCTCAGAAATAGTAACACTTGCTGTTGCAGAACATCCGTTGGCATCTGTAATAGTCACTAGATAAGTTCCTGCACCCAGATTACTTGCTGTTGCAGTAGTCTGTACCGGTGAAGTATTCCAGGAATAAGTGTAAGGACCTGTTCCACCGCTTACAGAAGCTGTAGCTGATCCGGTGGAATTACCATAACAATTCACATTTGCCTGCGCGCTGATTGTAGCGCTTAAAGTTGCCGCCGGCTGCGAAATAGTGACAGTTGCAGAAGCAGTACAGCCATTTGCATCAGTTACCATTACAGTATAAACCGCTGCACCAAGATTGGAAGCTGTTGCAGTGTTTTGAACCGGACTGGTATTCCATGAATAGGTATAAGGAGCTGTTCCGCCGGTTACTGAAACTGTTGCCGAGCCGTTTGTACCTCCGAAGCAGGTTACGTCTGTCTGAGCGCCGATTGATGCGCTTAGTGCAGCAGCAGGTTGGGTAATAGTAACGCTTGCACTTGCAGAACATCCGTTTACATCCGTAATGTTCACTATATACACTCCTGCACCGAGATTTGCTGCAGTTACAGAAGTCTGCGCAGGCGATGTATTCCAGCTATAAGTATAAGGAGCTGTTCCACCGGTTACCGCTACTGTTGCAGAACCATCTGTATTTCCAAAGCAGCTGACATTTACCTGGGCGCTGATAGATGCGCTTAAGGCTGAAGCTGGCTGGGAAATGGTAACACTTCCTGCTGCAGAACATCCGTTAGCATCTGTAATAGTCACTACATAAGTTGCTGCACCAAGATTGCTTGCGGTAACACCTGACTGTGCAGGTGTAGTATTCCATGTATAAGTATAAGGAGCTGTTCCACCGGTTGCCATTACTGTTGCGCTTCCGTTTGCTCCGCCGAAGCAGGAAACATTAAAAGAAGAGCTGATAGTGGCAGACAACGCAGCAGCAGGACCGAAAATGCTGATACTTGCAGTCGCTGTACATCCGTTTGCGTCGGTAATGCTTACTGAATAATTACCGGCAGAAAGATTTGTGGCAGATGCGGAAGTTTGTGCCGGAGTTGTGCTCCAGCTGTAAGTATAAGGAGCTGTTCCGCCATTCACGCTTACTGTTGCAGATCCGTTTGAATTTCCAAAGCAGCTTATATTAACCTGTGCGCTGATTGACGCGCTCAGAGTTGCAGCTGGCTGAGAAATGGTGACTGTGGCAGTCGCTGAACATCCATTGGCATCTGTAACGGTTACAACATATGTTCCTGCAGAAAGATTTGATGCAGTTGCAGAAGTCTGAACAGTTGCAGTGTTCCATGAATAGGTATAAGGAGCTGTTCCACCGGTTACAGAAACGGTAGCAGAACCATTGTTATTTCCAAAACAGCTGGCATTTGTCTGCGCTGTGATTGATGCGCTTAAAGCAGCAGCCGGTTGCGTAATGGTTACTGAAACCACAGCCGAGCATCCGTTCGCGTCGGTAATTGTCGCGTTATAAACTCCTGCGCCAAGATTTGTAGCGGTTGCAGTAGTCTGAACAGGGGCAGTGTTCCAGCTGTAAGTATAAGGAGCTGTTCCGCCGGTTACAGCAACTGTAGCCGATCCATTTGTATTTCCGTAGCAGGAAACATTTGTCTGAGAACTGATCGTTACATTAAGCGATGCCATTGGCTGCATAATGCAAACTGCCGCGCTGGTCTGACATCCGTTAGCATCTGTCACAATTACTGCATAAGTTCCTGCAGTTAAATTGGTAGCGGTTGCCGTGGTCTGAGCCGGGTTTGTATTCCAGAGATAAGTATATGGCCCGGTGCCGCCAGAAGCAACTACTGTGGCACTGCCGCCAGAATTTGCAAAGCAGGAAACATTTACCTGGGCGGTGATTGTTGCTGTTAATGCAGCAGAAGGACCAGTGATAGTTGCTGTTGCAGTTGCTGTGCAGCCGTTCGCGTCGGTAATTGTTACAACGTATGTTCCGCCAACAAGATTATTAGCAGTTGCTGAAGTTTGGATTGGCGATGTGTTCCATGAATAAGTATAAGGTGCAGTTCCGCCTGTTACAGAAACAGTAGCTGAGCCGTTCTGATTTCCAAAGCAGGTAATATTTGTCTGTGCGCTGATCGATGCGGACAACGAAACTGCCGGTTGTAAAATAATTACTGAAGCTGTTACAGAACATCCGTTAGCGTCTGTAGCTGTTACCACGTAAGTACCTGCAGAAAGATTATTTGCAGTCGCAGAAGTCTGAACCGGTGAAGTGTTCCAGCTATATGTGTAAGGAGCTGTTCCGCCTGTTACCGTAACTGTTGCAGATCCTGTAGTATTACCAACACACAAAACATTTGTCTGTGCGCTTATGGATGCGCTTAAAGATGCTGCCGGTTGAGAAATAGTTACCGATGCTGTTGTTGTGCATCCATTCGCATCCGTGATTGTTACAACATACACGCCTGCTCCAAGATTGACTGCGGTAGCTGAAGTCTGCACTGATGAAGTGTTCCAGCTATAGGTATATGGTGCTGTTCCACCTGTTACAGCAACTGTTGCCGAGCCGTTTGTATTTCCGAAACAGCCCGCATTTGTCTGTGAACTGATTGTAGCGCTCAGACCTGACACTGGCTCTGTAATGCAAATTGCAACGCTGGTCTGACATCCGTTAGCGTCGGTTACAATTACAGCGTATGTTCCTGCTGCCAGGTTAATAGCTGTCGCCGTGGTTTGAGCGGGATTTGTATTCCACAAATAAGTGTAAGGCCCTGTTCCGCCGGTTGCAGTTACTGTAGCACTTCCTGACGCGCTTGCAAAACAAGAGACATTTGTCTGAGCGGTGATCGTTGCGTTTAAGGTAGCTGAAGGTCCGGTGATGACTGCTGTCGCAGTTGCCGCACATCCGTTAGCATCCGTCACAGTTACAATGTATGTTCCTGCAACAAGATTTATAGCAGTTGCTGTTGTCTGTGGTGTCGGGGTATTCCAGCTGTACGTGTAAGGAGCTGTGCCGCCGGTTACAGAAACTGTTGCTGAACCATTGTGATTTCCAAAACAGGAAATATTTGTCTGTGCACTGATCGTTGCGCTGAGTGTAGATGCCGGTTGCAAAATAGTCACGCTTGCAGTTGCAGAACAACCATTCGCATCAGTTATTGTTACAACATAAGTTCCTGCACTAAGATTAGTTGCAGTAGCTGATGCCTGAACCGGAGTGGTATTCCAGCTGTAGGTATAAGGTGCGGTTCCGCCCGAAACTGTAACTGTCGCCGAGCCGGTATTGCCTACGCAGGAAACATTAGTTTGCGCGCTGATCGAAGCGTTCAATGCGGAAGCAGGTTCTGTAATTGTAACGCTTGCTGTCGTTATGCATCCGTTGCCATCAGTAATCGTTACAACACGAACTCCTGCTGAAAGATTAGTTGCTGTAGCGGAAGTCTGAACCGGTGTTGTGTTCCAGCTGTAAGAATAAGGTGCAGTGCCGCCTGAAACTGAAACTGTCGCAGAACCATTTGTATTTCCAAAGCAGGAAACATTGGTTTGCGCGCTGATTGTAGCATTCATTGCGGAGGCTGGCTGTGTAATTGTAACGCTCGCTGTTCCGACGCAACCATTGGCGTCAGTAACTGTTACTACATATCCACCGGCACCAAGATTGCCTGCCGTTGCTGTTGTCTGTACAGGCGATGTATTCCAGCTATAAGTATAAGGCGCAACGCCACCGATTACTGAAACAGTGGCCGAACCATTTATATTTCCAAAGCAGGAAACATTAGTCTGCGCGCTGATCGAAGCTGCTAATCCAGTAGAAGGTTGGGTAATATAAACTGCAACGTTTGCCTGGCATCCGTTAGCATCTGTTGCAATAACAGCATAGTTTCCTGCAGGTAAATTGATGGCAGTAGCGGTAGTTTGTACCGGAATTGTGTTCCAGCTATAAGTATAAGGAGCAGTTCCGCCTGTTACTGAAATTGTAGCGCTGCCTGTGCTATTCGCAAAACAGGAAATATTGGTCTGTGCGCTGATTGTGGCGTTTAAGGCAGAAGCAGGTCCTGTTATCGTTACGCTTGCTGTTCTTGTGCATCCGTTGGCGTCAGCAACTGTTACGACACGAACACCAGCAGAAAGATTTGTTGCTGTTGCTGTAGTTTGCACAGGTGTTGTGTTCCAGCTGTAAGTATAAGGTGCTGTGCCGCCGGAAACTGTAACCGTCGCCGAACCATTTGTATTACCGAAGCAGGTAATATTTGTTTGCGCGGTAATTGTTGCAGATAGTGTTGCCGGCTGAGTGATAGTTACTGTTACTAAACGTGTGCAGTAATTTGCATCACGAATGGTGACAATGTAAGTGCCAGCTGCAAGGTTTGATGCAGTCGCACCTGTGTGTACAGGAGTTGTATTCCATGTATATGTGTAAGGTGGCACCCCTCCACTGCCGGCTACAGTAGCAGACCCGGTCGCGTTTCCGAAGCAAAGCACATTTGTCTGCGCGGTGATCGTACCTGTGAGAAGTGGTGGTTGTGTTAATGTAACAGTCGCAGTGCTTGTGCATCCGTTTGCATCCGTTACTGTTACTGAAACAGGTCCTGCAGGCAACCCTGTTGCGGTAGCAGTGGTCTGAACCGGTGAAGAGCTCCATACATATGTATAAGGAGCTGTGCCACCTGAAACTGTTGCAGTTGCCGAACCGTTGCTTCCTCCATTACATGTAACGTTATATCCACACGTGAAAATATTGCCACCGGCCGTTACAGTTAATGCAGGTGATGAAGTAATGGTGACGGTGCCTGTTGCTGTGCAGGATTGTTGCCCTGTTACAACCACAGTATAAGTTCCGGCTGCAAGATTAGAAATCGATGCAGTGGAAGCGGTAAATCCGTTCGGGCCTGTCCAGGCATATGCATAAGGAGGAAATCCGCCCGATGCGGTCACACTTGCCGTACCTGTAGCGGAATTTGAACAATTTATATTCGTATGCGTAAATGAAAGTGAAATAGTACTGACTGTAATTGTTACAGGAAGCGTGCTTGTGCAGCTACCAACCGTTGACGTTACATTATATGTTGTTGTTACTGATGGAGTGGCAACCGGGTTCGGAATATTCGGATTATTCAAACCTGCAGAGGGCGTCCAGGTAAAGGCTGATGCATCACCTGAGGCAGTAAGCTGCGTTGATGTTCCTGAACAAATAGTTGCCGTAGGCGGAGCTACGGATGCACTGAGATAATCATGTATATAAAACCGGATGCTGTCTAATACCGAAGGACAAAGCGGGTTCCCGAGATAGACTGTTATATATTCATTATTATCTGCAATATTATCCGCGAATGGATTGATCGGTAATGATGCGGATGCCTGGTTGGCAGGAATGGTAATATGTTTGGCAACAGCGTTCGGAACCGGAGTGATCAATGGATAATCTGTGCCATTAATTGCAGATCCGCCGATCCAGTAAGTAACGATAAGCGGAAGATTAGTTACGTTCGGACGGGTAAATGTTATTGTTCCGGGATTACAACCTTCAATCATAAAAGGAGTTCCGCCAACTGTGCTGGTGGAAAGTGCAACGGAATTGCTGGAAATTTTTTCGATAAACACACCAGAATCCCAAAGCTTATCTGAAGCATCGGCAACAATCAACTTCAGGTGATAAACCTGGCAGGGCATAACCGCGGAAACTGCTATGAGTCCCGTGGTAAAGCCATCATATTGTACAGAAGAGCCGTTGTTATTGTTCTGGTAGTATTGTGTGTTGAGGTTTTGATTTACACTATTAATAGTAACAGGTGTGCTTGTGTTAGGAATAAGCGCGATGTTCTTGTAGATACCTGCGCCCGGGTCAGGAACAATTCCAGGACCGCTGATAAAGAATCCGAACACATCATTGTATTGGGAACCAACCCATTCTTCGAATTCTTCCGAACCAAACACAAAAGGAAAACTGATCGAATCGCCTTGCGGGATAATATCAAATTCTATTTCGCAGTACTCATATATAGTGCGTCCTGTGTAATTTGTGAGCAACGGATAAGTATCCGGAATAGCAGGATTCCCGAAATAAGTGGTCATGCTTCCTGTATTATTCGGACCAATCGCGTTTGTAGCGAGGCCGGTAGTAAGAAGAATACCTTCATTAATGTTCAGGTTACTGTTGGTAGCGTTGTACTTTCCGTACGAATTAGTTCCGCCGTGTACCTGCGGATTAAGAATTTGCACACCAGTACCTGTAAGGAGCTGTGCAAGCTGCAAAGGCGTTTGTGATGTATTTACCGTTAGCTGCGCGTGTGAATAAATTCCCGACAGCAACGACACAATCAAAATAGATAGTAGCCGGGTTAGTTTTGTTTTCATGGTAGTATTATTTTCATAAATAAATTAATCAGCTATTCGGGATTTCTGTAAGTGGCACAGGAACTCTCGGCAGTTTCGAGCGTAAGCACAACAAATTCGAATGAAGAATCCGCAAGGCCTTTTTTATTGAGCAGCCTGGCGATACGTGCTTCCCCATCAGTATCGTTTGCAAGAAATTGAATAGCAAGAATTCCGGAAGGAATACAGGTATAAGTGACGTTCTCACTTTTAAGCGCTTCCTGCACCAGCTTGTCTGTGGCTACATTATAGTTCGTGAAATGAATAAAATGCAGGTTATCATTCTGTGAAAATAATTTCACCCCCATGAAAAGGAACATAGTAATAAGGAAAAGATGTTTCATAATCTGTTGTTTTAGTTAAGTTCCACAGGAAATAATTCTTGAGTATTTTGGCTTCACCTTTCTTTCTTCACTTTTCCATCTTCACCTTGCTCCTTCCACATCTCCAATTTTGCATTTGCTGTAATACCCTAACGAAGAATTGTGCCAGCAGGACTTTAAGACAAAAAAATCCACGCAAATTCCTGTTCGTTTAAATTATTTTAATGCACAAGAATCCTGACACAAAAACTGCGGAGACCTGATTTCAAGAGACAACAGGCGATATATTTCCTTTTATAAAATAAATAGGTCAGGCAAAAAAAATATTTTAAAACAGAAAAAAAAATCTTGGATAATAGCGTGATCTTTTTTTTTCTGCGGGATTTTATTTTCACACTTGGGGATTATTTTACCTTTACATCATTCAACACTTGTATTTTATTGGGGAAATTCAAATATGTGAAAATGATCGTGTAAATAACCGTACTGTTTTATAAAACAAAATGCCCGGAAATATATCCGGGCATTTTTCATTAAAAATTTATTTACAGGTTTTCCTTGCGAGGCTTCCGGTTATCGGAAAGGATGCACCGGTTGCCGCTGACTAAAGCCAGTTGATACCTTTTTTTAAGAATTCCAACGTGGCTGCTTCCTGGCTTCCTGCCTCCGGAATGTGATTGTAAAACCAACCCGCGTGTTCAGGCAGACTCATTAATATAGATTCAATTCTGCCTTCAGTGTCTAAACCGAACTTTGTGCCTTTATCGTAAACGAGATTAAATTCCACATATCGCCCGCGACGGATAAGCTGCCATTTTTTTTCAGCCTCTCCATAAGCCAGTGAGCGTTTTTCCCGCATAAAACGCGTGTACACTGGTATAAAGGTTTCTCCAACGGCAAGTAAAAATTCAAAAAGCTTCTCCTTTTCATGGCCGCTGTTCAGGCGATCGAAAAATATTCCTCCTACCCCACGTGTTTCCCCACGGTGCTTAATAAAAAAATAATCGTCCGCCCAGGTTTTGAATTTCGGGTAATACGATTCATCAAATTTATCACAAGTGTTTTTCAGCTGCTGGTGAAACCACTCCGCGTCTTCTTTAACAACGTAATGTGGCGTAAGATCAATTCCGCCTCCAAACCAGAAATCTCCGTTCGCCAGCTCGAAATAACGGATATTCATATGAATGATCGGAACCATTGGACTTATAGGATGAAGCACAATGGAAACACCTGTAGCGTAAAATTCCTTTTCTGTTATTTTTAAAGCCTGCTGAATATTTTCAGGCAATTCCCCATACACAGCAGAAAAATTCACACCCCCTTTTTCAATCACATTTCCATGCTGGATAACCCTGGTTAGTCCGCCACCGCCACCTTCCCGCGCCCATTTTTCCTCACTGAATTTTCCTATGCCATCCTCCTGCTCCAGCGCAAGACAAATTTTCTGCTGAAGCAAAATCAATTGATCGGAAATAAATTCTTTAGTCAGCGGCATCTATATTTATTTTATCCGCACAAGCCTGTAATCTACAACCTGCACTATTCTGACCGCACGATTTTCATAACCGCTTTCCACATCACTTTTGTAAAAATCAAAATCCTGTTGCAAGCCCGTGCCTTTTATTTCCGGAAGCTTCTGGTAAAAATTTGTGCCATACATATTAAGCGCCTGTAAATAATAAAGACCTACATCATAGCCGCTGAACGCATACATTCCTGCGTCGCCATGAAAAGTACTATTGTATTTTGACAAAAAGCGTTTTGTCGTCGCGCTGGAATCATATTCAATAAAGTAAGGCGCCACAAAATGAAATTGCAGCTTCTGTAAATACTCGAGATCAAGATTATCATACCCCATCCATGCCGATAATCCGTAAACAGTGATCACGTATTTGTCAGACAACGTATTCAGCGAACGCAAAAGATCGCTTACATACGCCTGGCTGTTGGATGGAATAACGAGAATATTGTTCTTGTCTTTTTTCAGCAGCGCTTCTAGTCCCGAAATTCCTCTTGTCGTTTTAATTGTGTCTGACATTCCCGGGAAAAGCAATTTGCTCACATTAATACGAAATGTATTGGCTGCAGCCTGTTCTTTCATATTCCCGCTCGTCACCATGATCACGTTGTCGGCTTTGTGATGCTCTCCCACAAAAGAAGCCAATTGTTCCATCTGCGTAGACAAAGCAGGCAAAGCTTTGGAAGCATCAGGCCGTTTGAACAAAACACGATTCGCAGGTGAAACAGGTGAAACAACTGCGACGTGATGCTCATTTGCCCAGCTGGAAACTGCGTAAAATGGTGCCGGACTTAATGGTCCAAGAATCATATCCATGAATTTGAATTCCGGCTTTTTAAGAACTTCCAGCACTTTCACAGAATCCCCTTCATCAATATCGTACACATAGAGGTTGACTTTCATTCCGGTCTTGCGCATGGAATCAACGGCGAGTAAAACACCTTCGTAAAACTCAACAGCGGCTTTTGACTTCGCAGGAAATCCTTCACGTCCTTGCTTCGTGTCAATATTATCTACGTTATAAAGCTGCAACGGAAGCATCAGGCCGATTGTATAAGTCGCCTTTTTGTTTTCGATGAAAAGCGTATCAGGTCCGGCCACAGGAATTGTTCCGATAACTTTTGGATTCGGATTCTTGCCCGGTATTTTTAAATCTTCACCCGCTTTTATTCCTCCTTTTGCGGTGGGATTTAATTTCAGAATGTTCTCGTGCGAAACTTTATACAGGTTTTCAATTCCATACAAAGTTTCACCTGCCTTTACATGATGAATAAAATATCCTGTATCCGCAACCACAGGTTTAAAAACAGCAACAGGCTTCTGCGCAGGAATACGCAACACTTGTCCCGGCTTAATTCCATTCAGCGCATCCGGATTTTCAACAACAATATCATTCACATTTAAATCATACGCCTTAGCAATCGCGTAAAGTGTCTGCTGTTTTTCAACCGTGTGCAAATAATATTTTTTCCCTTCAATCGTCTCCGTCTTCGTCGATTTTTTCACATCACCTCTCTGCGCCACACAAGAAACCGGCAAGAACATCACCATCACCACAAAAGCGATTCTAAATAAAGAAGTAAATTTGTGGGAGAAATTCATTGTGGGGGGGGATGTTTGTTGTTGTTGTTTGTTGTTGTTTGTTGTTGTTGCTTTAAAAAATCGCACCTCGTAAATCGCACCGAAGGCGTCCCTTGGGGATAATTCGTACATTTTTTTTCACTCCCATTCAATTGTCGCAGGAGGTTTTGAGCTGATGTCGTAGACAACACGATTTATTCCTTTTACTTTATTGATGATCTCGTTCGACATTTTTCCTAAAAATTCGTAAGGCAAATGACACCAGTCAGCAGTCATTCCATCTGTTGAAGAAACTGCCCGCAATGCCACAGCGTTTTCGTATGTACGTTCATCGCCCATCACACCTACGCTTTGCACAGGAAGAAGAATAACTCCTGCCTGCCAGACGGTTTTGTACAGATCGTGTTTTTTCAAGCCTTCGATGAAGATACTATCTGCCTCTTGCAATATGCGTACCTTTTCTTCCGTCACATCACCCAAAATGCGGATTCCCAATCCCGGACCAGGAAATGGATGACGGTGTAAAATATTGTGTTCCAAGCCCAAAGCATCGCCAACGCGCCTTACTTCGTCTTTAAATAATAATCGTAAAGGTTCCACAACCTGCATCTTCATCGTCGCCGGAAGTCCGCCTACATTATGATGCGATTTAATAGTTTGCGACGGTCCACCCACAGAAATCGATTCAATCACATCCGGATAAATTGTTCCTTGCCCGAGCCATTTCACATCTGAAATTTCTTTTGCTTCTGCGTCAAAAACTTCGATAAAAATGCGGCCGATAATCTTACGTTTTGTCTCCGGATCAGAAACTCCTTTTAATTCAGAATAAAAACGTGTGCTTGCATTCACCCCTTTTACATTCAATCCCATGTGCTTATACGAATCGAGCACAGAGGTGAATTCATCCTTACGGAGCAAGCCATTATCTACAAAAATGCAATAGAGATTTTTTCCGACCGCTTTATGCAGCAGCAAAGCCGCCACCGAAGAATCAACGCCACCGGAAAGTCCCATGACGATTTTATCATTGCCGACTTTTTCTTTCAGGGCCGCAACTGTGTCATTAATAAAAGAACCGGGTGTCCAGTCCTGCTTGCAACGACAAATTCCGACAATAAAATTCTTAAGCAATGCCGCGCCTTCGCTGGTATGATACACTTCAGGGTGAAACTGAATTCCCCAGGTTTCTTCACCTTCTACTGCATAACCTGCAAACTCCACATCGGAAGTGCTGGCAATGATCTTAAATGCAGATGGAATTTTTGTGATCGTATCTGCATGCGACATCCAGACCTGCGAATTGGAAGAAACCCCGCGGAACAAACGGTCCACATCATCTACATGAGAGAGATTCGCCCGGCCATATTCGCGGTGTTTTGAAGCTTTCACTTCTCCGCCATTCTGATTAGCCATCAATTGCGCGCCGTAACAAATACCTAAAACAGGCACTTTCTTGCGGTAAGCAGAGAGATCAGGGTTTGGCGCGTCTTTATCATTTACCGAGCAGGGACTGCCTGAAAGAATAATGCCTTTAACCAGTGGAGAAAGTGGCGGAACTTTATTAAAAGGGTGAATTTCACAGTAAACATTAAGCTCACGTACACGACGCGCGATCAGCTGTGTGTATTGGGATCCGAAATCAAGGATCAGGATGGTTTCGTGCATGGGCGCAAAGATAGAAAATTGATAATTACCAATTACCGGATTACCAATTACCAATTCTATGAGAATCTGTGGGGAGATGTGTTCCGTTTATTTGGTGCATTATTCTCTATTCATTCTTAACCAGGAATAATTGCTAAATTATAGGAACCTTATATGGCTTTCATTGAAATTGCACCACACAACCAGGGAGAAAACAGGTTGTTTGATTTAGTGGGAGGATGCTTGATTGCCTTTGCCTGCAGGCTGAGCTTTACGTTAGGAAAAGGAGATTATAAAGGGTGGCTGGCATTCGATGTGCGGGAAACTTCAAAAGATGACCAACTAAAGCTTATGGCTTTGTATAGCAAAAAGTATAAGGCATTAAAATTTTCAGAAACAACAATGTTGATCAAACCGGAAGATGGGGAAGCGTTAATTGAAAAATATTTAAAATAATGATCCAGGACAACGTATTCTTAAAATCTGCAATAATGAGCGCAAAAATAAAAACACAAAAAAATTCTTCAGTTCCAAAAGGATTAAAAGAAAGTGAAATCTGGAGTGTCCCTAAAATGAATAAGATCGGGGAATTCATTTTAGCCGAATCCAAAAAACAAACACCGGAAAGAAAGCTTAGAAATGAGTTTCTTTCTATTAAATATTTAATGGAAGATTATATCGTAAAAGAAAAAGTCGAAAGAGAAATGCGGATTCTTGACTTTGTGAGATTGTATTTGAAATTATTAAAGATCAGTCAAAAAGAACTGGCTTCCGGATTTGAAATGAAGGACACTAATCTGTACAAATATTTAACGGGAGAAAGAAAATTGAATCCCGATATCGTTTTGAAACTAAGCTCTTTTTCTCATACACAACCTGAGCTTTGGTATCGCATTCAAATCAAAAATGAATTAGATGAGCTCAGGAAGGAAAAGGAAAAATTCAAAGAATATAAAAAGTATGGTTATAAAAAATTTATTTCATCTCACGCTTAGTCAAGTATCTGATACCAGGACAGTGGCTCAGAAACAAAAGAGATTACGTGGGTTGTTGTTGCTTTCAAATCTGCTTTTAGTGAGTGGTTCGCATTGAATCGAATTAATCTGACACCTGGAATTTCCTTAGTTTTGCTATGGAATGGAAATCCGGAAATTCATTTCGAAATTAAACTGGCGGTTGATGTTGATTCAATTGCTGGCAACCCTTTTTTTGATCCTTGGCGCACGTAAATTAGCGATGCTTTCAGATATCGGAATTTTAGAAGCATTCACGTATTATGATGGTTCATCTGATGTTCTGACCAAATTAGTTCCCAACGAACTATCTACCGGCGACCGAATGATGTACTATATACTTTCGAAGTTCTACGCAGGGGTGATTGCTGCTTTAATTGCTTTCGCCATTTCACTTACGATAAGCATAAAAAATAGAATATTCTGGCTCAACTCATTCTTTGTAATCATTCTCACTATTGCTATTTCAAGGCTGCACTTCTTTGATCTCTATGCAGTAAAAACAATTTCCAGCGTTGCCGGCGAGCTGTTCTGGTCTTTTGGTTTGCATGCTGTTTATCTCATCAATGCCATTCTTCTTATTACAATTGGCTTCTTTATTTTCTTCAATCCATGGACTAAAAAATTTATCCGCAAACAATATCCTGAAGAACATTTTGCTCCGAAGAAATTGCCTGAGAAAGAAGAATGGGTTTGGGATTAATTTTCAGAAATGAACACAACACGCCAACAATTAACAGAAGCAGAAGAAAAAGCCTGGCAATTATTCCATGCCATTGAAGAGCGTGGATTAATTATCCCCGGTAAAACAGAAAAAAAACTCAATGCCGAAATCTTTAAATTAGCCAAAGAGCTTTTCAGAATAAAAAAATTCTGGCATAAACGAATTGTGAGGGCTGGGAAAAATACGCTCTCTCCTTACAATGAAAATCCGCCGGATCTTATTTTGCGTGACGATGAAATTTTGTTTTTTGATTTCGGTCCGCTCTTCGAAGAATGGGAAGCTGACATCGGAAAAACGTATGTGATCGGAAATAATCCCCTGAAGAAAAAGCTGAGCGCGGATGTGGAATCGGCGTGGCACGAAGGACAAAAATGGTTCTCGCAGCAAACAAGCGTTACGGGCGCTGAGCTTTTCGCTTATGTATTAACGTTGGCAGACAAATACGGCTGGGAATTCGGCGGAAAAATAGCGGGCCATCTTGTCGGCAGATTTCCGCATGAAAAATTACAACCCGGAAGCTTCGACAATTACATTCACCCGAAAAATAAAAAGGATATGTTCCTTCCCGGATTGAATGGCGAAAAAAGAGAATGGATCCTCGAAATCCATTTCGTAGACAAAGAAAAAGAGATTGGTGGATTTTTTGAGCAGTTGCTGAGGTGATTCTGCGAACTTTCTGCGTACTCTGAAAATTTTGCGAGAAAAAAACATCCCCCGATTTTCCTCAGAACACACAGACTTAGCAGGGAAAAAATTTATACCTTAGAGATCCCACAAATCTCCGCTCATGAAAAAATCACTACTCTTCTCCCCATTCCTCTTTTTGTCCCTTTCACTTTTTTCGCAGGCTGAACGGAAATTCGAATTATTCCTCTCCTCAGGAACTGTCGTCCACACGATCGGAGAAAATCCTTTGCAAAATCTCTGGCCGGATTCCGCAGAAGCGATCAACGGGCGTTATTATCGTCATATTCGTTTTTCATCTCTTCCAGATAATACAAAACGCACAGCACTGGAAGCATCCGGAATAAAATTGCTCTATTACGTTTCTTCACAAACGTATGTCGCTTCCATTGCTTCCGCCACTTCTGTTTCTGCTTCGTCATTTGCAATTGAGGGCGTTTACAAAATCACACCGAAACAAAAAATGCATCTCGAGCTCAGCTACGCGCTCGCTACAAATGGTTTTCCAGCTTATACCATTAACACCAACGGAAACATCGGCATCACGTTTACTTATTACGCCGATATTCCGCACCAGCTTGTGCTCGATCAGCTGGCCGCTTACGAAGTTGTTTATGCTAATCCCAACAGCCATCGTGTAACCGTGTGGATGCCTTCTGAAACCATTGAAACATTCATCGCGCAGTCGTTCGTTTGTTCCGCGGAATTGAAAGACGATCTTCCTGTTCATGATAATAATGTAGGCCGCACTAATCACCGTGACAATTGGATGGCGCAGGATTTTGCCGGTGGAAGAATGTATAATGGCTCCGGCGTTAATATTATGCTGCAGGAC
>JALYQL010000076.1 GCA_030855855.1 Bacteroidota bacterium | reverse complement strand
GCTATATTTAATAGCATTGTCAATAAGATTTGTAAAGAGTTGGGTAAGTTGAATACAAATTCCATTTATTGTTGGAAGATTTTCATGTTCTATGATTGCTTCTTTTTCATATATACTCAGATGAAGTTCGCTTTTTGAGTCTTCAACTATTGTATTCAAATCGCAAGGCAAAAAAGTTAGTTCAGCGGTATTTGTACGGGAAAAATCAAGTAGCGAAACAATAAGATTTTGCATGCGCTCACCTGCTGAAATAATACGGTTAAAATAATCTTCTGTTTTAGCTGAAAATTTTTCTATTTCTAAAATGCGCCTGGCAAACGTTTGGATCTTTCGCAAAGGTTCCTGTAAATCGTGACTTGCAGCATAGGTAAATGATGCGAGTTGGGCATTAGTGAATTCAAGATCGTAGTTCTTTTGCTGTAATTCTTCAGCAGCTTCAATGTCTTTACTTATATCCTGGACTGTTCCTATGAGAATTTTGTTAGTATTATGTTCTGTAAAACTGCCGCTTGAACGCATGTGTTTTATTTTTCCTGCTTTGCTTATAATGCGGTAAGGTGTTTCTACTAAAATACCTGATTGCATTGTTTCCTCCCCGTTTTTGATTACCTGCTGCAAATCGTTAGGGTGAACAAATGATAAAAAATTTTCAAAAGAAGGAACAAACTCTTGCGGTTCGCAATCAAACAAACGAAATAAATTATCAGAGTATTCTAATGAACCTGTTGTAATATTCCATTTATAGCTTCCGAATTTTGCAATTTTTTCTGCTGCCTTAAAAGTGTGATTAATTGCAATTGTTCAGTCCGTTCTCGTACTTCAGTTTCCAAAGATTCAGCAAAATCTTTTTGATCTTGTATATCTGTACTTGTGCCTACCCACATTTGTATGTTTCCATTTTCATCCAGTTGGGGTTTTGCTCTGCTCAATTGCCAGCGAAACTCACCATCATATCTCCTGAAGCGATGTTCGAACTTAAAGTCAGTACCATTGCGTACTGAGTCAAACCACAGTTTTATATTTTCTTCTCTTTCATCAGGATGAACGATTTCCAGCCATCCTCCTTCTTTTATTAATTCTTCTTCATTTAAGCTTGAGAAATTATAAACAGACTGATTGAAATAATTTAGAATTCCATTGGCATCTGCTGTCCAAATGAATTGTGGCATTGAATCGGCAAGAAGCCTGAATTTTTGTTCTCTTTCTTCAATTTTTATTCTGGCAATTGTCTGTTCAGTTATATCCTGTAGTGTTCCGTTAAAACGGTTAGCCGTTTTATCATCTCCAAACCATGCTCTTCCTTTGGCCCTTACAATACGTTCCTGTTTTGTTAAAGGATTTAGGATACTGTATTCAATATCGTAAAGCCCTCCCGATTGATACTGCAAAGCATTTTGTATAGCATCCGCAACACGATTCCTGTCTTTCTCAATTATCACATCTATTGCACGTGAAAGATCAATCTGCACTTCATGCTGCAGGCCAAACCAATCTTTAAGTCGGGTATTGCCAGTAAATTGATTTGTTAGTGGATTATAGTCCCATGAACTTAATTCCGTTGCTTCAATAGCGAAATTAAGTTGGTTGTTGCTTTCTGTTAATTTTTTAAAATTATTTACTTTTTCAGTGGTTTCTATTACGGTCACCAGCACACCACCCACTTCACCATCTTCTAATCGAATAGGGCTGTAAGAGAAATCAAATACACACTCTTCCAGAAAACCATTCCTATCCATGTGCAAAATAAAATCCGGAAAGCCAATCGGTATGCCCTGCATCACACCTTCGAACATGGGTCCTATAGTAGTCCATATTTCTGCAAAAGTCTGGCGTGTGCTGATGCCCAATGCCTGCGGGTGTTTTGTGCTTCCAAGAATAGGACGATAACCATCGTTATACATTTGAATATATTCGCTCCCCCAGGCTATATACATACCAAAAGGACAATCCAGCAAGATACGCACTGCGATACGCAAACTTTGCGGCCAAGTATCAGGACTGCCTAAAGAAGTTTTTGACCAGTCAAACGATCGGATCTGTTCTCCCATTTCACCACCGCCAGTAAGAAACGCAGGCAATACTTTTTCTTTCGAATTCATGATTTACTTGTGTATGCTGTGAGAATCGATTATGACGCACTTGGTTATAACCCTGATTCTATCACGTCTCTACCCCTTTGGTTTTGTAAGGATGATTGCTTCAGGCCCAACGAATATAGCAAAAGCAACATACCTCGCTAACCAATCAAAGGGACGTTGGATCTATCCTGATGTAGCTGACTTACATGCGCATAGATTTCCGAAGTACGACTTGATTGATTTGCAAAAATTACCTTCCGAAACAATATCACTAATTTTATCCCCGGTAGTTCTCACCGTCGCATACCGTAGGATCAGATCACGGACAGCATGGCTCGGTTAGGTAAAGATTGAAAGGCTTGCACCAACGCCATCGGAATCAAATTCATATCTACGATTTCGTTTTGAAGAAGTTTAAGGGTGAGGTGGCAGCAGCTATTAAGGCGCTGGGGCAGAGCGATGAAATCAAGGATATTGGAGGAGCCTATAATACTTCAAATACTCACCATAATGCGTCTGCAAATATGCCTGCGCCTCCAGCAAGGTCTTTGTCCCTTGGGTGTGTTTATTAAACGTACAATAGCGTCAGCCACCGATTGAGGATCAGGTTGAAAAGCTTCAAACATTTTACCCATTCCTTCACCAATTTGTGCAGGCACATTTGCAAGCTCACCATAAGCGGCAGCAACTGCAACATCGCTACCTGTTTTTGACTTACCAAAAATGTTAGTAGGGAATGCACCGGGTTGAATTATTGCGACATCAATACCCAGTGGTCGCACTTCATAATGCAAGCCTTCGCTTAAACCTTCAACAGCAAATTTTGCACGAACCCCCCAAGGATCATTAGGTGGTCAACAAAAAACAATTCTTTAGTAGTGTCGGAAGTGTTTTATTTTACCGAAGAACTTTTATAATCGGTTATGAGCCATGTAATAAATACAGCTATTCCAAATGCAAGGTAAAAATTTCGGGACAATTCCCCTTCAAGATTTCCCAGATAAAAAGCAACACCAATCAAAACAATTGAAACAACCAATTCAATGATGCCATGGATCTTGAAGGGTATAATTTTTACTAATCCAAATTCAAAATTTGTCGTTATTGTTAACAAGAAATGAATTGCGGCTAACACATAGGTAAATGTAGCCGTTATGTCTTTCAAACCAAACAGAGTAGGCGAAAGCAATAAAAATACAACTACTAAATAATCAATTGCGCCGTGAGCTTTGGAACTTAGTTTTATATTGTTTTTATTTTAAAGATATAACATTTGATTGAGGATTTTGTAGTGCAGGGCTTTCTACTTCGTAGATCTCCTAAACTTCATTTTGAATTGAAGCTCGCTATCCAGACTTTGCTCAAAGGATCTTTTGAAGTGTTGAGATACGCACTTCATGTAAAGTATTCTCAATCTATGAAATATTGCCTTTGTTAGTACCACATCTATCAGCGAGTCCCATAAGCTGAACTTTGAATGTCGAGCCTGAACCTCTGCCGATAGTAGCACATAGCTGATGGTACATTGTCCAGCACTGCTTTTGCAATTGCTTTTTTTGGCAGTGTTTGTTTTTATCAGGCTAAAACGAAAATTTTTTGGTTTATCTTGGAATAACTCCAAGTTGTTGCATAAATTCTAAATTGTCAAGGAAGTCTCTCTCTTCGGCAATTTTGCCATTTTCCATTCGAACTAAAGTAACGCCGTCTATGTCGACCTTTTTATTTGTTGCTGGAATCCCAAAGAACATGCCTGTGTGAGAACCCGTAAAGTTCCAGTGTTTGACAAGTTTATTGCCCATTCCAAATACGTCCTTTATAGTAAATGAAACTTCAGAAAATCCTGTCAAATAATTGGAATAATAGGCTCTTGCGCTATCAATACCAACTACGTTAGTCGGGGTGGCGTGTAGTACTACGTTTTTTGTAAAATTGCTGTCGTTGAACTTGTCCAACATCCTATTATTTATAATGTCGTCCCACACGAGAGTGTACATTTTTATATTAGCGGCTACCGAGTCAACTGTAGTTACTTTTAATGTCTCGTTTTTTGGAGTGTCGCAAGCCATCAATGTCGAAATTGATAGAGTCAACAATAGAAGACTTTTTAGAGTTAAGACCTGATTTGCTTTTTTCATCTTATCTTTTGTTTTTGTTTTTGTTTTGGTTTTAGTGAAGGTGTCACTTTAAAATTACTGCCAACAAGTTAATAAACCAGATATCATACTTATCAAATACTTTTACGATGTATAAACCTGATTGCTTCAGACCCGGCGAATATAATAAAAAGCTGATGTCCGTAACAAATCAAGGTGACTTCGGATCTATCTGGTGTAGTGTAATTATATTCGTTTATGCTTCAGTGAAAGGTCCTGATAGATTTGTAACAAGTGTCTTCCTCAATCAACAACACTGATTTTTATCCACAGTTCTTGCTGTTGTATTCTGGAGAAATAGAACAAGAACTAGATGGCCCAATTCAGGTGAAGATTGAAACGCATGCATCAACACCAACGGAATTAATTAGAATCGATGATTTCGTTTAGGAATATTTTCTCGGGTTATAAAGCAACAAGATTTAAGGGAACTCTATTAAACTCCAGAAGGATGGCTACACCCAGGTTGCTTAGCTGCGGTTAATGGGCTGAAGCATGAGGATGTATGAGAAAGGTCGAAGTAAGCCAGGGAATCAGCAAAGCACGTGAAAGTATTTAGGAGGGAGAAGTAAGTAAATAAAGGCAATTAGAGTTGTCCTTAATATTTCAAATACTCCTCGTAATGCGTCTGCAAATATGCCCGCGCATCCAGTAACAACGAATCATTTATTGTGTTTCCCGCTTCAGAGGGTCCAATTACATTCAAAGCTTTTGATGTGTAGAAATAAATAAACTTCTGTGTAGGCGTCACCCAACCAAGCACATAGTCTGTAGTATAGTACGCAAATTGTTTGCTCGAAGGATTGAGAAGATCTTTGCTTCGAGGAAAGCTTGTATTGTTTTCACCCAGGAGATGCATTAAGGTGCCAGCAATATCGTTTTGGTTTCCCGTTATATCAATCTT
>JALYQL010000063.1 GCA_030855855.1 Bacteroidota bacterium | reverse complement strand
ATACTATCCATTGGTGGCAAGGTTTGTCCAGAAGCAGAAAAATGGCCCGTTTCCGTAGCAATTTCTCCAAGCTCATATAAAGGATGATAATATTGAATTCCCATTCGCAAGGTTACCCGCCACGGACTGTATTCGTTATAAGTAGGAGCGCGGAAAGAAAAACTGCCGAAGTTGAGGAGAGCATCCGGGAAAAAACTGTGCGGCGATGCTAAACGATAATTCAGGCCGAAATAAAAATTATCCGTCCAGCCCCAAACTGGCCCTGTCATAAAATTCATGTTCGCATCTAATGAAAATCTTCCGTAGCCAATTTCAAATCCGGGGAAAGTGTGGCTGTATTTGCCGACGCCAGTGAGATTGGTTTTCGAAGAAGAAAATGTATGTGCAGCGCTTCCGCTTTCACTAATAATGGAGTAAGGAAATTTTATATCCAGTATTCCATCCTGCTTTTCATAAGAAAAATACTGGGCTTGTCCGTAGAGTTTAAAATAAAAGAACGGCGCGATTTTTTCTTTGCGCGGAAATGGAGTTGAATGAAGATGAGAACAAATGAAAAATAACGGGAAGACCAGCGACAGGCGAAACAAAAAGAATGGAGTAGTGCGCATGTTTTTAAGTTTCTTTTTATTTCACAATCCTGAACCCAACCTTAAATGTATACATTGTCGCTTTTAAATGAAACGGCGTGCTCGTCACTTTCTCTCCGTTGAACGTTGCATCCAGGCCAAATGTATTCAGCGGAATTACTGCAGCAGGATCAATACCGTTTCTCGGAACCCAATCTACCACGCCGGTATTATTCATATAAAAACGCAATCCGCCGATCTCGGATAAAATGATCATCGGGGAAGCAGTGAAGTTGAAGATCAGCCGTAGATTTTCCGGTTCATAACCAATGGAAATTGCAGGTTTTAACGCAACAATGTTCTGGTGAAAGAACACTGTTACATTTCCGGAGTTACGCGATGTATTCGAATCAAGGCTTTGCATGGTGTAGCCGAGCGCATTAAATTCATTATTTCCAAGATCAATAGCTCCAAGCTTCCATAGTGGCTGGAAATAATAAATGCCGAGAGAAAGCTTTACAGGAAATGTGGCTGCGTTCCTCATCGCTCTTTTACCGGGCAAAGTCATGGAAGCCAGCGTCAGCTTCTCAGGCGATGCATGAATTTTTTTCAGGATAAAACGATAATTAATTCCACCGTACAGATTATCCGACCAATGATGAAAATACAAACCCATATGCGCTTCCACCGAAAAATTTTCTTTCCCGACTTCCAGCCCGAGCGCAAAATTGGCAAGCTTTCCCTGTTTGATAAGATCATTTGTTTCGCTGCTGAAAACCCGATTCACAGCAACGGGAGAAACAGGTGATGTAAGCGTGTAAGGAAATGAAATCCGCAGATTTCCCGGCTGCGATTTATAATGCGAATACGAATTAACAGCCCATATATTAAAGATCCACCCTTCCGGAGCTGTTGAATTGTTGTCGTAATAAAAGGAATGACGGGGCGGAATTGCAGAAGCTGAAATACTGGTAAGTAAAAATGCAGAAAGCATTACCCGCACAGAATTTATTTTGGTAAGAATTATTTTGCAACTAATTTTTCGCACGGCTTCTTTCATGAATGTTTTGCTGTGTCTAAGGTATTCATTCATCACGTAAAAAAGCGATGCCGGTAAATTTTCTCTGGTAACTGGTGTTACTTTTTTGACACCCGACGTTATACTATCAAATCAGCATAAAAGAACTGCCGCGATGAAGCTTCTCGTGGCAGCAATGGCAAACTTTCTTTCAGCTGTTCATCTTTTCGTATCCCAAAATACATTTATAAAAATTCATTTTTATGAAACGAATCCGACTATTTACAATTTTGCTGCTCCTGCCGCTTTTTATTTCCGCACAGAGCCTCCGCGACGGAGACAGGCAATTCGAGTCGCAGCAGTATTTTCTCGCGCTGCAATCTTACAAAGCTGCTTACGCCAAAAATATTTCGAAGCCGGAAAAGGCCCGCGATATTTTTCAGCAGGCAGAATGTTACCGCATGTTATCGCAATGGCCGATGGCAATCGATTATTATGACAAAGCGATCAAAATGAATTATCCTGACGACCGCTCGCATTTATATCTCGCCCAATCCTACCAGATGAACGGCGAATACGGAAGAGGCCTAAATGAATTTCAAAAATATAAAACGCTTGTTCCTTCTGATCCCGCAGCGGATGTCGGTATTGAAGCCTGCACCGTTTCATTGAGCTGGCTAAAAGATACGACACGCTGGATCGTGCAGAATGAAGCGCAGCTCAATACAAAGTCAAACGATTTTTGTCCGGCTTTTTCAAACCGCAAGCACAACGCGCTCATCTTTTCTTCTAAACGTCCGGGACAAACAGGAAGTAAAATCGACCCGGTTTCCGGCGTATTGTACAGCGATCTTTTTGAAGCGACAATTGGGGTGAATGGAAAATGGAGCACGCCGGTTGCAGTACAAGGCGAAGTGAATATGCCGACATCAAATGATGGCGCAAGCTGCATTACCAAAAACGGCAATCATATTTTTTACACCAAGTGTGGACAGAAAAAGAAGGCGCTTGTAACGTGCAAAATTTATTACGCTGAAAAAGCCGGTAACAAATGGGGCACTCCGGTATTGATCGATTTCGGACTGGATGCGGTAACGCTCGACAGCTTTAATTTCCGCCATCCTGCAGTGAGCGTGACCGAAGATGTAATGGTTTTTTCATCTGATATGTCAGGAACAACAGGTCGTGAACATTCCGACCTCTGGGTTTCTCTCTACGATAAAAAAACAAAAACATGGGGCAGGCCTGTGAATATGGGAAAACAAATCAATACACAGGCACGCGAAGGATTTCCGTACATCGCGGAAGATGGCTCGCTTTATTTTTCTTCGGACGGACATGTAGGAATGGGCGGACTTGATATTTACAAAGCGCCGAAGCTTCCCGGAAAACAATGGGCGTGGGGTGAGCCGGAAAATATGAAGTCACCGATCAATTCGCCAGCGGATGATTTCGGAATTGTTTTCGACGGCAAGAAGCAAAAAGGTTACCTCACTTCTAACCGCACCGGCACAAAAGGGCAGGATGATATCTGGAGATTTTATTACCGCGTTTTTAATCCGCCTCTCGAGATCAATGTGCATGATTGTGAAAATAATGTGGGAATTAAAAACGCGCTTGTGGAGATTACCGGTAATGACGGCTCAAAACAAAGAAGCTTTTCGGATGCAAATGGTCATTGCGCATTTACGCTGAATGAAAATGTGAATTACATTGTAAGCGTGCTGGGTGATTCCGCCAAAAGTCCGAATGCAAACGCTTATTTCAGTCTTCCGGAAAAAGACAAAGGCAGGCTGACAACATTCGGCATGATAGAAAATAATGCATTTCTTTTGGATTTTTGTCTGCCACCGGTGAAAGTTGTTGATATGGCCTTTCCTGCCGTGCTGTATGATCTTGACGAGGCAACACTTCGCCCGGAATCAAAAGATTCGTTGAATTATCTCTACCAGATCCTTATTGATAACCCGAATCTCGTTATCGAACTTAATGCGCACACCGATTGCCGTGGATCAGCGGAGCATAATCGTGATCTTGCACAACGCCGCGCACAGGCTTGTGTTGATTATCTCGTCAATGAAAAAGGAATTGCGAAAGAACGCCTTGTTGCAAAAGGATATGGAGAAGATCGTCCGTTGAAGCTGGCAAATGGCACTGTGCTCACTGAAAAATACATCAACACTCTGAAAACAACGCAGGAACGTGAAGCGCTACATCAGTTGAACCGCCGCACCACATTTAAAGTCCTGCGCACCGATTATGTTGATCCGAAAAACCCGTCGCGCGTCCCGATCACCCCGATAAATGTTAAAAAGGGATATTTTGATGAGAGTGGTGAAGAAATTCCGGACGATGAAAATTCACCTGCTATTGAACCTCAACAAGGCCCTAAAACGCCGGATCCGCGTCAGAATTAATTAAAATGTGTTGAATATCAGTTGGTTGGTTTGGTGCAGCCTGCCCTTTATCGGGTGGGCTGTATCCTTTTACCACTAGAACGTTATAGAAATACGCCCCCGTTTTAAGCTTTGAAAATAAATTCTTCATCGATGATTTCTCCGCTTTGAGGATTTAATTATCTTAGCAGCCACGCAAACTGAAACACAGAAATACCAATTACCTATGAAACTGATAAAGCTACTCTCTGCTGTTGTAATTTTAATGCTGGCATTCTCCATGAATGCGCACGCGCAGAAGAATTACATCCGCGATGCCGATAAGGCTTTTGATAACCAGCAGTATTACAATGCCAGTGACCTCTACAAAAAAGGCATTGCAAAAATCAAAAACAAGCCTGAAAAAGCACGCATTACTTTCCAGATCGCGGAATGCTACCGCATGATGAACGACTGGAAGCAGGCTGAAAGCTGGTATTCCAAAGCGATCAAAGCAAAGCACACCAACGATAAAATGTACCTGTACTTTGCAGAGGCCAAAAAAATCAACATGAAATATGATGAGGCCATCACTGCATTTCAGGATTATCAAAAGCTTGTTCCTTCAGATCCTGCCGGCGAAAACGGAATCAAATCCAGTGAGCTTGCACAGAAATGGAAAGACAATCCTTCCCGTTATGTTGTTGAGAACATGGCGCAGATCAATTCAAAAGACTACGATTTCTCTCCTACATACGGCGACAAAAAACACACTTCGCTGATCTTTACATCAAAACGTGAAGGCCAGACAGGAAGCAAAGTAGATCCTATTTCAGGAACGATGTATTCCGATCTTTTCGAAACGAAAGTTGACAAAAACGGAAAATGGAGCACACCATCTACCATCCAGGGTGAAGTAAACAGCGGTCTCGGAAACGAAGGCGCTTCCTGCGTTAACAAGAAAGGTGATAAAGTGTATTTCACACGTTGCGACCAGGCAAAGAAAAAATGGATAACCTGCAAGATTTACATGGCTCCTAAAAAAGGAAACTCATGGGGAACTCCTGAAATGATCGATTTCGGTTTGGATGCAGCAATGCTTGACAGCTTCAACTTCCGTCACCCGACTGTAAGCGCTGATGAGCAGGTGATGATTTTCTCTTCTGATATGACCGGTTCAATGGGCGGACAAAAATCTGACCTTTGGATCTCTACATTCGACAAGAAGACAAAAAAATGGGGAAAACCTGTTAACATGGGACCATCGATCAACACACCTGGTCGCGAAGGATTCCCTTATTTGTCTGAGAACGGAGATCTTTTCTACTCTTCAGACGGACAGCTAGGAATGGGCGGACTTGATATTTTCAAAGCTCCTGTTACAGATGCTAAAACCTGGAAATTCGGCACACCTGAAAATCTGAAATACCCATTGAACTCTTCCGGAGATGATTTCGGAATTGTATTCGATGGTAAAAAAGAAAAAGGATACCTCACATCAAACCGCGAAGGAACAAAAGGAGCAGATGACATCTGGTCATTCTACCTTCCACCACTGGTATTCCACTTAGCAGGAACAATCACCGACTGTAAATATGGCCCATCTACATTAGTAGAGGAAGCAACAATTCGTATGGTCGGATCTGATGGATCTGCGCTTGAAGTAAAAACAGCCAAAGACGGTAAATACAAATATGATCTTCTTCCTGAAGTATCTTATGTAGTAACTGTATTCTCTGATGGTAAAGCACACAGCCCTAAAGCGGAAGGTTACCTTAACTTAGCTGATAAAGACAAAGGAAAGCTTACAACTGTAGGCGAAATGGTTTCTAAAGACTTCGTTCTTGATTTCTGCCTTGTTCCTACTGAGTCTGAGATCCGCTTCCCTGCGGTACTTTATGACCTTAACAAGTCTACACTTCGTCCTGAGTCAAAAGATTCCCTGAACTTCCTTTACCAGACATTGATTGATAACCCGACTATCGTTATTGAGATCAGCTCACATACAGATAGCCGCGCTTCAAACAAATACAACCAGACACTTTCCCAGGCACGTGCACAGGCTTGCGTAGATTACCTGGTAATGGAGAAAAAGATCCCGAAGGAACGTCTTGTTGCTAAAGGATACGGTGAAGAGCGTCCATTGCGTCTTGCTGACGGAACCGTTCTCACAGAGAAATATATCCTCAGCAAAAAAACAAAACAAGAGCAGGAAGCATTGTTCGATCTTAACCGTCGTTCAGTTTTCAAAGTATTGAGATGGGATTACGTAGATCCGAACGCGCCGAAAGATCAGTCGCAGCGTAAGATCGTCCGCCCGAAAGTAAACGCAGGAGCATTCGATGATTCCGGCGATACAACAGGAGCAGATATTCAGGATGCACCGGTTGACGGTGGAAAAGCTCCGGAACCAGCACCAGCTCCGGCGCCAACAACACCAGCCCCGAAGCAGCCGGCAACAGGAACAAAGCCAGCTACAACAAAGCCAGCTACAAAGCCAAAACAATACTAGTACCTGATAAATAGTTAAAAAGCGTCCCGGCACAATCGGGACGCTTTTTTTGTTTTATGTACTTTTGCAGATAAGTTTAAAAAAGTTCCGGGTTTCGGGTTCCGGGTTAAAAAGGAATTATGCCGAATACAAATAAAAGGAGTTTGAAGTTTTTCAACCCCTAACCCGAAACTCAGAACCTGAAACGAGAAACTTCTAAACTCTAAATGGCAGACCTGAAATACAATCAGCGTGGTGTTTCCGCTTCAAAGGAAGATGTACATAACGCGATTAAGAATATTGACAAAGGACTTTTTCCAAATGCTTTTTGTAAGATCATTCCTGATCACCTGACGGGCGACGAAAACTATTGTCTCGTCATGCATGCTGATGGTGCCGGAACAAAATCTTCGCTGGCTTATTTATACTGGAAAGAAACCGGCGATATCAGCGTATGGAAAGGAATAGCGCAGGATGCCATTGTAATGAACACCGATGATCTTTTATGCGTGGGCGCGATTGATAATATTCTGCTGTCGTCCACCATTGGCAGGAATAAAAACCTCATATCGGGCGAAGTGCTTTCCGCGATCATTAATGGCACGGAAGAAGTGCTGAAAGAAATGCGCGGGCTTGGCGTGGGAATCACCAGCACAGGCGGAGAAACAGCGGATGTGGGCGACCTGGTGAGAACGATCATCGTGGATTCGACGGTGGTGGCGCGGATGAAAAGAAGCGAGGTGATCACGAATGAAAAAATTCAGGCAGGCGATGTGATCGTAGGATTATCTTCCAGCGGTCAATCGACATATGAGAAAGAATATAACGGCGGAATGGGAAGCAACGGCCTTACTTCCGCGCGTCATGATGTGTTTGAAAAATCACTCGCCGCAAAATATCCTGAATCGTTTGATCCGCAGGTTCCGCAGGAGCTGGTGTATTCCGGAAAAATAAAGCTGACCGATGAAATTGAAATTGGCGACGGAAAAAAAATGTCTGCAGGGAAATTGGTTTTATCACCCACAAGAACTTATGCTCCTGTGATCGCGAAAATACTTGCGGAGCATCGTAATGACATTCACGGGCTAATTCATTGCAGCGGTGGCGCTCAAACCAAAGTGCTTCATTTTGTAAATGATGTGCATGTGATCAAGGATAATTTATTTCCTGTGCCGCCATTATTTAAATTGATTCACGAACAAAGCGGAACACCGTGGGCGGAAATGTACAAAGTGTTCAACATGGGCCATCGCATGGAAGTGTATGTTCCGGCAGCGCTCGCTGAAAAAATAATTTCTATTTCCCGCTCATTCAATATTGACGCGCAAATAGTGGGAAGAGTGGTAGAAGCAAAAGGGAAAAAGCTGACGATCAAATCTGAATTTGGTGAATTTGCCTATTAAAAAAGTATTCGGAATCCGATGATTTGAAAATCGAAATCCGACATTCATCAATGCATTTGATTAGTTAATTTTCAAATTCCGAATTCCATATTTTTGAATGAGCAGTCTAACGAAAAGCATTCCCCAATTAACCTTTACACGTTTTCTGGCTGCTGTCGCTGTTGTTATTTTTCATTACGGACAAAAAGCATTTCCTTTTCAAACCGGTTTCCTGAATGCTGTCGCGAAAGAAAGCGGGATAACCGTCAGCTATTTTTTCTTTCTCTCGGGTTTCCTGCTTTACATTGTTTACAGTCAGCATGAATTTTCAGCACGGAAGTTTTTTGTTGCGCGTGCCGGAAGAATTTTACCGCTTTATTATTTAGGATTTTTTCTCTCGTTATTTGTTATGCTGGTCTTGCAGGATATACCTGCCTGGGGAAGCGCAATTCTTACACAAGGATTAATGATACACGCGTGGTTTCCCGGAATGTCGCTCACAATAAATTATCCTGCGTGGTCCGTTTCGGTGGAAGTGTTTTTTTACATTTTATTCCCCCTCATTCTTGTTTTATCCCGGAAAATAAGCATGCGCAATTTTATTATTCTTGCTGTTATTCTTTGGCTGGCAGGCATCGGGCAGAATATGCTGGTGCAACACCTTGTGTACGATCCGACAAGCACAAAAGCGGGCGATTTTATTATGTATTTTCCGCCCTGGCATCTCAATACGTTTGTCTCGGGCATTGCCTGTGGAATGATCTTCCTGTCGCTGAAAAATAAAATACAAACAAAAGGCCCGGTTCCACTGCTGATATCGCTTGCGGGACTATCCGGTGTAATCTGCATTCTTGTTACAGATAACCCGCTGAAACACCTCATGCATCTCGGAATGCTTGCCCCTTTATACGCAATGATCGTTTTGGGAATTGCATTGGATAAAACGATCATTGCGCGTATCATGAGCCTTCGCCCGATGCAATTCCTTGGCGAGATCAGCTACGGAATTTATCTCCTGCAATTTCCGGTATGGGCGATGATTGAGTATACGACACGCAGTACGGATTTTGTGCAGGAAAGTACTTTCGGTTTTTATGTTTGCCTTTCAACACTTTTGCTGGTTTCGGCGCTTTCTTACCAGTATTTTGAAAAACCAGCCCGTTTTTATATTCGCAGGCGTTTTGAAAGGGGAAAGCCCGAAAAGGTGTAATTTTGCCATCGCAATAAAAAATTATGTTAGACAAACTCGCGGCGATCGAACGAAGAAGACAGGAAGTGGAAGAAAAACTTTCTGACCCGGCATCTATGTCGGACATGAAAGTATTTGCCAAACTCAATAAAGAGTACAAAGATCTTGAAGTAGTGGTGGTAGCTTACCACGAATATAAATCACTGCTTGAAAACATTACGTCAGCAAAAAAAATTCTGGCAACTGAAAAAGACCAGGATTTTCTTGCGATGGCCAAAGGCGAGATTGCCGAGCTGGAGCCGAAAGTTGCGCCGATGGAAGAAAAAATCCGCAACATGCTTGTGCCGAAAGACCCGGAAGATGAGAAGAACGCGGTGCTTGAGATCCGCGGGGGAACAGGCGGCGATGAAGCTGCGATCTTTGCGGGTGATCTTTTCAGGATGTACACTCGTTATTGCGAAATGCACAGCCTGAAGCTGGAGATCATCGACTACAGCGAAGGAACGATGGGCGGCTACAAAGAAATTCTTGCTGAAGTAACAGGCCCGGGTGCGTATGGAATTCTGAAATACGAATCGGGCGTGCATCGTGTACAACGCGTGCCGGATACAGAAACACAAGGACGTGTGCATACATCCGCGGCGACAGTAGTAGTGATGCCGGAAGCGGAAGAAGTGGACGTGGTGATCAATCCTGCTGATATTGAAATTCAGACTGCGCGTTCAGGTGGTGCGGGTGGACAGAACGTAAATAAAGTAGAGACGAAGGTTATGCTCACGCACAAACCTTCGGGCATTGTGATCACGTGCCAGGTAGAACGTTCTCAGTTGGGAAATCGTGAGCGTGCGATGGCGATGCTGCGCACAAAATTATACGAGCTTGAATTGCAGAAGAAAAATGCAAAATCAGCTTCAATGAGAAAGACAATTGTTTCTACCGGCGATCGTTCGGCAAAAATCAGGACCTATAATTTTCCGCAAAGCCGTGTGACAGATCACCGCATTGGTTTTTCGCAACATAATCTTCCGACTTTTATGAACGGCGAAATTCAGGAAATGATCGACGCGCTGCAGCTGGCAGAAAATGCTGAACGATTGAAAGACGGAAACCAATAAAAATTACTAATTACCAATTATCCCAAGGGGACGCCTTCGGTGCCGGATTACCAATTAAGTCAGCGGCAGTAAAAAGTAAAGTGGTCTCGGCTGAGCCGAGAGCAGTAGAAAGTAAAGTAGCAGCGGCAGTAAAAAGTAAAGTGGTCTCGTCTGAGCCGAGACCAGTAAAAATAAAGGTGCGGTTTAAAGAGTCATTATTCATTATTAACTATCATCATAAATGAACCGCTCCCAGCTTCATGAACAGATTCTGAAAAAGAAAAGTTTTCTCTGTATTGGTTTAGACACTGATATTAAGAAAATTCCGAAGCATCTTTTGAAAGGGGAAGACCCGGTTTTTGAATTCAACCGGCAGATTATTGAAGCCACGCATGACCTTTGTGTTTCGTATAAGCCGAATCTCGCTTTTTATGAAGCGAATGGTGTAGCAGGATTGCAAAGCCTGGAGAAAACGATGAAAATTATTCCGGAGGAAATTTTTTCAATCGCTGATGCAAAACGTGGTGATATCGGAAATACTTCCACCATGTATGCGCGCGCGATGTTTGAGCATTACGGATTTGATTCTGTAACAGTGGCGCCGTATATGGGAAGCGATTCTGTGAAACCATTTTTGGGCTATTATGATAAATGGGTCATTCTTCTTGCGCTGACATCTAACGAAGGCGCGTTCGATTTCCAGCTTTTACAATTGGCAAAAGGCGGAACTTTGTACGAAGAAGTGCTGAAGAAATCGAAAACCTGGGGCACTGCCGATAATATGATGTTCGTGGTAGGCGCAACTAAAGCAGAATAC
>JALYQL010000028.1 GCA_030855855.1 Bacteroidota bacterium | reverse complement strand
TTATTGACGCTAAATATTTTGGTTTAGCTCAACAAAGAAAAAGATTATATGTGCTTGCTGGTGGTAAAGATTTCCGACCTGATCAAGTTTTATTCGAATTTGACAACCAAAATATTGTAAAAACTTTAAAGGCTTCAAAACAAGACAACTTAAGCGGCGACATCTTTAATTTATTTTCTCAAAGTATTTCAGTAAAAAATGCAACAGAGAACAAAGTCTTTTATAAAGGTGGCTCAAAATTCGAAATTTTTAGAGAATATACTGACTGTCTTTACTCTGCTTATGGCACAAAATGGAATGGTAATGCTGCCGCTTATAACGGTTCTTTATACATAGCGCAAAACGACAGAATTAGACGTTTTACACCGTTAGAATGTGAAAGGCTAATGGGCTTTCCCGACAATTACACTTCTGTTAATGGCAACAGCGACACAAATCGTTTTCAGGCAATTGGAAATTCTTGGGCTATACCCGTTGTAGAATGGATTGGTAAACAAATAAATCATGTGGTAAATCCTTCGAGTAAAAAAGAAATTATTAATTGGCATAAGTCGACAAAAAAAACTTCCAACAATTTAAATGCTGACCTATTCTTGCTTGATAACGTAATTTTAATTGAACAAAAATTATATTTAAACAGTTCGGCAGTTCCCAATAAACCAATCGAAAGTAATCTAATAAACATCGTACAAGTAGACAACGTTCCTGAAAAATTTTATCTCAGCCCACAAGCTTGTCGAGGAATACTTAGACGAAAAGAAGAAAGAGAAATTAGAATGAATGTTCAACTTGAAAAACTAATGACTCAAATTAGTTTACAAGGACAGGAATATAAAGAAGCAATATAAAACGTCAGCACCTGACAACACCTACCCAAAGTGGCGGGGAAGTGCGAATACAAACAGTTGTGCTCCTAATAAAGCTTAGTGCGTAAAGGCAGTTTAATGTTCCAAAACCGCACATCACCAAGCTGCAAAATTTAGCATCCTCACTCTTAAAAGCCAAAAAAGCGTCTCAGTTTAACCCGGACGCTTTTTTAGTTAAGCTGTATTTTTTATTTACTTCAACATATTCCCGATAATGGTTTTCTGCCGGTTATCCCAGGCCTGTGTTGCCATGTAATCCGAAATCATTTTACGGTAACGTGCCTGGTTGTAAAATGTATTGAGCACATCGCCGCTTGGATAGGCAAGTCGTGTATTCGGGCTCAACATTGCGGTGAAAAGATTCTTCATCATCACCTCATTGAAATAATCGAGCCTGCGAAGTGCCTGCGCGGCATTTACACGTGTGCGGAATTCATAAGAAAGACTTGTAAACGCCACCAGCTTATCCGTCGCGTCCTTATCCCCCGTGCCTGATCGTGCTTTTACTTCCAGCCATTTCACTTCCACATTTCTTCCGGCAGTTCCTATCACACCTTTCGTGGTTTCCAGATATGTATTCGTGTTCTCCGGAAACTGGAAAGAAAGCTTTTCAAGCGTATTCGCCACCACATCGTAAGAAGGAGAGTTCAACAGCTTTTCATAATCTGCACGCACATCTGCAGCAATAATTGTTGTGTTGTTGATCACCGCCTTATGCAACTGCACATCTTTATCGGAGATCGCAGAACGGATAATTGCGCGTGCAGAAGGATCTGTATCATCGATCAGCTGGCGTATGATCTCGCTTTTTGTCGCCTGGAATGTTTCTTTGGCGTAAGCTTTTTTCAATGTCTCGCGTTTTTGTTCCAACGACAAAGAACGCATTGCCACAAGCGCATCAAAACGATCGAGCATGAAGGGCGCGTTCAATGCCTGCTGCGTGAGCCACTCTGTCCCTTTGGTGAAACGCACTTTTTTCAGCACTTCATTATTCGGATCAAATAAAACGTAAGCGATCTTTTTGTTGGAAGGATTTGGTACGTCTACAATTTCATTCTTCGCCGCAATCCATTGCATTTTGCGGTCCATCGTTCCGTCTGTATAATGCACTTCAAACCATATCGGCATTTTAAACAAACCGCTCACATCGCTCATTGGCTGCTCCTGCCCCACTGTAAATCGTGTAAAGCCGCTGCCCGAATTTAAAGGCGTAGCAGAAACCACATATGAAGGTTCTCCGCCACGATAAACCCATTCATCCCAAAACCAAACCAGCGACATGCCTGTTGTTTCCTGGAAAGAAGAGAGCAGATCTTCCGACACCACATTTCCATAAGCATGCTTATCAAGATAGTGTTTGATGGCGCGGTTGTACACTTCTCTTCCGCCCACTACATTCTTCAGCATATTCAAAACAAAAGCGCCTTTCGGGTAGTGACGTGCGCTTCCTGCCTGGCTGTGCGCAACCGGTAAATTATTTTTTTCTGCTTCAGCCAATGCGGCATTCTGCGCTTCACGACGCTGCCAGTTAAAATGATCTTCGCCATAAATGCTGCGCTCGAATAAATAATCGTAATACGTTGCGAAGCTTTCCTGCAGCCAATGATGCGCGTCACTCTTTGCTGTAATGTAATCGCCAAACCACTGGTGCGCCAGCTCATGCGCATTCACAGCCATGTATCCACGGTCCCAGTCAGAACGCTCATCCACAAAAAGAAAATCGCCGTAAATAGTTGCAGTCACATTTTCCATCGCGCCATACATAAATTCCTGCACCGGTATCTGCGAGTAGCTCGGCCACGGATATTTCACACCAATCTCCGATTCAAAAAAATCAACCATCTGCTCACTGTATTTGTAGGTTGTCTCCACACGATCTTTCCATTCAGGGTAATAATACAAATGCATCGGCACACCCGATTTTGATTTTGTTTCTTTTATCTCGTAGTCCCCTATTCCCAACATCACGAGGTAAGGTGCATACGGTTTGTTCAATTGATAACGCCATGTTTTTGTTCCGTCTTTATTTACTTTTTCGCTCACCTTTGTTCCGTTCGAAAGCACTTTATATTTCGCGTCGAATGTCACGGTCATATCTGTTGTAATCTTATCATTCATTTCGTCGTAGAACGGAATCCAGTTGCGGTTATCAATTCCCTGGCCCTGGCTCCATATCTGCTTGCGCGAAAGTCCAGCCGCATCATTCCATCCTATAAAATAAAGTCCGTGTTTCGGCGTCGCTTCATACGTCAGCGTCATGCTGTCTTTTTCCAACGGCACTAAAGTTTTCCCGGTCATGATCCAGAAACCATTCTCTTCCGTTTTTATCACTGCTGTTTTTCCGTTCAGCGTAGCTTCCAGTATTTTTATTCCCGGACCATCAATCCAAATCGAATCCACTTTTGCCTGCAGCGGCGTAAAGCGGTGAGTCACTTTTCCTTTCACCAGTCCTTTCGTCACATCAAAAGAAAGGCTCAGGCTCATGTGCGTAAAATCCACATTATGTTCACGCGGCGCCCACGCACCATCATCGAGGTAAGAACGTTTTTCACCAACAGGAGTAACAGGAACAACGAATTGCGCCGAAGCCACAACAGCACTACAAACAGCAAGCGCAAGAGAGAATATTTTTTTCATAAAAGGAATGTAATTAGAGCCGCAAGTTTACGCAATTTCTCCTGTGAATAAGGGCAGTTTCGGGTGAATGGAAATCAATGGCAGATGAATGGCGCAAATGAGGGGATAAAACGGTTATTTTCCTAAAAATTGTGTGGGAGGCCCGCTCCTGCGTCACGTCAGGCTCTCAGCGCTCGCTCCCCCACAGAATTGTGGGGGGAGCTCAGACAACTGCTTCGATCCTTGCCTCGGGGGGAAAAGAAATATATTTCAGAGTTTGCCTTTAGCTTTCAGTGATTTTTTGACTTCACTCCGCGAACGTTTAGGTTCATCCTTTCGCGATTCAGCTATGACTAAATCAAGCAAATCTTCAATCTCGTTTTGGTACTTTTCAATGGTTTAAATATCAATCATTACCGCTTTTATGCGCTTCTTTTCATCTATTATGTAGCTTACTCCTTTCATATGATTCTTTTCTAAAATTCAGCAACTCAGCAATTCATTTTTTCTGACAACTGACTACCGACAACCGGTTTCTAAAATAAACCGTCTCTTCCCCCCTCTCTTAAATTATACCCGCTCACCATCACTTCTCCATAATCTCCCGCAGTCCGTATCGCAATCAAATCTCCACGTTTTACTTCCGCAAGATCCATTGCCTTTGCAAAACAATCCAACGATTCACGTCAACCGATGCGCACAAAAAACTTTGTTTATTAAAAATAATCTTTCGTGCTACGTATTGCCAGGCCGATGTTAGCAAATGTTTATTTATCGCACTGTTTTTTCTTTTGTTACTCGATTCTTTGATATCTGCAAACTCGCTTATAATAATAGAAAGTAAACTCTGTTGCAGTAATATTGATAATTGAATAAGAATAATTTGTTAATGGTAAAGGAATATTACTGTAGTTTGGTTTCAGTCGCAACACAGTTTTAATGTCATACTCCTCAATTGGTTTGAATTCTGTTTGCAAAAACCAATTACCCTTGTCAATACTGCCAATCCAATTTTTATCCAAGTTAGCTCCTTGACGGAAAAAATAAGTTTTATTAGCAAAAAACATTAAAGTATCGTAAGTTTTTATGGTGGTATCCTTTTCATTTACTCTGCCATCAATAACATTATTTTGCCTAACCCAGGTGCCTATTAATTGATCAGAATATCGTTTCAATAGTGAGTCTGAATCATTTTGAGCTAATAAATAATCTGTTGATGCCATTATCAATATGAAACTAAAAACAAATTTGAAAACAAAATTCATCGGACGGTGTATTTAAATGTTTGGTAACGGCAGTCTGTGAAAAAACCCAACGAAACATTTCCCTCGGTTTAATAAACAAATCTGAACTATTGTCGGTTAATAAATGTACAAATATAGTGTGGACTCTGAAGCTGCATTTTTTATTTTTATT
>JALYQL010000002.1 GCA_030855855.1 Bacteroidota bacterium | reverse complement strand
GGATTGCAGCAGGTGGAAGTGAAAGATGTGATTGTTGTATTGACGAAAGAAGAACAAGCGGTTATCAAAAAAGCATTTGACAACCTCGAGTTCGAATCGGGCAAAGACATTATCCGTTCCACTTCATTCAGTGCATTGGATGAGTTGGCTGCCTTGATGGTGAAACATCCGGAGTGGGCGCTGAAGATCAGCGGTCATACTGATAACGTTGGTAAGCCTGCCGCGAATCTGACCCTTTCGAAAAAACGTGCGGAATCGGTGAAGAGATACCTCGCCAGCAAAGGAGTTTCTGCAGATCACCTCAAGACAGAATACTTCGGACAGACAAGACCAATTGCTCTGAACACAACACCGGAGGGAAGACAGAAAAACCGTCGTGTGGAAATGTTGATCATTGATTATGTAAAAGGTATGCAGACGGATATGACTCCACCTACACCACCGAAGACAACGCCGAAAGCAGCACCAAAGAAAAAATAAAATAAATGAAGTTGAAGAAGTGAGACAGGGATTAAAACTTGTCTCACTTCTTTTTTTTGTATTAATATGAAAAAATATATTTGGTTTTCATTTCTGATTTTTATCGCTGGAAAAGAATCGCTTGCAATTCCACAATCAGGTATCTGGCGTTCAGGAGGAGCAGCTAACTATAGCTTATTGGTTCCGGATAGCTTGTCGCTGTTTTATATTTCCATTCAGGAGCAAAAAGTATTCATTCAGCTTTATCCCGGCTTTGCTGTCGTAAAAGGAATTTATTGGTTGAAAAATTCCGGAGAGGATACAATTAATATAACTGCCGGATATCCGTTTAATGCTGAATATGAATCAGATTCTGACTACAGATTAAACATTGCCTTTTTTGATGATCAATATTGTCTTAAAGTTTCGCAGGATGGAAAAGATTGTGAGATTGCAGAAGAAGGAAACCGAACATGGAAAAATATAGTCCTGCCTCATTCGGTGACTAAAGTTGAAACATGGTTATTGGTCGAAACTAATTCATCACAAATAAGGGAAGGATGGACTGAGTCGAATGAAAATCTTTTAATTTACTTTTTTCAATCGCCATGGAGGCCGATAATTGAAAAGGGAGAAGTTTACGTGCAATTAATGGGTGAAATCGAAATGGAAGATCTTCACGGCATTTCACCTGATTCATTATTCATGCTCGATGCTGAGAGAAAAATTTTGTGCTATAAATTTTCCAACCTGAACCCTGTAAACGATCAGTTTAATATTATCATTTCTTACGGGGAACAGCTGGCCTCTTTTTACTTTTATAAGGAAGTTAAAAAGTCGGAATCATATTTCACTTCTATTGATCAATTTGAAAAGCTAAACCCTGCTACTTTAAAGCTTAAAAATTATAAAGCCGGAAACCCGTTTCCTTACGATTCTGAATTTAATAATCCGATGCTACTGCTTATGCTTCTTTTAGGAGGAATAGTTGTCTTGATTATTTTAGTTGCACTAACATTGGCCGGTGTATTCAAATCAAAAAAAACGTCCGGAACACCACCACTACCCACCAAACAGTAGAAACAGTTGAATTGAGATTATTAAGAGTAACAGAAACTATCTGACAACTTCCACGTTAAAACAGCATGATTACCATTGTAAATTTTGGCAGCAGCAAAACCCCTCTTATCGCTGAGATGGTGAGTGCATGCGGGGCAGAGAATCAAATCATTAACTGGAAAGATTGTAACCACGGTTACTTTTCTGGCTCAGATGGGATAATTTTCAGCGGCTCGCCGGTAATGTTCACCGAAACCGATCACGCACCGTACATTGAAAAATTCTCATTTATAAAACCGGGAAAAATTCCAGTGCTGGGTATTTGTTTTGGTCACCAGCTGATGGGAATCCTGCATGATGCGAAAATTTTCCGCGGAATGGAAGTGCGCACGCGGATAAAGATCAAAGTTGTGAAAGAAGATGTGCTGCTGAACGGCTTATCTCCCGCGACAGAAATGAATGAAGATCACACAGAAGGAATTACATTACCACCTGGATTTATTCATCTCGCCTCGTCTTCAAGCTATACTATCGAAGCGATGCGGCATCCTGCACTTCCACTGTGGGGCGTTCAATTCCACCCGGAAGTTTCAGGAGAAACAGGAAAAATACTGATGCAGAATTTTATCGCTGAAACCAATCGTGCAGTAGTGTTGCGATAGCGCTGTGCTTATTTCACAACTGCTATTTTTTCAAAGCTGATTTTATCGCCCGATGTGATTTTCACGCCATAAATAGCGGCCGGAAATCCTGAAATATTTATTACAACTTCATCACTTCCGTTTGCTGTCAGCACAACACGGCCTGCGAGATCAATAAGCTCTATTTTTATTTCGCCCGTACTTTTTACAGTGAAATATCCGTTTATAACCGGGTTCGGGTAAAGTGAAAATGATTGCCCGTTTGTAATATCATTCACTCCTTCCGGATCAACACAGCCGGAATAACAGCTCATACGTGGCGCAGCATACAATTTAATATCCGGCGCGCCTGAAAACGGCAAAGTAGTAATGTTGACAGAATTGGTATCCATCATATAAGCCGTTGCATTTGTTCCGCGAAAATAATATCTCCCATCAGGTAACATCGTGTACTGCGCAATGTAAAATAATCCGGCAGCAGATAAATAATTTGCAGTATGGATTACCTGTCCGCTTGCACCGATTTTTATTTGCTCAGCCCCGCCGAGATTAGCCATGTTGCTGATAAAACCATAAATGGTATCGCGCATGCAGTTGTAATACAAGTGAACAAAATTGCTTTGGCCGGATGTAGGCAGACTGTCCTTTTTAGTAAACACACCTGTTGTTGTATTCACATGGTACAGAAAATGGTAACCATTATTATAATCGTTACTGCCGAACCAAAGATCATTGTTGAGCGTGATGACTGAATTGTCAGCGCCAATTACCTGGTTAAGAACGACGGTAGTGCTGATAATTGTAATAGCTCCTGTTATGGCATCAATGCTCACCAGCTGGTACACGCCGGAATTTAACTGCCTGATTCCGTAATAATCAGGGCCCGTTGCTGAAGGATGAACGACGCTTAATCCGGGCACAGATCCGCTGTCTGTAGGAATGGCTCTGACTACAACACCTGTTGCAGTATCCACCTCGTATAATTTATAATAGTACGTATTCGGCGGCGAAGCAGAATCAACGCCAAGGAAAACGTAATTGCCAAAACAATTAATGAATTTAATGTTCGTGTAAAATCCTATTACCGGAAGCTGTGCTACTTGTGTATAAGCGCCGGTGAGCGGGTCAATACGATCGAAAAAGTATCGGTAGCCGAATTGCGTAGTGTAATTTGATTCGACGCTATAAACAGGAGAAGTTTGCGCATTCACCATAAGAGAGGTGAATCCGAAAAGGAGGATGTAAAAGTGTTTCATAAAATAGTGTTAGTCAGCACTAATTTACAAAATTTTTATCCGATCAATAATTAAAACTGACCAGTTATAAAATCCCTGTTGGAATCCACATACCGATAGCTGACCTTGCATTCATAAAATTGAGTAAATGAAAACAATTCTGCTTTCTCTTCTTTTTTCATTTCCTTTCATAATTTGCCCCGCACAATCAAAAGTGAAAGTTGATATTGCAAGCCCAAAACCGTCCATTATGATTGACGGCTTGAACTGCGTGATCGGAAATACAATCTACAGCTGTACACCCAAAACATGTACCGCTGTACAAATTACAGAGGGTGATTCCATTGAATTCTGCACCCACAATGAAATTTATTTAAACACGGATAGTGCTTACTGGATGCAATGGAATTTCACAGGGAGCAGCTACTCTGCTTCGTTTACAGATTCCTTTCCAACCAATACTCCTATTTGTTATTTTCCCAAATGGAATGTTGCGGGAATCTACACCGTCGATATTTTTTATAATGGCTGGCTTTCCGCTTACCCGACGAGTGATTGCTGGGTTCAGGGACCTTCACATTGGATCATTCTTGTGGATGTGCTGGTGAACACCGGCATCGGATCACAGAATGAAAATGCATCGACGTGCGAAATTTTTCCGAATCCGGGAAATGGAATTTTTGAACTCCGTTTTTCAAAACCAGAAACAGTGAAAGAAATTTATGTGACAGATATTACCGGCAAAGAAATTTTCACACTACAGAATAAAACTCAAATCAACCTGTCGGGATATCCTGCAGGAATCTACTTCCTGAATATTATTTCTGAAAATGGAAAAATGGTAAAGAAAATCGTGAATACATAATTCGTTCTACTTATAAACAACTTTAAAACTCACCAGTTGATGCATTGCCCTTTTTAAGCTATCAGAACGTTTAATTGCGCGACTAATGCTCCAAAATTCGTTTACAAACTCACTTAGCCGCTCATTATAATTAGGGCCAATTTTAGCATATTCGTCCTTCGGCAGAATATCCTCTCGGATATTTCTCTTCCTGCACCGTTTCATTAAACGAAATATCTCAGCTTTAGGATCGATTAATGATTCTGTATTCTCAATAAAATTCGCCTTCGCCACACCTGTATATTTCGAAAAACCGTCAATATCAGCAAGTAACCACGCCTCAACTTCTTTTACAGCAACTCTAAAAATTAAATTTGGATGACGTTCTTCTTGCATCCAATCGTTGATTAAGGCCGGAGCACAGTTAATGTTATCAAGATCAGTTAAAACAAAAAATGGGCAGCCCTTTGCTGCATGGTTCCAGCCTCTAATATTTCTTCTTAAATAACCATAACCTCCTTTAGAATATGAATTAGAGACAAAAAAAATCTTAGCCTTTTCGGCCATTTTCATCATTACAATTTCACTTATTTGGTCCTCGAAAGCAAGATTTAATGGTATTGGATTCATATTAAAATTCAATCGAAAGTTGATTAATGTTTTTTGGTTTTACTCTAGGAAGAATTGCTTCCCCGGGGGTCATTCCTGCATCTAACATGTTCTTGACATCTTTTATATTTGATGCCACTCCAACTTTGGTGCCTTCAACTGCTGGCTCCAATACTACTATCTCTTTTAATGAGATTCCTCTATCATTTAATAAATCCGAGCTATGAGTTGAAATAATTACCTGCCGTTTCCGTGGCTTTTGTAATTTATAAATAATAGGAGCCAGCGTAGAAACTATTGCCCCATTTAATGAAAGTTCTGGCTCTTCTAACAATAACAAAGAATCGCCATCTTGTAAACTCCACAATAATCCAATCATTCGCAAAGTACCGTCACTAAACTGATCTTCCTTTTGTTTTCCTGCACCTGGGCGCCAGTGTTCATAAAGTGCCTCCAGATGGGGATACCCTTTCTCGGTTGTAAATTTTAATTCTTTAAGTTTAGGAACTGCAATCTTTAGGGCGTGTTGAATTCGATCTAACATTGCCGTACGTGTTTTTTCTTTCACCTTCGCAATTCTTTCCAAAAATCCCTTTCCAAATGGGTCATCCGGTAAATCTGGTCCAGTAAAAGCTTGCGGATATTTTAGCAATTGTGGAACCAGGTGTAGATATAATGTATTATCAAAAAATCGTACAATATCTCTGAAATCTTTATTCGCATTAATTTGCTCAAGAAATGTTTGCGTTAATCGAGCATTATCTTTTTTATCCTCTTGGTCAGGACGGCTACATACAAGCTTATCACCATGCCATACCTTCTCATATGAAATAATTGGCAAACGAAATCCTCTCGATTCCTGAGTAATTCCAATTGAATATTTCCAAAGAACCTCCCGTGCTCCAAATTCTGATAAATGGACTGTTATTTCAATATTTGGAAATTGACGGGCAGCTAAAGAACGTATTTTAGAAATCCCCCCCCTATCTGTTACAGCTTTTTGTAAACCACCACCTGGCTTTGAAATATCTCTCAGGAATCTAAAAACGTCTAACAAATTTGATTTCCCAGACGCATTTGCACCAACAATGAAAACCCTATCCTGTAATTCAATATCAAGTTCTTTGAAGTTTTTCCAGTTTTTTAAAATCAATCGAGATATTATCATGTCAATGGTCTTTTAATTTGAAACGCAATCCGAATGACATAACATTGCTAACGTTTGGAACTATGTGCTTTAATAAGTTTCACGTCAATCTGTTGGCTAATAAAAGAAGCGTAAGATAATGAGATTACAATTTCTATTAAAATAATTCCAACTTATTAATTACCTTTTCTTCTTCAGCAGCAACGTCTCACCCGCTTTCGGCTGCGCGCCCAAAGGCAGGCTATTGTACTTGTAAAGGCATTTTACTTTCACGCCGTAGTGTTGCGAAATATCATAAATCGTTTCGCCCGGCTTTACAATATGCTTTCCTTCTTTTGATTTTTTCTTCTTCGGCTGAATGTACAAAAGCTGCCCCGGCGTAAGCACCGCATTTTTATTCAGGTCATTGTACTTATACAATTGCCATACGCCCATATCCAGCTCCTTCGCGATCTTCATAAACGAATCACCGGGCTTCACGACGATGTATTTTATTTTGTTGTTCAGGAAAACTTCTCTTCGCGAAGAGCCGGTTGCAGTTACAATTCCCTGCTCTCCCGTGTTATTTTTCGGATTCGTTGTAACAATCTGCTCTGCCTGCTCTTTATCATAAACGAACAATTTATAACGCTCGATGATATCGATCAGCCGTTCAGCGTAACGCGGGTCGGTTGCATATCCTGCTGCTTTCAGACCTTTTGCCCAGCCTTTGTAATCGGTGATTTTCAACGTGAACAATGCAGAATAACGTTCGCGATTTTTCAGGAATTTGGAATGATCCACAAACGATTCGTAAACGGAAGGATATTTGCGGAAACATTCATTGTGCTCATCATCGTCCGCCGTGTAGGTATCGCCTGTCCACTCTTTATGACATTTTATTCCGAAATGATTATTCGCATAAACCGCAAGCGCGGAATTTCCATTATCGGATTCGAGCATTCCCTGCGCGAGCGTGATGCTTGCAGGAACTTTATACATCTGCATCTCACGTACAGCATCGTCTTTATACTTGTCGATATAATCTGCGGGCGTCGACTTCCGCTCCGAAGGCTGCGCGTATAAAGCGGCATTCGAAGGGAGGAGCAATAAAATGAACAGTATCCGTGAGAGATTTTTCATTTGCGTACCAGCGGTTATTTACAAATTTAGTTCCGCTTTCCCCCGCTATCCGGGCCTGAAACTGTTAATTTGAACATCAAAATGTTAATTGCGCTTAAAAAAGAACCCGAAATGGCCCGGATTATTCCGGTGAGAAAATATTTGCCATTATTCGCTGCACTGCTAATTACAGCACTTTCTCCGTTTCGATACACGAAAAGATAATTGCTCCAGCGGTTTAAGCGTGGTAAATGGATTGATCTCAATCTTCTTCGCTGTCGTTTCCATTGAAACTTCCGCCGTTGTTTTTGCAAGAACAAGTTGTAAGATCATCATGGCAAGATGGCTTCCTACACAATGTTTTGTCCCGCCGCTGAAAGGAATATAAGCAAACGCGTTCCTTTCCTTTCCCGGCGCAAACCTGTCCGGATCAAATTCATCCGGATTTTTCCAGAAAGAAGGATGACGGTGAATAAGCAATGGACTGAAAATTATATTATCGTTTTTCTTTATCCGGTAACCATTGATCACATCATCCTGCAGCGCCCGTTTTCCCGAAACCCATACAGGAGGATACAAACGTAAAGTTTCCTGCACAACCTGTTTATTATAGACCAGGCCACGGAAATTTTCCATTGAGATTTCACCGCCGTTTAACACATGCGAAAGCTCTTCGCCGAGCAGTTCAACATGCTGAGGATGATTCGCCAGTAAAAAGAAAACATAAGACAAAGCAATTGCAACAGGTTCATGCGCGGCTGCATAAACACCAAGCAACTCTTCCGTCAATTCCTTCTCCGACATTACTTCGCCGGTCTGCTTATCTTTTGCCCGCAAGAAAAAAGTAAGCAGGTCGTCCGGTTTTTGAGCGGAAGCCTTTCTTGCAACGATCAGCTTTCGTATGCTTTCACATACAAACGAACGTTGCTTTTTAAATGCAGAATTCCGCGTTGTCGGCATCCAAAGTGGTAAAGCAAAATCACTCAGGCGCGCAAGCGTGTCAGTTTTTAAAGTGACAAGCACATTGCCGATCTCAAGAATTTCATCGCTTGCATCTGAAAAAATAACTTCTGCAATGATCCTGTTAACAAGGTCGAGGCTGAACTGGTGAATGTCTGTTTTATCACCGACAGGAACAGGAAAATTATTGATCTGTTTTGTAATGCCTGCAAATAATTTTTCCATCTGCGGCATCCCAAAACAAGGCTGAATCATGTTGCGCTGCTTTTGCCAATGTTTCCCGGAGCTGGTGAGCAAGCCATCGCCAAAAAGTAATTTCATGTGATCACGATCGCGGCTTTGGGTGTATTTACCTTCGCTATCAGTCAATACATGCCTGATAAATTCAGGATGTGTGAAATGAACAATGCGGTAATGCAATAAATTAAATTGTGAAATGCCTGAATCATTTGTCGCTTTTTCACACAGGAATTGCAAAGGATTTTTGGTAAAGATTTTATAGGTCTTCAACATTCCGCTTTTATGTGCAACAGGAATTTTTTTTGTTTCCATCAACTATCTCCTTTCATTTTCCAGCCATGCGTAAACAGTCCATGCGATCTGGCTTCCCATCATCATGATCATTTGGCGGTTCATTCGCTTGTATGGATTTTTATACGACGTGCGCGACCACCAAAAGCTGTGCACGGCTGAACTAAAAACAAGAATGAACCATACAAACCAAAAGCTCAATGCAACAGGATGTGTTTTTAAATAAGTAATGTCTGTGAAAGCAAACCCGAGAAATGCCAGGTGCAGTAAAAAGAAAACCGCGCCAAGCTTCAAAACATTTTCCACACCGAATAATGTTGTGTAATTATTAGTCGTGTCCAGCGTTTCATTCAGCTGGAAGATCTGCGATGTTGGCATTCCGCCGAGATATGCAAAAGTAAATCCCACGCCGACCAGCATCACGGTGGAAGTAATTGCTGCATCCGTTACAAGATATCCGAAGAGAATGGAGCAAAATCCAAATCCAATTGTGTTGATAAGCATATCAACTACCGGAATATCTTTTCCTCTTTTAAAGAAGGGATTTTTCCAGGAATAAAAAAGCGAAAGCAGAACGCCGATAGATGTCCAGCACGCCAACCGCAGACTGATGAAAAAAGAGAACGCAACCGCAAGGCTCATGAGCACAAACCCGAAAATTGAAAGATGCTTTGGAACGCGCGGTGGATTCGGCAGCAAGGTTAAAGGCCCTTCGTTTCCGTCCTGACCGGAATTAAATGCATTGGTGCCGCCCCACAATAAAACTGAAAAAATCAGGAATAGTACACCGAGGTCTTTTACAATCTCTATTACCTCGCCCGGCTTTTCAGGACTCAATGCATAACCGGTGATGACGGCAAAAAATGTTACCGGGAAAGATTGTGGGCGCAGGTGTAATAAATAATTTTTCATTTTCAACGAGCTGAAAAATCAGTTGGTATCCCGCCTTTGCGTTCAACGTAGATTTTATACTCAGGCGTATTATTTTCATTGTGAAGCATTCCGATATGTCCTGCGCGGGTATAATTCATTTCACTCACAAGGAAATTCACCAGTCTTTTGAGCTCAGGAAAATCTGTCTGAAAATTCTCCAGTGAAATTTCGGGTAAATAAGTTTTGTGCTCTTTCGATAATTCCTGCCCGGACAAGCGATGAGAAATAAAGCCATTTATTTTTTCTCCGCCCGGCGTGTCCACTTCACCGATTGTATATGTTTTTAGGTAAGGCAAACCATTCTTCTCTGAAAAACCGAGTCCGTACAGTATCTTATTGTTGCTGAGAGCAGACTGCAGCATTGTTATTTCATCTTCGCCGAGATGTTTCCGGAGAAAAACAATTGCTTCTTTTACATCCGCCTTTACACGGACATATAAAGTAGGGGAAAGATTTTCGTCTTTTGAAAAACAAACTTTAATTCCTGTGATGGCCGATGGAAAAGCGAGATGGCAATGAAAAAACAGCCAAAGCGTTTTCTGTGAAAGACCGGCCAGTGACGCGACATCCAGGATACGCTGAGCAAAAACATTTCCTTCTCCCGCCGTGATCAGCTCAAAATTGGTTGAAGCGAACACCATCTCCCAATATTTTTCAAACGAGCTTTTGAGCGGGGAAATTATCCGTTCAAGCCTGTGAAATGTTAATCCATAGTGTGAACAGATATTTTCGACCTCTTCATCAAAAATGGATTTCTCTTCTGTATTACGCGCTGAGGTCAGCATAGATGTATTCTTTATAATAACGTTTACCACCTTCGGAAAACATAATTGTCAAAGCATCGAAAACAGTGTCGATCACTGTAAAATATTTTTCTTCTGATCCATTCATCACTTCCGGCGCAACCGCGTAAATATCTGTCACCTGCTTTTTTTCAATCTCAATATGTGTTTTGCCGAGATAATGTGTTTTGTCGACAATGCCTTGACGCTCCACATAACCGAACAACGTGCCGAGCGTTACATCGCCCGCGCTTTCAAGACTGGCAAGAATGACCAACAATGTTTCCGGGCTTGCGTTGTAGCATAGTGAAAGAATGCGCGACATCTGAATACGTGTAGGAAGCCATTCGAGACGAAACCAGTCTTCATCGGTCATATCCGTCAGCCCGAAAGCTTTCAGATCGAATTTCATCATGCGGTGATGGCCGGAATCTACCTTGCGGTGTTTTTTTGCAAATGCTGCGTAAGGTCCTTCGTGAATTTCTGTAGTGGCCCAGATGAGATCCTGGAACCAGCGCGCGGTCATGTATTGTTCGCTAAAAAAATCAGGAAATTTTTCAAGCGGAATTCTGTCTTCGGCAAAAGCCCGGAAAAGATCGAGGTTTGCGTATTCAGCAGATCTCTTTGTAATGTGGTCTTTGATTTTCATAACGCAGTTTTTTTAATTGTAAAAAACTATTTGACTACAAATTTCATCAGCGAGCTGAAAAACCAATTCTTATCAGCATCGTTCATTTTATCCGTGATTCGGTCGGCCGAATCGACAAACTTTTCAATATCGGTCACGACTTTTA
>JALYQL010000389.1 GCA_030855855.1 Bacteroidota bacterium | reverse complement strand
GTATTGCAGCTTTCCGCTGTTCTTATTTACACTAAGCCTGTAATAATAGCCAATGCTCGATTCAAATTGCCCTTTTATAAATGTCGGTTCCAGCACATTGCTCACGCCGCCATCACCGCTGAAATTCCAGGTGTTTTTTTTATTGTTGAGCGAAAATCCTGTTGCAGTAACATTCGCGCTTCTGTATCCACCTGTGCGAATCACATTTGTATTTGTTACATATACATTCGAGCTGTTGGCAAGCTGCTTGTCAAAAACAAAAATGTTATAATTTGTTGCAGGCTCTGTCAGAATTTTGCGGGATTCGCCGGTGATGGTATCTGTTGCTGTTGCGTAGGTATTACCGACATAAGCGTTAAGAATTCCGATGCCTAATCCGTTGTTGGTTCTGCCGGTAACTTTTGTCGCATTTAAAAGCCTCGATTGTGTCGGGTTTTTAATAATTTTTTCAGAGCTGGTTGCAAGGTCTGGGGCGCTGTAAAATTCAGAAGGCGTTTTGCCGATCCTGCGGGAATAAAAAATGTCACCCCGGCTAAAAAGATCGACTCCTTCGGTGAAGAACGGACGTTGCTCCTGGAATTGAATTTCGAATGGGCTGAGATTTTTTATAATGTTATCGCTTCTTACCTGGCTGAAATCAGGAAGCAGTGTCATATCTAGGGTGAAGCTTTCATTGATACCGTATTTCAATCCTAATCCGCCACCAATGCTTGCAGAAGGAGTAGCAGTACCGAACCGCGAATCTTTTTCCACGATGGAAGAGATGTAAGGCGTAAGTGAAAGGCGAACCGGCGATTCGATGCTGTCAAGCCCGGTTAAAATGCCCCAGTATTTCATCGGGTTGGGCGAACCTTTGGGAGTGAGCGCCCACTGATCAAATTCAAATTTGCGTTGAATGCTTCGGGTAAGCTGTAATCCCCAGTTCTGCTGCACCCTCGAAGGAAACCGAAGCGCCGACCAGGGAATTTCTATTTCAACGCTCCACCCGTTTGAAAGGATCTGCACATTGCTTTTCCATACGGCATTGAAGTTATAATCAGATACGCGCGAATCATTCTGAACATTCGAGGCGGTAACTGTAAAATTAAACGCGTCCTGCTGCGTGTTATAAGTATCAAAAACCACCCGGAAATTATCGGCGTTAGGATATTCATCGCGAAGACCAAGCTGGCGCAAAATGCTGTCAGGCGAACTATCATAACACATTGCTCCTATATAAATCGCCGTATTATCATAAAGAATCTTTACTTCGGTTTCAAAACTTACCGGCGCTTTTTCAGTAGGACTATTCTGGCGGAAGTTTGTAGCAATCTCCGCATTTTTCCAGCATTCGTCATTGAGCACGCCGTCAATTTTTGGTGGCGCTGAAATTCGTTGTGCGGCCATCATTTTACGCACGATGACAGTGTCTTTCTCTGTTCCGGCATAAAGGCGGGCAGCACAACAAAGAAAAACAAAGAGTAGCGTTTTGAATTTCATGAGGGGAGTTACGAATTACGAATTACAATTTTAAAAGTTGGTTTCAACTGACCGTTTTTTTGAAATCGCAATTCATTGAGCCAAAGATGGTACTACTTCGACGTACATAAAAGCGAAAGATGATGAAAGGGGGTTAAAAGATGTGAAAGGGAAAAGGGGATGTTTGAATTACGGGTTACGATGTACGAATAACGATGTACGAATTATGATTTACGATGTACAATTTACGATGTACAAAGTAGGATTTTGAAGGAAATTCCGGTGAGGGAAAAAGATTTTGACCAGAATATCCTGGTGTTTTATTCCTATTGTTAAATTACAATGAGGATGCCGACGCCGGTTTTTTTAAATCGTAACCGGTACATCCAATCTAAAATCAGCAATCAAAAATCCCTTCACTGCGCTTGCGTAATTTTCTGATATCCGATACCATTGCCCGGATCAATCCTTTGCAGGACAGGTACAATTTTTGTTTTGTCTTCCACAGGTCCGCCGGAGAAAAGCTTGATGATCTCGTCCTTTTTTGCGTTGAAGAAAAGCTGCATCGGCCATGAAAGCGGGCGCTGGTCATGGATCTTTTCGAGCAATAAAAGCGCTGCCATGATCGCGGCACGTCCGCCATTTACATCATTGTACATCACATCCAAACCAAGGCGGTGATATTTATACATGCATTCACGAAGCGGTGCGAATATCGGGTGAAGCATATTGTCCACCATCCAATAGCGGTTCTTGTTGCTTTCTACCGATTTCCATCCTTTTTCTGCTGTGTTCTGCGCGTTGGAAACAATGGTTTGAGCTTTCTGCCAGTAAGGAGTTCCGCCGTTAAGCGAATAAGAATCGTAATCCAAAGCGAGAATCACATACGAATAATAAGCGAGCACCGAGGTAAGGTTGCTGATGTGGTTTGCCATCGAAAAATCAAGCGGCTGGAATTCTACGTAGGTGAATTGCATATCCGGATCATTGTAATTGATCAGGTTGCAGTTCTGGTAACCGGATTTATAAACCGGCCGTTGAGAAATAACAGAAAGGTTGCCTTTGTATTGATCGTTGGTTTTATCCGTAATTGTAAGAACCATGGTACAATTGATGCGTTCTTCAATTGAAAAAACATCATTCGTCCACTTGGTATTATTAATGAATTCAAAAATGCCTTTCTGAAGATTCTCAAAAATCCTTTTTTCATTTGGTCCCTGGATCTGGGGATGTAATACCTGCACCTGGCAATTAAGCTCCTGCGCGCCGGATTTACCAATAAGGAAGAACAGGAAAGCCGTTGCTAAAAAAAATCGTTTCATAGTTGAGAAACTGTTACAAGATGATCCGCGATATCATTGGCGACAGCAGATTTACTCTTTAGTTCAAAGTTAATTGTTTTCCCTTCGCGGGTTAATATCGAAATGCGGTTAGTATCCGTTCCAAATCCCGCGCCATTTTCGCGCAACGAATTCAAAACAATAAAATCAAGGTTCTTCTTTTCCAGCTTTCTTTTCGCATTCGCCATTTCATTATCAGTCTCCAGCGCGAAGCCGGCAAGCAGCTGTTTTTTTGTTTTTACTTTCCCCAGTGAAGCAAGGATGTCTTCAGTCTGCTCAAGCACGATTTCAGGAACACCGTTGCCCTCTTTTTTAATTTTGCTTCCGGCAGGAGTTGCAGGACGGAAATCGGCAACAGCTGCTGAAAGAATTGCCGCATCACAGGAAGGAAAAATGGCTGTGCAGACTTCATACATCTCTTTGGCCGAAACCACATTCCTGCGTTCGATCTGCTGGTGATGTGTTTTTAAAGAAACAGGCCCGGCTACAAGTATTACCTCTGCGCCTCTTTCTGCCAATGCTTCTGCCAATGCGAATCCCATTTTTCCGGATGAATGATTTCCAATGAAACGAACGGGATCAATTGCTTCGTATGTCGGTCCCGCTGTTACAAGAATTTTCTTACCAGAAAGACGGTTTGCATGCGTAAACGTTGCCTCGATAAAGGCAAGAATCTCTTCCGGCTCTGCCAGGCGGCCTTCCCCGGATAATCCGCTGGCAAGCTCGCCTTTCCCGGGAGGAATTACGCGTGTCCCTCTTAGTTGCAGTTTTTCAAGATTTGCCTGTGTGGCCTGGTGTGCGTACATATCGAGGTCCATTGCAGGCGCTACTGCTACCGGGCATCTTGCCGAAAGAAAAACGGCTGTAAGTAAATTATCACTTCGACCTTCTGCCAGCCTCGAAAGCGTGGCCGCGCTGGCCGGCGCTATAACCATCAGGTCGGCCCAGAGCCCGAGATCTACATGGTTGTTCCATTCCCCGTTTTCGCCGCGGGTAAATTCGGTGAGCGCCGGATTTTTGGATAAAGTAGCGAGTGTTAACGGCGTAATGAACTGGTGCGCAGAAGGTGTCATGATCACTTTTACTTCGGCACCCGCTTGTATGAGCAAACGGACCAGGAATGCAGATTTATAAGCTGCAATTCCGCCCGTTACTCCAAGTAAAATGCGTTTTCCGCTCAGCATATTTGTAATTGCCAGAAACAGCAAGGACATGGAAATCCGCTGTTGCGTATCACCATGTCCTGCATGAATTTTTATTTTATCTGAAGCATTTCTAAAACTCAGTTATCAAGGCGGACAAAAAATTTAAACCGGAGTTTACGTTTCGTAAAAGAGGATTTAAATTTTGCAGGCCAACGCAGAGAGGTGAGTTTTTGACGTGCTTACGCTTGATCTTTACCTTCTTTGGAAGGATTGCGGTGATACACTTTACCATCAAGGAATTCCTGAAGGGCAACGTTTACCGGTTTTGGAAGGCGCTCATAATATTTAGAGATTTCGATCTGCTCGCGATTTTCGAAAACTTCTTCGAGGTTATCTGTATGGGTTGCAAATTCATTCAGCTTTCCGGTGAGTTCTTCTTTGATCTCAGCGCTGATCTGGTTAGCACGTTTAGAAACGATCGCTACACTTTCGTAGATATTTCCTGTCGGAGTATCGAGGTTACGAAGATCACGTGTTACAGTGGTAGAATCTGCTGTTGATTTTTTGAAGTCGGCCATTTTGTTGGTATATTGATTGTTTAATTACTCTTATTTATTTGCTTATCTCTCAGTATTTTATCCTGCAATCTCATAGCTTTGGTTTTTGTCGCCTGCACCGCCAGCGTATGTTCGGATATTTTATAAGTCAGCAGGAAGTTATCTGCTGAAGCAATGGCATCCTGAACGCGTTCCTCTTGTTTTGCAACAATGCTGTTCAGTGCAAGGTAATACTTTGACTCCACGGTAAAATAAACTGCTTCCTCCCGGTATTTGGTATCCGGGTAATCGTGCAGCAATTGATCGAACGCGTTTATAGCCGCTTTGTAATCTTCGATGTCATAATACATTTTCGCGTTCATGAATGCTTTTTTCTCCAGTTTGCGGTGAAGGATATCGACCAGCTTATTGCACTCGTGAATGCGGCCAGTATCCGTCGGGAACATCTGGATGAAATACTGAAATTCCTCGATAGCCGAATAAGTATCTTCCTGGTCAAGGCTCCATGGTGGAGAAACCATGTAATGGCAATAAGCGCTCATGTACAAACATTCCGAAGCACGCGCGCTGATGGGATAAGTTCTGAAGTAGTTGCGAAAAAGATAGCTTGCCATTATATAATCACCGAGCTTGTAATTGCTGTAGGCAAGATAATAAGCCACATTTTCGGCTTTATCGGTGCTGCGCAGAACGGAATAAAGCTCATCAAAAAGCAGCTGCGACTTAACGTAATCGCCTTTCTCATAATACGCTAAAGCAGCATCGTATTTCTTATTCAGATCGGGTTCTTTCTGAATTTTATTAAAATCGTTACACCCGAGCATAAATGTGCCGAGAAACGTGAGAAGAAGAATAATGTGCTTAGCCGTCATTGAGGGTGCAAAAATAGGGTTTTTCCTTGAAATCACGTGCAGCAGGAGGGTAGACTTTTGTGATTCTGTGGAATAGACGTGGATTGGGGGATTTCGTTGCTAAGGAAGGAGGGTTGGTTTGGGGAAATTTAACAGAGTTCTTTGCAAAAGCGATCAAGGAAAAAACTTATAAATATCCTTTCTATGACCAAAAGCAACAAAGGTCACTGTTCTGATTTCGTAAATAATACCAATTCGATAATCGCCCACTCTAATTCGATAAGAGTTTTTAAATCCGGTAAGTTTTTTGAGATTCTCTAATTCTGAAAGTTGAGTGCAGGACTTTACTCCTGAAATGATTGATTCAATTTTTGTCGCAAGTTTTTTATCCTGAATATTCTCAAGACCCTTCAAAAATGATTTTGTAAAAAGCACCTCCATGAAAATATGATTTGAACCAGAACTAAATGGAATAATGCTTTAAGCCCACACCGTGTTTTATGAACTGAAATTGAATATAATTTATTTATCCTTGATTTTTTTGAGCATTTTCATAACATCTTTCTCAGCAACATAACCGGATTTTATTCCTTCCTTAATAGCATAACCAAGCGCAATATCTTCCTTTTCCTCCAGCGATAATTTAGCAGACTTTAAGCCAAGTCGCTTTGCCAATTCGCTTAAAAATTTAATATCCTCCTTAGAGGTTATATTTTTAATTACCAGGTCCATCTTTAGTATTTTATTTTACAAAGATAAGTTAAAACGCTTATCGTTCAAACCGCTGTGGGTAAAGGGCTTGCGAGGGAGTTGAAGTATTTTGAGTAACGGAATAGAACCAAAAACCAAAAGTTGCGGCGCAGGAGGCTTTTTTAGCCTTTGTTGATTGATGTATTCTTCTGTTGGTGAAAACTCGTTTACTGCTGCGTTACAAAGAACTGTCGTATCAAAAATAATCATTTTGTTTTACTTTACACCTGATAAAATTCGTGCAGTAATTTCTAAATCAGGAGGCTGTAGTTTTGCCACTGGAGTTTGTCCAAAAAGAACAGTAAAAATTCACCGACTATAAAATTCCCTTTGTGTCTAACCAATTATATAATTGGCGAAAAGGAAGACGGGATAACACCATTAACCTGTTTTCAGCTTCATTCTGCTGGAATGATTGCTTTCATGACGATTAAATTCGATGTTGAATTTAAATTGATGAGATAAACGCCAGTAGACTGAGCGAATGAATAATCGAAATAATTCTGACTAAGAATAATTTGGTCTGTAACAATTATCTGCCCAAGTTGATTGTAAATCTGAAGCTGATATGTTCCCGGTGTTATACCAGTAAAATTAAACTTGTTCTGATCAGCATTATAAAAACATGTAGGAACTTCAGCATTGTTCTGGTCAATGTTTACCGTTCCAAAATAATAGATAGGAGAAGTAGAACTGCAACCATTCGAATCAGTATGTATCACTGTATAATTCCCATTTTGAACAGGTGTGTAATATTGGGAAGTTGCACCGTTAATGATATTGCCATTCAGGTACCATTGAATTCCCGAAGCCTGGCTCGACATAAGATCAATTCCGCTTTGTGAAATAACAGGAATGGGTGGAGCAGGATAAACAGTAAGCACAATGAAATCAGTTGACGCACATCCATTCGAATCAGTAGCAGTAATTACCAGTGTCGTCGTTGAAGATGGAAATGCATTCACCATATTACCTGATGAAGAACTGAGTTCAGCGGAAGGACTCCACGAAATATTCGACGCAGAAGAAGTCGCAGTTAAAATTACCGTGTCGTTTGGACAAATAATTTGAGAACAACAAGCCGCAACAGAAGGCAGTGAATTTACGGTTATCTGAACTGTGTCTGTGTCTACGCAGCCGAATGCATCTGTGATACGTAAAACATACGTTTCGCTTGTCGACGGAGACGCAATTGGCTGACAATCGGTTGATGAATTTAATCCTGTTGATGGAGACCAATTACAATTGAAAGCGGGGCCTGTGCCAATCTGCACTGAGTTACCCATGCAAATCGATTGATCAGTCCCTGCTTGTGCATTGGGTAAAGCAATGACAGTAACTCCAACTGAAGCCGAAGTACTGCATCCGTTCGAATGCGTTACCGTTACCGTGTAGGTTACAGCACTTGTTGGATTAGCGTCAACAACAGCAACCGAAGGATTGTCTAATCCTGTTATTGGCAACCAACTAAACGTTGTTGCATTTGATGATGCAATAAGCTGTGTTGTATCTCCTGCACAAATTGAATCGTTTCCACTGATAACCAAAGTAGGATACGAATTAAGAACAACGCTAATGGTATCAGATGCGATGCCAGCGAGATTGCTGATCCGTACCCAATAAGTTGCAGATGATGTTACTGTAATACTTTGAGTTGTTTCGCCTGTGCTCCATAAATAATAAGAGCCATTATTACCTGCTGCCAGTGTAAGACTATCGCCGCACAACATTTGATCAGCTCCCAGATTAGCAACCGGCGCAATTGAAAATTCGTAACAACCTGGATCAGGATATTGTGGATGACGTGGAACTCCAATTAAATCATCCATGATTCCGTAACCTGTTACCGCCAAACCGTCGACGAGAGGATTTGTTGGATGAAAGTTATTCGGAATATTTACAAATTGCGGATTAACGGATATAGAATTAAAATCAATCTGATTTATCGTTTGCCACTGACTCAAAGAACTAGTTCCCGGTGCGAATAAAGTGCCATTCGTAAAAAGAACATTGTTGTCTGAAAATTCGGAATAGACATTGTTAATATAATTTAATGCATAACCATTCCCGTTATTCATCATCACATTGTTGTAAATCCTACAGGAGTCTACATTGTTCAGATAAAACGCAGCTTGATAATTCACGTTCGAATTAAAGTAAACTGTATTATTAATGAACTCGACGCGATTGGTGTTTGTAAAGGAACAGCCATTGAATGTTGGTGTGCCCGAATTGATCGTAATCATTAGATTGTTTTCGACACGCAGCCAGCCGTTTTCGGGATCATAACATGCTAAGATAAGGAATGGTTGTCCACCACCTGAACTAAAGCTGTTGTGATGGCATTCGCCTATTCCCGTGCCATCTGCGGCCAACCCTCTGAATCCACCCGAAATAATGTTATAACTGACGAAAACGCTATCGACGTGATAAAGGTAAACCCCGTCATAACCCGCTGATACTGTATTGTGCTCAATCCTGATGTTTGTTGTGTTGGAAGCACCCTGAATAATGGAAATTCCGTTCAAACAATTTAATATTCGATTGCTTCGGATTTCCAGGCACGAATCTGACGAACTTATCAGACCGCTTCCTGTATTGCCATTAAGTCCTTGTAAAACACAATTCAATACTTTAATGTTACTGCCTCTATTTATGGCTATGGCAACTCGATTGCCATTGTTTGTATTCCTGAAACTCATCTTCCGGAATGTGATGTAGCGCGCAGTGTCACAGTGAAAGGTATTGGCTGATCCATTATATGTAAGCGTTACCAGTGAACTATCTCCCAACTCGGATTGAAAGGTAATTACATTAGTTGCAGATGAACCAATAATTGGCGGTAGAATTACAGACTCAGTGTATGTGCCATTTCTGACGTTAAAAGTAACAGCGCCGGAAATTCCATTGCTTACAAGGGAACTTACTGCAGTCGTGAAACTAGGAAAACTTGGTGACACGCCGCCAATTGTATAAATTCCTGATAGCGGCTGTGAAACCCCAGGGAGATTTATGAGAACTACGAAAAGCCATAGCAACCATTTCTTCATTCATTAAAGTTACGAATTACTGCTATCAAATCCGTGTCAAATCTCTCGCTGAAACACAAATAAATTATAATAGATCATCACAAACCAAATGTATACTTCAGTGTATATCTTTTACCAGCCCCATTCGCACAATAATCTGTTATGGGTGAAACTGTCACCATATATGTTAGGTTAGGATTACTGCTGTTCAATGAGAGTCCACCGTTCCCATGTGAAAATGTCACTGCTGGTGTTGAAAGAGAAATTGTTTTAGTTGAGGAACCTCCAAGACCATCAGTAACCGTAATGTCCATTTGCACAAACATATTGTGACCTGCAGGAAGTTCCGTGAGCAAATTGGAAAAAACCATGCTTAGTGGATATGCAACTCCCTGATCAATTTCAAGATCCGTGGACAGATCAACAGAATAATTACTATCGGCATAATTAATAATTGTCTCAAGTTGTTCAAAATCGGAACAGCCCCTCGCTAATGTTAATTCACTTTCTGAAAGATTTAATAAGCCTGATGAATTAATAACCTGAACGCGGAATCGGTGATAAATTTTATTTCCATTCGAATCTTCTCTGTTCAGTAATTCTGTTACCGGATAATTGGTAAAATCTGGTTGGTTATTTTGATCCAGCGGAGGATATTGCATATCGCCATTTGAACGTATACTGAATATTTCCACCCAATTTCCACTTGCATTTAACTTTTGTAATTTATAGGTTGCGTTATAAGCCGTCGGCAACCATTTTAGAATAACATCCTGTAGTTCTGTACTTGTAGTTGTGCCATTCACAGAACGAAGTTTCGGTGCTTCGGGATTAATTACATCAACCACGTTAGTCACCGCAATATTCGAAGGCTGTGAAGGAACGCGTAATATACTGCCATTCTCATCCATCGTAATTCTTACTGCAACAATACGGTAATAAAGGACTTCTCCATACAATGGATAGGTTACATCTGAGAAATCATCTATCATGGGATCCCCCGAATTAATCGTTGCTGCCAAAGTCATTGAACGCACATTAGATGCGTCATGTAAATTTATTGCACGATAAATGCGATACTCAGCAATTCCATCTACAGGGAGGTAAGAATTAATTTCGAACAGAACTGCCGTTTCGAGTTGTTGGAATGCGTTCGATAGTTGTGAAGTTACCTTACGGATTTGAGGAGCATCGGGTGCCAACGTATTTACAAGACGGACTGCACCAAGTATCGGGCTGCGGCCACTAAAAGTATTCGTATTTGAAAATTCAATGGCGTAATAGAAGTAAATATTTATTGCAGCGCCATCAATGGTATAATCTGTAAAACGTACAAACTGATTTCCACTGTCGTTATATG
>JALYQL010000387.1 GCA_030855855.1 Bacteroidota bacterium | reverse complement strand
GTTCGCAGCTCTTGCTGCATTGACGATGTTCGCTGCTTCTTGCGGCAACGGTGAAGCAGAAAAAAAGCGTAAAGAAGATTCTGCGAACTTAGCTGATTCACTCACAGCAGTCCACACAAAATGGGTTTCTGATTCTATGCGTATGGCTGATTCAGCAGCACGCGTTGAGATGAAAGCTAAAATGACAGCTGATTCTATCCATGATGCTGATTCTGCTGCAGCTGCTAACAAAGGCAAAGGCGGAAGCAAGCCAAAAACACCTACAGTTCCTAAAGGGGAGCCTAACGTTGGTGGAAAGCGCTAATTCATAGTACCGGCAATTGCAGGATTAAAAGGGAGCTTGGCTCCCTTTTTTTGTATTTGTTCATTCCCTGTTAAAAAAAAACGTAAAAGTTTGCTGCTCAATTAAATCTTAATATATCTTTGCGCCAGTTTTAACCAAAACAACCAACCAACAACCAAAATGAAAAAGTTTCTCGCAATTGCTGCCGTAGCCGGTATGTCAGCTCTTGTTTCTTGTGGTGGAGCCGATAAAGAGGCTCAAAGACTGCAGGATTCAACCCGCATGGCTGATTCGATGATCGCTGAAAAAAAGACAGCAGATTCAATCAGAATGAATGATTCAATCAACAAAGCTGCTATGGAAGAAGCAATGGCTGCGCAAATGAAGCGCACTGCTGACTCTTTGCACCAGGATTCAATCGACAAAAAGTTGATCAAAATGCCTAAATAGTCATTTGATGAAAAGAATTAAGGGAACGGATTGCGTTCCCTTTTTTTATGCCTTTTATTTTGCTTTTAACCGTCCGTTCATTCGCAATTGCAGCCAGGACCGCAATTATCCTTACGCGAACGAAGCACTGATTTCCGGATTCTCCACCCGAGATAAGTCAATGCTCCTCCAAACACCAGCGCCAGAACTATTTTTTCCATATTAATTACCCTTCTAAAAGTACGTAATTTAGCCGCCTAATCTCCCGGGAAAATTATGATCACAATTGATACGCCTCTTCGTTTCGAAAAACAAAATTATTCAGACGAAGAGCTTCGCAGACTTTATCTCGCAATTCTCAAGCCGAGAATGATCGAAGAAAAGATGCTTGTACTGCTGCGACAGGGGAAAATTTCGAAATGGTTTTCCGGTTACGGACAAGAAGGCATTTCTGTAGGTTCGGCGCTTGCCATGGATAAAGAAGAATTCATTCTTCCTATGCATCGCAATCTCGGCGTTTTTACATCACGCGAAATTCCGCTCAGCAAATTATTCTCACAGTTCCAGGGAAAAGAAGCCGGGTTCACCAAAGGACGTGACCGCTCTTTTCACTTTGGAACGATGGACTACAAGATCGTCGGAATGATCTCGCATCTTGGTCCGCAGCTGGGCATTGCTGATGGTATCGCGCTTGCACATAAATTAAAAAATGAAAACCTCGCGACACTGGTTTTTTCCGGCGATGGCGGCGCCAGTGAAGGCGATTTCCATGAAGCCATAAATGTGGCTGCAGTCTGGGATCTTCCCGTCATTTTCGCGATTGAAAATAACCAATGGGGATTATCCACGCCTTCTTCAGAACAATTCCGCTGCAAACAATTTATCGACAAAGCAATCGGCTACGGAATTGAAGCGGTGCAGGTGGAAGGAAATAATATTCTTGAAGTACATTCCGCTGTGAAAAAGATTGCGGAAGATATCCGTAAAAATCCACGACCGGTTTTGTTGGAATGCGTGACGTTCCGAATGCGTGGACATGAAGAAGCATCAGGAACAAAATATTATCCCGCAGGATTACAGGATGCGTGGTCGGTGAAAGATCCGGTAATGAATTTTGAGAAATGGCTTTTGGAAACGAAAGTCATCAGCCAGAAAGACGTGGAGGAATCGCGCGCAGCTATCAAGAAAGAAATTGAAGAAAGTCTTGAAGCCGCATTTGCAGAGCCACGCCCTGTTGCGGATACCAAAAAAGAAATAAACGATCTGTTTGCGCCTTATACGCCTTCATTAACAAAACCATCAGCAGCGAAATCTGAAAAACGTTTGATTGACGCTATACGCGATGGCCTGCATGAAGCGATGATCAAACATCCGAACCTTGTGTTAATGGGACAAGATATTGCGGAATATGGCGGTGTGTTTAAGATCACAGACGGATTTGTAGCGGAGTTCGGAAAAGGACGTGTGCGAAATACGCCATTGTGCGAATCTGCCATTGTCGGCGCGGCACTCGGACTTTCGATTAATGGAATGAAAGCGATGATGGAAATGCAATTCGCCGATTTTGTCACGGAAGGATTTAACCAGATCGTGAATAATCTTGCGAAGATCCATTGGCGCTGGGGACAAAACGCGGATGTTGTCATTCGTATGCCGACAGGCGCGGGTGTTGCTGCCGGGCCATTCCATTCGCAATCGAACGAAGCATGGTTTTTTCACATTCCGGGATTGAAGATTGTTTATCCGTCATCACCTGCCGATGCGAAAGGATTATTGCTTGCTGCTTTCGAAGATCCGAATCCTGTTTTGTTTTTCGAGCATAAGGCGCTTTACAGAAGCATTAGCGGAGAAGTTCCTGATGATTATTATACAATTGAAATCGGGAAAGCAAAAACAATGCGCGAAGGAAATTCAGTTTCCATCATCACTTACGGTTATGGCGTGCATTGGGCAATGGAAATCCTTCAAAAGCATCCGGAAATTTCCGCTGATGTAATTGACCTGCGCACATTAATGCCGCTCGATAAGGAAGCAATCTTTGCTTCGGTGAAAAAAACGGGAAAAGTGATCGTGCTGCATGAAGACACATTTACTGGTGGAATAGGTGGAGAAATTTCCGCGCTGATATCTGAAGAATGTTTTGAATATCTTGATGCGCCGGTTGTACGTGTGGCAAGTCTTGATACACCTGTTCCGTTTGCGCCGGAGCTGGAGAAAAATTTTCTGCCTGTTTCAAGATTTGAAGAAGCTTTATTGAAATTATCCGCTTTTTAAATTCCGAATAATCAATTGAACGCCGAAATAAATATCCGACAGGTTTCCTGGTTCATTATCGCATGCCTGCTGGTTTTTTTACCCGGGCTACTGGTAGATGTGATGAACATTGACGCGGCGCAATATGCGTCCATCTCCCGGGAAATGCTCGCAAGCAAAAACTGGCTGGAGGTTTATCATCTCAACGGAGATTACCTCGATAAGCCACCCTTGCTATTCTGGCTTTCGGCAACCAGCTTTAAGATTTTCGGCGTCAATAATTTTGCATACAAGCTTCCGTCTTTTTTATTCGCAGTGCTTGGTATTTTTTCAACTATTAAGCTTGGCGAATTATTTTACGGCCGAAAAACCGGGATGGTTGCCGGGCTCATGCTCACATTTTCACTCGGAATGTTTGTCATGACCAACGACATCCGTACAGATACCATTCTTCTCGGCTCCACCATTTTCGCCACATGGAAAATCCTGCATTACCTGAAAACAAAAAGCCGTCTCAGCTTTGTGCTTGGATTTTTGGGCGTGGGTATCGCGATGCTGGCGAAAGGTCCGCTGGGTTTTATTCTTACGGCTGCCGCATTAAGCGCTGATTTTTTTTACAAGCGGCAATGGAAAAATTTTGTCAGGGTGGAATGGATCATTGGCCTGCTGATCATTGCTTTGTTGCTTTTCCCGATGTGTTACGGGCTGTACACTCAATTTGATCTTCATCCTGAAAAAAACATTGACGGACACAACGGTGTTTCCGGATTACGTTTTTATTTCTGGACTCAAAGTTTTGGCCGCATCACGGGCGAAAGTGATTGGGGTTCAAAATTTGACAATGGTGCCGGACCTTTCTTTTTTACACACACCTTTCTCTGGGTGTTTTTTCCGTGGAGCCTTTTTCTTGTCGGAGGATTGTTGAAAAATTTTATCGTGCTTGTGAAAACGAAATTCAAACCGGGATTTCTTCCGGAAGTGGTTTCCACCGGTGGATTTGTGCTTGTGTTTATCGCCCTTTCCGCATCACGATATAAATTGCCGCACTATGTTTATGTATTGCTTCCTTTAGCTTCGGTGCTTTCCGCGCGGTTTTTAATGCATGATGTTTTAAACGCGGAGCGAAAAAAACTCTTCCGTACTTTTTATGTGCTGCACTGGATATTTTTTATCGCACTGGCGTCCGTTTGTGTTTTCTTTCTTTTTGTTGTTTTTCCGGGTGCGCCAATTCTGACGTTTGTGGCGGTCGGCTGTTTGCTGTTTTGTGGAATTGTGCTTGCGTTCCGGTTGCATAACCCTTTTGAGAAGCTGCTCTTCCCGATGCTATTGGCATTGATCGCGTTTTATTTTATCGGGAATACGCATTTTTATCCGTCACTGCTGCACTATCAATCCGGAAATGAGATCGGGAAAGTAATGCGGACAAAAAATATCCCGGAAGGCGGATTGATATATCTCAATCAATCAGATCACGCACTGGATTTTTATTATGGCACGCATGTGCATTCGGTTTTTATCAGTGACAGCCTCGTGATGCGGGAAAAAATAAAACAATTCGGAAAGTTGTACGTTATCACCGATAAAGAAGGAAGGGAAGAGTTGAAATCGCACGGTTTTGTGATCTTATCGAAAATAGAATTCGATCATTTCAGGGTGCAATTTCTTACGATGAATTTTCTGCTCCCTTCAAAGCGGGATTCCACACTGGGAACAAAGTTTGTGCTGGAAATTAATTAGGTATAAAATCCGGTGTGGATACCTGGAACGTTGAGGAGCCGACTTCTTCCTTTAACAGGTCAAGGAATTTTTGCAGCGCGAGCTTATTTTTCGGAGAATTCATCGAGCCCATTACCCTGTTTTTTTCACGGCGCGTAAGATGCCAGCTGAGTGAAATAATATCCGGCTCATCATTCATCAGCTCGAAATCGATCACGTCTATTTTTCCGGCAAACCAATGCGAAGATTGCTCGATCTCGTAGTCATGTTGATAATCCTGCACGGTAAATAAATTTCCGTAAAAGCTTTTAAGCGGCCGCGCCAGCGCATTCATGATTGTTCCGTCAGGTGTTTTTTCGATCGGATGAATTTTGCTTTTGTCGCGTGTCTGGAGAAGGATAATTCCTGAAGTATTCGCCGCAATCCACTCACGGAATGTGTACATGAAACGCATGATGTTGTCCATTCCGAAATTATCCCGCATTCCTGCGTCAAAAACCTGGATCACCGGTTCGCTGGGAAGATCAGTCAGCGGCGTGATATAAGGGAAAGTAGCGTTCATCCGCAGCACGCTTGCAAAACGCACATTATCGGCACCCTGATCGTGGAAGAACCGTGAAAATTCTATTCCGTCAGCAAGATAATTATTGGTGACATTCGATGTTGCTGCAGGCTGTGTGAGATAAGAAACGCCCTGCGCGCTGATCACCATTTTACGTCCGTCATTGGCGATCGTCGGAGCAAAGACCATCATAGGAATTTTGGCTTCTCTTTCCGGCTCACGATAATCGCCCAGTTTTTTTTCCAGGACATTATCCGTGTTTTGCAGAATTGTTTCTTCAAAGGCATACGCTCGGTTGCGGCTATATGTATTTCCTTCATAGTTCGCATGGCGGAGCGGGAGAAACCAGTCGTTCACCGCAAGAGAAAACGCGATCGGGTTAAGCACGTCTGTCGAGATTTTTTCGCGCAAAGCAGGATCATCATGACGGAAACCGATGCTTGTCTGTTCGCGCAGCCAGATCTCACGCATATAAGCCGCGCCCAGCATTCCACCCGATGATCCGCAGATAAGGGCGGTTCTCGGGAGCATTTTGCCGGCGCTGAGGCTGTCAAGATATTGCATCGTGTAAAATGTCCAGAACGTTGAACGGAGTCCGCCGCCGCTGCAGCTCATTACAATCATCTTCGGCTTAGAACCGATGGTGCTGGAATTTTTCGTTTTCCATTTTTCAAGAATAGCGATAGTATTCAGCGAATCCTCTTTTCTCCAATCACCAGACGCGATAAAACGATTGAATTCGTCATTGCTGTAAATCGCAGGTTTTACCGCGTAATTCATTCCTAATGCGCGTGTATGACTTCCGAAGAAATCATATTTGGCTACGACATTGATTACAAGTAAAAGAATAACGAGCACCGCATTTGCCCAGCCACGGAACCATGTTGAGATCACGCCTGTGAGCATCAGGTATAAAGTAAAAAGAAGAAATACGCTCGCACCAGCCGGGATCATTAAGGCCGGAACCTGCCTGAAAAAGCCAAAAATGAGAAGCGTGATAATAACGATCACTTCAAACAAAACCGATTTGCCATGATTTTGCACAAAAACACGGTTGAGCATTTCTTTTTCATAATGCTCGAATGGTCGTGCGCGCCTGATAGTGGTAAGACTTGAAATGTAGCTTTCGACATGCCAGTCACGGTTCTCTTTTCCGGGCGTGATGGTTTTCCATCTCAGTGTTTTGTTTTTCGGATCGCGGTTGAGAATGACGCGTTTTGGTTTTGTTTTGGAAGGATCTTTAATAATTCCATAAAGCGATTGCATATCTTTATTCGCCCGGAAAAAATAAAACAGCGAAGAAAAAATAAAGACGACATTACCTAAAGCGAATCCCGTAACATCTTCCAGGATCTGCAGCTTGGTGACGGGCTCTGTCTGAAGAAAAATGATGATGTGAACCAGGTAATAGATAAGAAAGGTACACGGAATTATAAAATTATTAATGCAGAAGCGCAGAAATGGCCGGCTGAGCGTGGCAAGAAAAGGAAACCGGAAAGCATTGTGATTGTAGCAGGAAATCTGGTAGGCCATTACAAATCCGCCGCAGGCAAATCCGACGAGGAAATAAGAAAAGAAATTTACTTCCCCTAAATATTCCGGATCCATAAAAAGCAATGGAACACCGTAACGGGCTGCAATTTTTCCGCTGACAAAACCGAACATCAGCAGCCAGAAAATGATAAGCACAGGGTTTTTTTTCACCTGTACAAGCAGCAGCTGGACAGGAAAAAAATAAATAAATCTCCTGACAGGAGGGTTGCGGTCAATCCAGGCTCTGAAACTGCCCATAAAATTCTACTTGTTAGTCGGGTACTTTCTTCTTAAACGTAATATGGTGGAAATTAGTTCAGGGATGGGTAATTAGGGTAATTGGGGTAACTGGGGTAATTCGGGCGAAGTGTTTTGAGTTTTAAAATCAAGATTCCTCAAAACTCCCCAGTTACCCCAATTGCCCTAATTACCCAATTTCTTATTTCCCTATTTTCTCATTTACCACCGCCAGTATTTCAGCTTCCAGCTTTTGTGTCTTTTCCTGGATGTCTTTTCCTTTGGCAATAATATCATTAGCAAAAGTTTTATCTGTCAAACCGGCCGCGTTGATCTTTACGTTCAGGTAAGCGCCCATGACGGCGGAACGCGCAGCCAGCGCGCCAACTCCCGCATCAGAAACAGAATTCGGATTGCCATGCTCTGCCATCGCTTTGATCACCTCCATAGAAGCCAGTGAAGCTTCCATGACAGCGAAAGGAATTTCGGTCGCATATTTTGTCGCTTCCTGGATGGCGGCGGTTCGTGCGGCTTTTTCTTCTTCTGTAGATTTTGGCAGGCCGAAAGCATTCATGATACGGTTGAAAGCATTTGTGTCTTCATCCACCAGCTTCAGCAAAGTATCTTTATGCTTCTGACCTTTTTCCGCCCAGTCAGAAAATTCTTTCCAGCGATCGTCCCAACCGCGTTTGTGCGAAGATAAATTGGCCACCATCGTAGCCAGCGCAGCCCCGAGCGAACCCATGTAAGCGGAAATAGATCCGCCGCCGGGAGCAGGACTTTCACTGGAGGTTTCATCCGCAAAAGCAGTCAGCGACATCGAAATAAGCTTTGAAGATGAAACATCGTTCAGCAAATATTCGATCACGCGCTCTTCCGGCTTGAAGGGCCCGAGCTCATCCAGCCCAAGCGATTTCACCGCAATCCTGATCAGCTCTTTTTCAGGAATGCCGGTGGAACGCTGCTGTTTTCCGAGAAAATATTTTCCGGCATCAAGCAAAGAATTCAAAGGAATTAATCCGACAAGCTCTGAGCCAGTTACACGAAGCCCGCGCTCTTCCGCACGTTTGCAGACTTCATCGAATGCAATATGCACAGGAGTGATTTTTGTATTTGTAAGGTTCATCGAGATCTGTGCGATGCCATATTCCTCAATGAACCAGCCGATCGCTTTTACAGATTTTAATGTGCCGGGAATATTAATTGGTTTTCCGTCGGGATCATTGACAATTTTTCCTGTCAACGGATCGCCTTCACGTTTTACGCGTCCGGCTTCACGCACATCGAACGCGATGGAATTTGCGCGGCGGGTGGAAGTGGTGTTTAGATTGATATTGTATGCAACTAAAAATTCACGTGCGCCGATAACAGTTGCGCCACGTTTTGCATCATATTCATCCGGCCCAAAATCAGGCGCCCATTCCGGCAATTTTATTTTTTTGAAAAAGCCTTCGTATTCGCCCGCGCGGATCACGGAAAGATTGTTGCGTTCTTTTTTCGGTTGCGCGTATTCGTAGAGGTAAACAGGAATGTTTAATTCTTTGCCAACACGTGCGCCTAATTTTTTCGCGTATTCCGTTGTTTCTTCCATGGTAATTCCGGAAACAGGAATCAGCGGACAAACATCGGTAGCGCCCATGCGTGGATGTTCGCCTTTGTGCCTGCTCATGTCGATCAGTTCACCTGCAATTTTGATTGCGCGAACCGCAGCTTCCACAACAGCATCAGGCTCGCCGACAAAAGTCACAACGGTACGGTTCGTCGCTTTGCCCGGATCAACATTCAGCAAACGGACACCTTCTACAGATTCGATACGATCGGTGATCTGTTTGATGATGTTCATGTCATTTCCTTCGGAGAAGTTGGGAACACATTCGATGAGTTTTTTCATGTGGCGATTTTATCAGTGCGAAGGTAAGAAAGAGATGAATTCGCGATCCGCATATTGCCAAGTGGAAAAATTAATTTTTACCAGAAGCAATTAGCTTTAGTTTTTCCAGAAAGTATTTTGCGCTTGGGCAGTTTTTATGAGCGGCGGCGTTTTCAATAGTAAAACCGTTCCTGATCATTCGGTCTGCAAGAATAGCTTTAGTGTCAAAATCTTTTTCACGTTTGGAAAACTCATCTTTAATTACGTCAAAAGGCTTTCCCGTTGTGTTTTCAGGAGTGATGTAATTAAATGGTTTACGAAATATTTTTGTGAGTGTTTCTGAATCTGCCAGAAACCATGCTTCAAGTGCTTTTGCACTGACCAGGACGGTCTCAGAAGCTTGAGGTGCAATTCGCTGTTTTACTGAAGTAAAACACGGATCGTTTTCTTTATCTGAAAGAATAATAATGTGCGTTGCGCCTTTTCCTTTTAATCGCAAAACGTGTCTTTCTCTGTTATGCGGCAAAAGTTTGCCACCACCTTTTGCATCAATTATATCACCAACAAATTCAATCTTCTCCTTTTTGAGAAAGTCACGAAACGCGGTAGAGTCGAGCACTTTTTTTTCAGAAACCCTCTCCACAATAAATCCGATTTTTACCACGGAATTCCTCCTCCAATCGCATTCGTTAGCAGCGCTTCATCCATTGGCAGGCCATACAGGTTTTCACCCTGAATTTGTTTGATCCTGGTTTCTCCGTCAATTTTGTCAACAAGAATAATTTCTTCGGTTGTAAGTTCCCTGATCAACGTTTGAGAATGCGTATTCAACCAGATATAGTGGCCTTTTTTCCTGCATTGTTCACGAAAGAAACTGACTAACTCACGAACCACTTTCGGATTTAGACCATTTTCCGGCTCTTCAATACACAGGAATTGTGGTTGATCACTTTGATAGACGGCGGTTAATAAAGCAATAATATTATAAGTTCCATCGGAAATTAGATTTTTTGGAAAGGGCTTGTCACTACCTTTTTCATAAATTAATAAATTATCAGTCCCACTTAATTCTTCTGATTTTATTTCGAGATTTTCAAAACCAGGAACCAAGAGTTGGAGCCATTCAATAATTTCTTCTCTCTTGTTTTCGTCTTGGAAAATTCGTTTCAAAACCTTTTCGAGATTACCACAGGCAGTTGAAAGTTGTTTGTCATCTTTGTACTGTAC
>JALYQL010000375.1 GCA_030855855.1 Bacteroidota bacterium | reverse complement strand
TCACATGGTTTACAATTTTCTCCATAATAAGATGAAAACTCAATCTCAAATCTTCTGCGTTTATCTGTATATCCTTCCTGACCAACAACAACATAATTTGTAGTTATTAAAATTTTTGGACATTGCTCTGGTGGTATTCTAAATGCAGCTTTGTATTTTTTCTCCACAGTAAGACCTGTTGTAACTATAGAATAAAAATCTTCCAAGTTGAAATTTTTATTTACATCATCAATAAATAATGCTTCAGTGTCGAAATCTACTTGTTGAAAAGCAAAGTTTTTACCCACTTTAAAATTTTTGCCATCTTCTTCAGCCACCTTTCTCACATGGCTCAAAGCCTTGGCACAAATGCCTTTTCCGGTCCCTCCGTTAGCTTCTCCATCACTATACATTTGTTCATCTGTAAAAATGACAATTTTAGTATTAGTTGGATCATAGCTACGATTTATGAGATAACCTAAGGCACTCATAACTGATTTTTTGCGCTTCTCATCCTTGTTCATTGCCCTAAACAAAAATTGTTCGAAGAAGCTTTCCTTTTCAGTAATTGAAAACTTTTTAGAAATAATTGCACTCTCCATAATACAACCATTTTGCTCCGTATTATTATATGGTAGATATTCAACCTTATTCTTGCTCACCATCACTATAGTGTTTTGGAAGAAAAAATAACTTTCATTTCTTGTATCATGGAAGGGATTGCAAGTTAGAACTGGCAACAATTCAAGTTTTGTGCGAGATACAAGAGCCTCTGCTACTTCATAGAATTTTGTAAGTACCTGCAATTCTTTATGCTCATTTTTTAACTTATCAATGATGAAGTCTTTAACATATACCACATCTACTTTTTTGAAAATGCCATATTTCCTCTTTACAATTATAAAGTTTTCTCTGTCCAGGTAATATTTGTAAAACCCCTCGTTTTCCAGATAATCTATTACTTCTTTTTGCTCGAAGGTAATACCTCCGCCTTGTGCTTTTTGCCAAAACTTCTTTGGCTTTTCATTTCTTTTTCTCTCTTTTCTTTCCACCTTTTTATGAGTGGTTTCCTCAGCTACGTTTTTTTCACTGACTTCTTCAATCTCTTCTAAGGAAAATCTTTCAATTTCCTTTTCATTAAGATTATTCATATTTACCTCTGAATCTTGTCCATCTAAAAATGAACCATTGTTTTCATTGTCATTTAAGTTTAGTGACATCTAAAAAAATTAAAAATATATATGCAGTTCCTAAATACCACCTTGAAACTGCCGAAAATTAGTGGTGGTCAAAATATTATTGCGTCTTCCAATTAATTTGGAAAATCTTAATGAGAAAATTTTGTTGTAAAAGTTATGCCTGTAAAGAGCTTTAGATACTCTTTTAAACTTCGTCGCCAAATCAACTACACTATCAATCTACAAACATAGGACAAGTATAGTTAAAATCCTAATTTTTTGGCAGTTATTTTTGGCCAAAGCGTTTAATGCCTTGATATTAAGGCTATTTAAATTTTATAGGCATTTGGAAATGTCGAAAATTTGTCATATACGTCACTTTTCTCTTTTTTGCGAAAATAAAACAGGCAGGATTAATCCTACCTGCTTTTTCAATTCATCACGTCATTACAAACCCTCTCATTCATCTTATCAATCAATTCCAGATCATAAGCCTCCAAGTAGATGCCTGTAACCTTATTGCCATACTCATGCCCCAAAGCCTCAGCAATAAGGTCTTTGCTATATCCCAATTGCTTAGCAAGATTAGCCCAAGTATATCGGAAAAAATATCCTCTGAGATTTTCTTTGTAGCCAAGCATTTTTCCAATCTGTCTCAAGTGGGCATTAAATGCTCCATTTTTGCTTTGCATTAACACAGGTATTTTCTCTCTCTCAACTAAATCTGATTCCTTCACTCTTCCAATTATTGAGAATGAATCCCTTCCTTTAAAATAATCCAGAATTTCAGTTGCATGATGAACAAGTTTTATGCTGTATGGTCTTCCTGTTTTTGATCTGTTGTAAAATAATCTTCCATTACTTAGTTGAGATTCTTTTATCAAAATCATGTCCTTGAAATTTATTCCGATCAGCATGAACATTAGTTTTCCTAACAGCCAACTCTCATATCTATAAGTATCTTCCTTAGAAAGTTTAAGATTGAAATATGCTCTCAGTTCTTCAATGGTCAAAACTTTGGGAGTAACTGATTCTCTTCTTATCCTATAAGACCTGAAAGGGTAGTGCTCATAGCTGATTAACTTGGCATTAATGGCTTTGTTATAAATCGCTCTGAATGTTCTAAAGTGAATTCCAACGGTGTTTATTTTATTCCCGTTACTTATCAGTCCTCCTTCAAGTTCCTTTAAAAATGAATAATCAACTTTAGCAAAGGGAACTTTCAGATTTTTAACCCTGTGCAGGGCTCTCAGGGATTCATTATAAACAGATGCTCCACCATTCCTATTCGCCTTATGGAGAAATTTTATTTCCTTTTCCCAAAAATCAAAAATGGTTACTTCAATTGTTTCTTCTTCCTTGGCTGTAATAAATTCTTTGAGATGTTGAATGTTGCTGCTTGCAGGATTTTCTTTTTCAAACTCAATGATTTTTGAAAAGTAAATTGTGTGAAATTCTTTTACTCTTGCATTAATCGCATTGCAGTTTGGATGATTTTTGCTAACCAAATTTGTTTTGGAATTCCATTCTTCCTCTTTCAAAGAAAAACCTGTTGGAATAATCCGGCTATCACCATTCTGAAATATTCTGAAAATAAGGGGATAGGTTTTATCCTGCTTCACTCTCCTTTTGTCAAGGATAAGTTTTAGTTGTGCCATAAAAGCTGTTGTTAGAAGCTTCCACAGGCAAAATATTTGCAAGTAATTTGCAAGTCAAATGGTAGAAAAATGGAGGAAAACGAGTTGCCGAAAAACTTAACTCATTGGTTTTCAAATGCAGAAATTGGTGTGCTTTTGATCCTAAGTCTGGCTTGGCTACCAGTTACAACACATCCGCATTGATAATGTTCAGTAGCGGGACAAATATCGGTATTTAATCTTCAGCCGACAAGCTAAAAATAAGTCTTCACCGCAAATTCAAATTGCCCAATGAAAATCCGCTTAAAAGCTCCGATATTATTCTGCTCGTAAAAGATCAGCATCGCTTTTTTGTATTCCAGTGAGTCGATCGTGCGGAAGGAGATCGGGCAGAAATTGTTGTGGATGAGCATGGCATTGCTTATGATCCTTGCTGTTCTTTTATTTCCATCGGCAAACGCCTGGATGTAGGAGAGCAGCACAAGCAGCAGCAATGACTTTTCAAATACATTTTCCTTTTTGTTCACCAGCGTGCACATGTCTTCCAGCGCTTCTCTTATCTGGTGCTCGTTGTCAAGCGGTTTATAATTCGTTCCGGAAATACCGACTGCGCGTTTTCTGATATTTTTGTCGACATCCAATTCTTTCATTAATACCTGGTGAATGTCTTCGATCCGTGCAACGCTCAGCGGAATAACGTACGAAGGATTTGCAATGATAAAATCCAATGCTTCCTTATGATTTAAAAGCATTACGGCTTCGTCTTTTGTTTTTCCTGCAGCCGTTTCTTTATCCTTGAGCAATCGTTCCGTTTCTAAAAGCGAATACGTATTGCCTTCTATCTGCGATGATTTCCAGCTCAGATCAATTGCTAAGCGCTCGAACTCCTTTTTATATTCTGATTCGCTGAGCTTCGAAATATTTGCGGTGTAATTTTTTTGAAGCTCTTCCAGGTGATCCACCTCTTCATGGGTAAAAAGAGCAACATTCGTCAGCAGCCCGTTAATTAACGTATGATTGAATCCTGTTTTGATCTTCCGCTCATCAATTTCTTTTTTGAAATATTCTTCGGCTTCAACAGGATAAAGTAATTCGTAAGCTTCACTCAATTGATATTTTGTCGCCTTTCCCTGCCCTGTAATGCCGACCAGATTTTCAGCAATCAAATCTGTCAACAGCCTTTTTGCAGTTGCATACGACAACTCCATCTGAAGTCCGTCATGGATTTCTTTGGAGGATAATTCCGGATTTGCCTTTACAAATTCCAGAATCTGATGATGTTTTAAATTGAGCTCTATTGGCATTTCATTAAATTGTAGCTCACAAATATATTAAATAAAGCTCAAGTTTTGGTAATATTGAGCTTTATTCTACGAATTCACGAGCTATAAAATAAATGTAGCTCAGCGAATGGCATTTTAAAGCTCAAAAAAGAAAATTTATTAGCTACAAATATTTACGGGAAATTAAAATAAGTTCTATTTCTCCGACCCTAACCAAAACTGCTGCACCTCATCTTCAAAAACGCCCGGCACTTCAAACGGCAGATAATGCCCGCAATTTTCCAGCAGTTTTACCTGCGCGTGAACCATTTTTTTCTTCGCGGTTTCTATGATGTGCTCTGTCGTCATCGCCGGGTGCAACCATTTATTCGGAATAAGACGGTCGTTCTCTCCATACAACACGAGCAGAGGCTGATGCAGATGCGGAAGAAAAGCGGAAACAGGTTCTTTCAACATTCCCTTTACAGAAGCAATGATCATTTCACTAAACAACGAAAAACGCTCCGTGGTTTGCAGAATATGATCATCAGCCAGCTCACGCACACGGTCGGCGTGCATGCTGAAGTGCGGCGTGTACATTCCCAGAATTGCGCTGATGTCGGCAGGCGTTTTGTATAAAAATTCAGCGCCCTGGATAATTTTATTTGCTTCATCATCTGTGAAAGTTTCAACTCCGGCCGATGAAACCAGCACAAGCCTGTTCACCACAGCCTGCATCTGCAAAGCGGTGATCGCAGAAATTTGTCCGCCCATGGAATGCCCGACCAGCGTAATGTCATTCAACCGCATCTCTTCGATCGTGCTCCTCAAAACCTGCGCGTAAAAACTCATCGAAAAATTTCCGCGCTGATCCCACGAATTGCCATGGCCGGGAAGATCAATGGCAATGCAACGGAAATCCGACATGAGATGCTGCACTGCGTATTTCCACAATAATGAATTCAGCCCGAGGCCATGCACGAAAAACAAAACAGGTTTTACTGCCTGCGTTTCCGAATGCGCATCACCGGTATCGTGAACGGCAATCTTCAGTGATAAGGTTTTGAGATGAATGTATTTCGGGGTCTCGAACATGGTATTAAAAATAGGAAAATTTTCTTATTAGTGAGTGTCAGTCGACATCAAGCTTTGCCGCCTTCGATACATTTTCGCTATTTAATAATAGCTTTTAAAGAATCATTTTAAGCGAAAATACTCAGTCTGACAAAAGAGAGGTTTCTTTTGTCAGACTGAGTGTCCCGACAAAAAGATCAATGATTTTTATGAAAAGATTGATTTGTGCGGATGTATCGAAGGCGACAAACAGCGCAAAAACTCCCGGCTATAATTAACCAGGAGTTCATGCAAACAAACAATAATTAACATTGCAAAATCTAATCTCTTGCTTTCAGCCATTTTGCAACAGCAGGAGCAAGCTCTTTCTGTGAACGGCCACCGACAAAAACGCCGATATGTCCGCCCGGGAATTTATAAAGTTCTTTGTCTTTTGTGCCGACTAAATCATTCAAAGGAATCGTCGCTGCAGGTGGAACGAGATGATCTTCGGCAGCGTAAATATTAAGCAAAGGCATGCTGATATTTTTCAGGCTTACTTTTTTACCGCCGACTTCTAATTCGCCTTTGAATAATTTATTCTGCTGGTAAAGATCTTTCATGAACTGGCGGAAACATTCTCCGGACTGGTTCGGGCTGTCGTTGATCCATTTTTCCATGCGCAGAAAGCTCATCATCTTGTCTTTATCCTGCATCATGTCCACCACGTTCATATACTTGCTCACGCGCATCATTGGCTTGAGCATCGAGAAGCCATTATTTAGAAATTCTCCGGGAATGGTTCCGTATGTATCTACAAGACGATCGAAATTAATGTCTTTCGACCAGCGGAAAAGCAAGCCGTCGTTGGTAGAAAAGTCAACCGGCGTAACGAGCGTGATGAGATTTTTTATTTTCTGCGGATTCAACGCGGAATAAATAAGGCTGAGTGTTCCGCCCTGGCAAACACCAAGAAGATTCACTGCATCAATCGCATGTTCCTTGCGCACAAAATCAATAACATCATTCAAAAACCAATTCACATAATCATCCATCGTCACATCCTTATCAGCGCGCGTCGGGTAGCCCCAGTCGATCATGTAAATGTCAAGACCAAGATCAAGCAGGTTTTTGATGAAGCTGCGATCAGGCTGAATGTCCATCATGTCAAAACGATTCACCAGCGCGTAAGAAATCACTAATGGTGTTTTGATCGTGGCCGGCTTGTCGCGTTTGTAACGAAAGAGCTTCACCTTGTCGACTTTGTACACCAGGTCTTTCGGCGTCGTGGCGACTTCTACTTTTTCAGCATGCACAAGATTGTCGTAGCCTGTTACAAGTTTCGCGCCTGCATCGGTCATTTCTTTCACGAGGTTTTCGCTTGCCATGATTAGTTCGGAGTTTGGAGTGTTTAGTTCGGAGAAAGTGTATAAAAAAGTCCGGAGTGATCAGCGCTAAGATTTTTATCTCCGAACTAACCACTCCGAACTATTCACTCTTTTAAACCGTTGCGGCTTTTTTCTTAGAAGGCTTTACTTCAGGCGCTGATTCATTGCTGCCTTTTTCGAGCTGGCTGATGCGTTTACGCAATTCGTAGATCGTTGTGTAAAGCTCATCTGCTTCGCTGCGCAGCATTACAGGAAGTGGCTGCAATACTGTTTCAGCAATTTTCTCTGTGCGCTGTTTGATGTCGAGGCTGAGGTCAAGAAGCTCGCCCTGGATTTTCGAGAACGCGTCTGTCTTGAAAAGCTCGATCATCGAAGCTTCGTTTTTATTCACCCATTTCTGGAATACTTCCTGGATATTGCTCAGGTCAGCGCCTTTTTTTAATTCTTCAGCATTTTCAAACATGAACGTTTCCCATGTTTTCGCGCCGCTAGTGTACATCGTCTGCTGAAGCTCAGCAAGCTTTTGTCCGTAAACAGAAACCTTTTCCATCATGCCGGTCATGAGCTCGTTCAATTCAGTTTCTTTTCCCGGGTAGAATAAACGCAGCAATGGAGTTACCGAACGCTGGTAAACGGAAAATGCATTGTTAGCATTGTTCGCGTCATTTCCGAAAAGCAGGAAAGGTGTAAGCGATTTCATGTTCTCAGGAATGCTTCCGGAGAATTGCTCGTACACATGTTTATTATAATTGGTGGCCATTTCAGCCCAGTTTTTGAACTGGTTGAAAAGCTCTTTCGTCTGAACAGGAGTAACCTGTGCAAGTGAACGATCCATCATTTCTTTGAACGCTTCAACATTGAACAGATTTTTGAAAGATTCTGTGTTGAATGCATTGTTCTGCATGCTCTTCAAAGCCGGAGCCCACATTTCATAAAATTTCGCGTAAGCAGCAGAAATGTTTGTCATGTTGTTCCATGCTTCTTTTGTCGTTTCGTCATTCAAACCTTTGCCCCAGTTCTGGAACATATTATTCCATGGCTGCGCATTCTGATTTGACTGATTGAAAAACGATTGTGTGTTGTTCCACCACTGCTGCTGGAAATCCTGCATTTGTTTCACCGGGTTATTGTTCGGTGTAAATGCATTTGCAAAAGGATTGTTTGCAGTGAAAGGATTATTTGCAGTGAACGGGTTGTTTGCAGTGAACGGGTTATTTGCAAAAGGATTGTTCGCGGTGAACGGATTTGAAAAGCTCTGGAAATTTCCCATTGCTTTGTTCATCTGCTCACGCTGTGCGTTGATCCAGTTATTATAAGTTTCAGAAACGTTTGTATTTCCGTTTTTGAAAAGTTCGCCGTTTTCAGCAACTTTTTCGTTGAATGTTTTTGTCGCTTTTTCAGAAGCCGCTTTTGTAATTTCAGCTTGTTTTTCGAGCCACTCTTTATAAATAGTCGTACCGTCAGTCATTGCGGCGCCATTTTTCACAGAATCCTGTAGTTTGCGGTTGCTCTCTGTCCAGTTTTCTGTCAGTTGTTTCTGTGTTTCCAGCCAGGCTTCAAAAAAAGTGTTCGTTTCCATTTGCTTTGTTGTGTGTAATGTGTTGATTTACAATAAAATGAGTCAATATCTCCTCATTTTCAGGGTGCAAAGGTATGATTATTTCTTCGCATGTCAAGCTCTTTAACGTCTTTTGGTAATTCGTCGGAAGATTTGATCTTTTCGTGGGACAAATTTCAGGTTTGGGCATTACCTCAATGTTACGGATCTGGTAATTTAATAATCTGGTAACCTGATAACTGATAACGAAAAAAAATCCTCCAGGATCAATTGGCTCGCTGAATTTCCAAAAGACTACATTAGCCCATTAGAAAAAATGAATTACCCGGTTACAAGATTATTCAGTTACTAAATCCATTTTCAGGCATGATCGAGCAAGGCACTATTTACAATCACACATTCCGTTTCACACAAAAAGAAGTTGAACTTTTCGCGCAGGTCACCGGCGATAATAATCCAGTGCACTTAGATGCAGAATATGCAGCCAGGACCATGTTCAAACGACCGATCATGCACGGATTTTTAGGCGGAAGTGTTTTCTCCAAAATTTTCGGAACACTTTTTCCCGGCGAAGGAACCATTTATTTAAAACAAAGCATGGCATTTATGAGACCTATGTTTGTCGACACCGATTACGAAGTGCGGATGAACGTAAAAGAAGTAAACAAAGAAAAACACCGCGCAACAGTTGAAACCGTTATCGTAGATAAAACAACAGGAGACATTGTCATCAACGGCGAAGCAACAGTAATGAACGTCGGGCGGATCTGATAATCAGAAGCCGAAATCTTTTTTTATTTAATCGTGAAATCCGCGTAATCTGCGGCATTACTTTTTTTGTGCCCCGGATTAAGCCGCTTATGCAAATTGTTACCGCCTTAACGCCTTGATTTTTAAAAAAGTCGACAGTAATAATAATTGTTCTTGGCGATATTCATTGCTTATGAAAAGGAGGATATTCGAAACTTTAAACATCCTCGTAAACTCATCAAAGCGACAAAAAAAGCAACGAGAGAAAGCGCGGTTATTCCAACATCTAAAATCGCCAATCTAAAATTATTCTAATGAGGCAAAAATTGACTTTAATTACACTCGGTGTTTCCGATCTGAAAAAATCACTTGAATTCTATGAAAAAGGATTAGGCTGGAAAAAATCTCCATCGGGAAATGAGAACATTGCCTTCTTTCCATTGGGCGGTATGGTGCTCGGATTGTACCCGAAACACCTGCTTGCAAAAGACGCGAATATGAACGCGGAAGGAAATGGGTTTTCTGGTGTCACACTTTCTTTCAATGCAAAATCAGGAAATGAAGTAGATGAAGTACTTTCTGAAGTGAAAAATCTCGGCGCAACAATTATCAAGCCAGCACAAAAAGTTTTCTGGGGTGGCTATAGTGGTTATTTTCAAGATCCTGACGGACATATCCTTGAAGTTGCATTTAACCCTTTCTGGAAACTTGATGAAAATGACAACTTAATATTACCCTAGGTAGGATCAGGGATTTTTATACACAATCTTATGTATCTGGTTGAAAACAAATTATTTGGTTAAATGAATATTTGTTATAAATTGCCACAGCAAACACCATTTACAGCACACGAAATCCCAATTTATGAGTACAAAATTACGCCCCATCGTAATTGCATTTTTTATGCTTGCATCTGTATGGCTCAATGCCCAGCAGCCTGCAAACAGATCTGATTGCCCCGGTGTTCCTGGTGCATGCGGCTATCCTGCGAATAATGCCACATTACATTCAGGACCAAATCCGACTCCGCAAAACGGAAATGGCACACTTGGACAGGTTTATACCAACACAGCGTGCGGGCTTAACTACGCTGTTGCATCAAGGGTTTTAGGACAACGGTTTTCTCCAATAGGCGCTCCTCAGCCAGCCGCTTTTAATATTAGCGGTATTCCTGCAGGAGCGTGTATCCTGCAAGCTTATTTATGGGCAGAAGGTTCCGGTGACGGCTCCGCGCAGACCGCAACTATTGTCAATCCTTCCGCTGTAAGCTCAAATTATCCAATGGCTGTTGTAGGCCAGGGTCCTGATAAATGCTGGGGATATGCCGGTTCTTACACCTATCGTGCAAATGTAACAGCTGCGATTGCCGGAAACGGAAATTACAACATCAGTGGCATCATGACCAATCCTCCTACCTCAGCAAATGACATGGATGGCGCAACATTAATGGTGATATGGAGTGATGCTGCTCAGACATGGCGGGGAACAGTGCGTGTGGATGATGGCGCTTTTGTTGTTAATGGAGGTGTTGCAAATTATGTCATGACTTTTCCTGCTGTTTGCGGCCCGACTACCAATGCGCGTGCATTCATGTGTGTAGGCGATATTCAATTCAATCCTAATTCATGGACATTGAACGGAACTCCCGGCGCATTGACATGGAACTGGTGGGATTGTGTGCAGGTTAATACAACGGTCGCCGCCGGGCAAACCACCTCGGCCTTCAACGTAAATTCGAGTGGTGACTGCTTTAATCTATGCGTCGCTGCGTTGTATTATAGAACAACTTGTGTAGCTTGTACTCCTCCAACGCTCACGATGTCTTCTACACCTGCCACGTGCGCGGGATGTAATGGAACTGCATCGGTGGTTGTAAACCCTGCAGGACCTTATACCTATACATGGTCGCCATCAGGAGGAACCGGATCAACAGCTACGGGTTTATGTGCAGGAACTTATACAGTCACCGCCGTTTCCGGATGTAATACCTATACGGCTTCCGTTGTGGTCGCCAATGCCGGAGGTGGATTAACACTCACCGGTTCTCAGACAAACGCTACATGTTTCGGAGTGTGTAATGGAACAGCAACTTCGACAGCAAGTGGTGGAACAGCACCATATACCTTCAGCTGGTCGCCGGCAGCAGCAAGCACAACGGCAGGAGCTACGAATACAGCCTCCGCACTCTGCGCAGGAACCTATACACTTACAGTAACTGACGCGAACGGATGTACGGGTACACGAACGATTACTATTACACAACCACCGGCCATCACGGCAACACAATCGCAGGTCAACATACTATGTAACGGCGCATGTACAGGAAGTGCAACAGTTGTAGCATCAGGAGGAAACGGAACCTACACATACGCATGGGCACCATCGGGCGGAACAGGCGCAACGGCAAGCGGACTTTGTGCGGGAACATATACATGCACGATCAGCTCTCCGGCAGGTTGTTCGATCACAAGAACTTTTACCATCACGCAGCCACCCGCATTAACCACAACAGGATCGCAGGTAAACATTTTATGTAACGGATCCTGCACAGGCAGCGCAAGTGTAGTAGCCTCCGGAGGAACACCGGGATATACTTATTCGTGGGCGCCAAGCGGCGGAACAGCTGCTACAACCACCGGA
>JALYQL010000368.1 GCA_030855855.1 Bacteroidota bacterium | reverse complement strand
TCCGGAATAAATTCATTTTTCAATTCGATCATCATCCTGCAATACGTCCGGTAAGCGAATGCATGATCTCCGTTTTTAACAGCATCAACACATTGACGGATGATAGCATACAACCGTTTTAAAATTTCATCTTCGTCCTCTCTTCTTCTTATCGCCGCAACAATTGAAGGTGCGTATTCATAATAAAGTTCAATAAGTTTTTCACCGTTCGGCTGTTGCGGCAAATATTCATCTCTGAATTTCCGCAATACCGTAAGCTCTTCGCAACCATCCGCAAAGCCCATGTAATCGACGCAGGCTGTTGTCAGGAAGCAGTCAGCCCTTTCCGCAAATGGCAATTGCGCACGTGCAATTCGCGCTACAGCTCCGGCTCCTGCATTACGTCTTGTATTTGCTTCCGTCATCATGCGGTGTGCATACTGGTAAGTACGTGTAGCCTGAAGTCCCTGGCTCCTCATGTAAAAAAGCACATCGAAAAGCACCGTTTCATAATGAGCAATTGCTCCTGTACCGGTTTCTGCATAATCAATTCTTCCTCCGATTGCCACAAGCACATCTGCCTGCGCATGGGTGAGTGCGCCGTTTCCCCGCTCACGGATTGCTTCCGAGCGAAGATCTTCCCAATTGTCCTGCATGGTTTGTACCTGGGCCTGAATCCCAAGAACAGGATCTGTGTTCTGGTTGGGCGCGACTCCATATCCATTTCCTCCTGCAACAGCTGTAGGAGCGGGAAGATGTGCATTTGCCACATGACCAACAGCACCATTACCGGCAGGCACATTTGTAGTGTAATGCAAAGCTGCCGTGATATGCATCATCTCGTGAAGAATAGCTCCGATATACCTTGTTACATCCTGGTAAGTCGCATTTTGTTCGCCACGCAATCCATAATCGATTCCGTAAACCAAACCGCCGCCATATAACGGATCTATATCCGCAGCTGGTTGAGTGCCGTTCACATACACAAAATTCATGCTTGCAAGATCCGCTTCTACATCAGCGTATGCATTGGCCAGGGCAGTATCTGCATTTGTGATTGCCTTAATCTGCATTTCTGTTTGTGATGGTTCTACAACTGCCCACATCGCCGCCATGCTGGGATATACTGCGCGTTGTATCGGAAGTTCTGAAGAAACAGCTGTTGTTTTATGCTGCGATTTTGAAACTGCATTGCCGTTTATTCTTGCAGGATGGGAAGCCACCAACTTAGCCAGGCGATTTTCTGAAAGATCATTGGCTATGGCTTTGCCTTCTTGCTGTGCGGTTTTGTCAACAGTTGTTTTCATTCATATTGAATTGTCTCTGACAAGTTACAATAAAGTGATTATAAATTATATGTTTAACTGCTTATTGTAAATTTTAAACAGCTCTGAATTATTATTCCGGTTTTACAACCCTCCGAAGTAACCACTCTCAACTAAAAACTAAAAACTTACCTTTGCACCCGAATGATAAATTTGACCACATTCATTTTCCTCAGCTTTCACTGGCAGGATATGCTCGACATATTTCTTGTCTCAGTGCTTATTTACCAGCTTTATAAATTAGTCCGCGGCACTGCGGCTATGAATATTTTTGTGGGTGTGGCGGTTTTTTATCTTTTCTACCGCACCGTTCGCCTTTTTAACCTGGAATTGTTCTCCAGCATTCTCGGAAAATTTATCGATGTTGGTGTGATCGCCCTGCTCATTGTTTTTCAGCAGGAATTACGCCGTTTTTTCCTTTTCATCGGAACGTATAATGTCGCAGGAAACCAGCGCATCCGAAAAGCTATTTTCAACTGGGGTGACGAAGGAAAAGACGCCGCGCTCGATATTAATGCCGTGGTGAAAGCCTGCCGTAATATGTCGGAAGCAAAAACCGGCGCGCTGATCATCGTCACCCGCGGCAATGACCTTAAATTTTACTCCAACACCGGCGATCCTGTCGAAGCAAGAGTTTCTGTGCGCATGATCGAAAGCATCTTTTTCAAGAACAGTCCTTTGCATGATGGAGCTGTCATCATTTCCAACAACACTATACGCGCTGCAAGATGTGTGCTTCCAGTAACTGAAAACAATGAGTTTCCCGCTCACCTCGGAATGCGCCACCGCGCCGCAGTCGGCATCACCGAGAATACAGATTCATTAGCGATCGTTGTCTCCGAACAAACCGGCGAGATCGCTTTTGCAAGAGATGGTGAAATGGAAAATGCCGTTTCTCCCGAGAAGATGAAAGAATTGCTGGAGAAATATCTTAAGAATTAGGGGCTTCGATACGGTTTGCTATCGGCTTTTTCATTTCAATTTAAATAGCAAAGCAAACCTACTCAGCCTGACAAAAAAGGAAAGTTACTTTTTTGTCAGGCTGAGTTTTTTCGCTTGACGAGTTTGTTTTAAACCACAATTTCCACGGCGAAAAATCTATCGATGGCAGACAAAAAAAGGAAAGTTACTTTTTTGTCAGGCTGAGTGTTTTTCGCTTGACGAGTTTGTTTTAAACCACAATTTCCACAGCGAAAAATGTATCGATGGCGGCAAAAAAGAAAAGTTACTTTTTTGTCAGACTGAGTGTTTTTCGCTTGACGAGTTTGTTTTAAACCACAATTTCCACAGCGAAAAATGTATCGAAGTCTGACAAAAAATCCCTATTTCG
>JALYQL010000367.1 GCA_030855855.1 Bacteroidota bacterium | reverse complement strand
TTATTGCTCTGATCAGTGCGCATAAAAAATTACAAAAGTCTGCGCCAGTCCGCGTGCCTTCCCTGATTAGCAGAGTGCTGTCAAAACTCAAAGTACAAAAAGGCAAATGAAAGACGAAAAGTTAAAGCAGATTTTTGAAAAGGCGGCTCAACGAAATTCATGGGGCGATCCGGATTCTCTTTCTGGCCCGGGCTCTAATCATTATCAAACAAGAATAATCCGTGAAGCTATACCTGGGCTTTTGAGCGAGTATAAAATAAAAAAAATGCTCGACGCTCCATGTGGTGATTTTTTCTGGATGAAAGAAATCATAGGGAAGCTCACATTCATATTGGAAAGCTATACGGGCGCGGATCTGGTAGCGGACCTGGTAAAGAATAATGAAGTAAAATTCGGAAATGAAAAAGTGAATTTTATTCAGCTTAACCTGATTGAACAGATTGTACCTCAAGTAGACCTTATTTTTACACGTGATTGTTTCCTTCACTTGTCATACCAGAATATTTACAAGATACTTCTGAATTATAAAAAATCAGGATCTGCTTACCTGTTACTGAGCACCTATGCATATGAAACCCGCATTAACACAAATGTTCCCGGATTCAGCCTGCACGGAAGAGCATTGAATATGATGAAGTTCCCGTTTAATTTCCCTGATCCTTTGAGAATTATCAATGAAGGTTGCACAGAAGGAAATCATGCGTATGCCGATAAGTCGCTTTGTTTATGGGAAATTAAAAACATACCACTTTTTAAGATTAAAATTAACATTGGCCTGATTTCCACAATCACTTTTTTGAAAGAGATACCGGTTTCGATCCTGAACTTTTCAAAACGAGTGTTTAATAAATTGAAAAGGATCGCTGTACGAAAATGAAAGTTCTGATTATTCCTTCCTGGTATCCTAATAAGGACAATGCAATGGCAGGCTCTTTTTTTCACGAACAGGCCACTTTGCTCTTTGAAAATGGCCATGACATAAAAATTCTTTTCGGTAAGTTAAAAGCTGTTTCCCGATTATCACACTTAAAAAAAAAGCTGAAGGGGAAATTTTCTAAAAAAGGAATAATACTAAATACTGAATATTTGATTCAGCATCCTGTAGCTTTTTCATTTGATGTTTGTGTAGCTGATCATTGGGGAGATGAAAGTAAATATTATGGTTTGTGTCATGAATACCGGCAAGCTTTCGCAGAATTAATTTCTGGTGGATGGAAGCCAGACTTGATTCATGCACAGTCAACTGTTGACGCAGGAATAGTGGCAGCATACCTGAGTGAAGTATTTAAGATACCATTTGTAATTATTGAACACCAGCTTTTTCTGCTGAATCAGTATTCGCAGTTTAAACAAGAGCGGATAGTTAATGCTCTTCAACGTGCAGCGAAAGTTGGTGCAGTAAGCAATCATCAGAAAAGATGTTTGTTGATGAACAATATTAAATGTAATCCAATTGTAATTTGGAATTTTGTGGATGAAACGAAATTCAATTTCGTTAAAAAAGTAACAGGCTCAAAATTCAGAATAATGACGATTGCATATCCGAGCTACATAAAGGATATGGAGACTTTTTTTAAAAGCATGAAGCTTTTTACAGAATTATCAGATGGAGAGGATGAAATAATTGTGGTAGGCAATTCCTTAAATAAGCATTCGGAAAAAGCAAACCCGTTTGATTTTGAAAAGATGGCAAATAAGTATGGCGTATTTTCAAAATGTACTTTTATTCCGGATATAACAAGAGATAAAGTGGCGGGATTGATGAATTCTGTTGACGTATTTATATCAACAAGCATTGCTGAAACATTTGGAGTGGCAGTAAGAGAAGCCATGCTATCAGGCGTTCCAGTTGTGGTTACGGCGAGTGGTGGTGTAGAAGACAGTGTAAATGAGCAAACAGGCATTAAGACTGAAATCGGTGACGCAGAAGGGATAGCGCAATCTGTGTTAAAAATTAAAACGGGGCAGGTGAAATTCGAACCGGCATCACTTCGCAATCTTGTTATTTCCCAAAGCGGGAGGTCTGCGTTCTTGAAGACTATGAATTCTTTTTATTTTTTAAGTAATGATAAACGTAACTAAAACATTTCTGCCCGATTACGATTTGTATGCGGCCACCTTAAAGCGGGCGTGGGACAAGGCCTGGATTACCAATAACGGTGAGCTGGTTCAGGAATTGGAGGCTAAGCTTAAAGCATACTTAGGTGTGAAACATTTACTATTTACTACAAATGGAACAATTGTTTTGCAGATGGCGCTTAAAGCATTTGAAATTACAGGTGAAGTTATTACGACACCTTTTTCATATGTCGCAACTACAAATGCGATTCTTTGGGAGGGATGCACGCCGGTATTTGTTGATATTAATACTTCTAATTTCTGTTTGAATGAATTTCTCATAGAAAAATCAATTACTGAAAAAACCCAGGCAATTCTTGCAACACATGTTTATGGTTATCCATGCGAAATTGAAAAAATCGAAAAAATCGCACAGAAGCATTCACTGAAAGTCATTTATGACGGCGCTCACAGCTTTGGATGCATGTATAAAGGCAAATCGCTTCTGAGCTATGGCGACATCAGCACATGCAGCTTTCATGCAACAAAAATTTTTCATACTGTTGAAGGCGGATGCATTATTACCAATAATGATGAGATAGCGGAAAAATTAATGTTATTTCGCCAGTTCGGACATGTCTACGACGATTATCAGTCAGTAGGTGTTAACGCAAAAAATTCGGAATTCCACGCTGCAATGGGATTGTGTGTATTGAAGGAAATCGATACAATTATTGAAAGGCGTAAAGCAATTTACACCAGATATACTGAAAATCTCAGATCTGACGTGTTGCAAATTCCTGTATTGCCTGTTGATTTTACATACAACTATTCCTATTACCCGGTTGTTTTTGATTCGGAAATTAAATTACTTGCAGTGAAAGAAGCTTTGCAGGCTCAACAGGTAAACACACGACGATATTTTTATCCATCACTAAATCAATTGCACTTCGTGGATGGGGCCTCATGTCCGGAATCAGAAAGTATTTCTTCGCGTGTTTTGTGTTTGCCAATTTATTTCGATTTGGAAATAAGTGATGTTGACCGGATTTCTGCAATAGTTAATACGATTGTATGATTCCTGTTTGCTAATCCTGTTAAAAAAAAACTATGGAATGCCTGATTTGTAATTCACCAATGAGATTTTTCCTGGAAAAGGTCTATAACGAAAAGCCTTTCAGTGATTTTATGGCGGAAATTGGAGCTGTGCACTATTATAAATGTTCAAACTGTGGCTTTACTACTTCCCGGACACATAATGAACTCAGTGAACAGGATTGGGAAAAGCTTAATTACAAATTTCATCATTATCTCGAAGAGGAACATATAAAACAAAGCGAGCGTATTAATCAGCCCCCTTATC
>JALYQL010000366.1 GCA_030855855.1 Bacteroidota bacterium | reverse complement strand
GAAATATTGAGTGTCTTCACCTTTATGAAAACCAATGTCGAAAATTAATTTGTTGTTCGTCATAGTTGTTTTGTAATATTAAAATTCAAATGTAAGTAAAGCTTTTTATTCATGTTCGCGCAACAGTTTTGATATTGCGTATGCTGTTTTGTGGTCTTTTTGCCGGTGCAAAAACTTCGAATAATTCAGCATATACTTTTTGTATTCTTCTTTCCCGGTTACAAAAGGCCAGTTCGTCAGAATATACCGGTAAGTAATTACAAGCTCGGTGAGCCAATTGGAGCTTGTATTCGATTCGTGAATGCAATAGTAATTCAACCGTCTGCTGCAAAACCCAATATTGCTCCTGCTGATCATTTCCCACCACAGCAGCCAATCAGAACAGATACGATATGATGTGTTAATTCCGCCGGCCGTGGTGTACAGCTCCTTTTCAAATACCACAGAGCTTGCATTCATAAGCACATTGTATTTGCATAAAATATCGCAGCAAAAATCTTTGCCATTGCTCACCCAATCATGTTCCGAGTCGATGCCATTACCAAACTTAAAATCATATGGCTTGGTCGGATTGCCGCTTACATCAATTTTTATCGTTCCGGCAAAAGCTATTTTACAATTTTTTTCCGGTGCAAGGAGCTCCATCATGGTTTCAAGAAAATCCGGTTCAGAATAATCATCCGATTCAGCGATCCAGATAAATTTTCCCTTCGCAAGATTGATCCCTTTTTCCCATTGTTTAAAACCGCTTCCGCTGTTCTTTTCATTATACAACACGTGAGAAACTTTCGGGTGCGTTCTGAAAGGTTCAATGACCGAAATGCTCTTGTCGGAAGAACAATCATCCAGAATAATAAGCTCAAAGTCGGTGTAAGATTGTCCAAGTACCGAATGAATTCGCCTCGCGAGAAAAGCTTCGTGATTATAATTAGGTATGATGATGGAAACTGCCGGCACTTTCTGAAACTGGTCTTTTTACTAATTAAAGGTTAAGCAAGTATTTTCCGGATTGCAGCGTGATCGTAGAAAAGTTTTTTATTCTTCCTTCTTTCAGCGCCGACCACAGCTCTCGCCTGAGGATCCAGAATCGTGTGCGGCCTATGGTTTGATTTCTTAACTGGAAGGAATAGAGCCAGTTTTTCATTTTTGTAAAAGCATGATCAGGAGATAGCGAGCTTGCGCCTCCGTCGGCATAATTTGCAACGATTACGTCTACAAAACGGTGTTTGATATTTCCCGGCAAAAACCATTTGAAATTATGATCGTGATCGGCCCATATTTTATAAGACAGATCAAACAATCCTGTTTGTTTAAAAACATCTTTGTTAAAGAAGATTGATTGATGGCAAATGTTCTGGTTGAATATTTTTTTCTGATCGAAGCTTCCCGCGTACACTCCGCCAAACCGGCTGCTGAAAACATTTCCATAAATAACATCAATTCCGGGTTGCAGATATTCAGCGACTTTTTGCAGTGTATCGGGAGCGTATAATTCGTCGTCGCTTCCCAGGAAATAAACCCATTTGCCTTTTGCGAGCGCGATGCCTTTATTCATGGCATCGTAAATTCCTCTATCAGCTTCAGAAAAGATGAGGAGTTGAAAATGCTTTTCATACTTCCGGGCCAGTTCCAGCGTATTGTCTTTTGAAACCGCATCAATGATCAGCACCTCAAAGTTCCTGCTGTTTTGTTTCCTTATACTTTCAAGACTACGCTCAATTGTATTTCCGGAATTGTAAGCCGGAATAATAATTGAGATCAGCGGTAAATCGGTTTTAGTGAATGTCATTGCTTTTTAAAAACTACATTTCACTGAGCACATCAGCAGGAATTTCAATACCGAGAGCTTTCAGCTTTTCAATATGCTCATAAAACCTTTGTTTTAAATAGGGTTTGTCCGGAACTGTGCCCCCGATCTTTTTCTTCAGATCAGTTCTGTCGTTTTGCTTTTTTCCGATGAGCTCGTATGTTTTTTCTGTAGGAGTGATATTCAGCCACTCAAACATTTTCACCAAGTGCACTTTATCGTTCAGTTCGTACAGGTTAATTTCATAAACCGGCACTGCCGGAAATTCCGATTTAAAACGTGCGGCCCTTGCCCTTATATCAAGCAGGTAACCAATGATGAGGCTGACCTGGTCGGGCTTTTCGCCTTTTATCATGGTTTGTATAGCTGCCGTTTTTGCATTGGGAAGGATCATCCATTCTTTCCATGAATGTTCCCAATCAGAAAAATACCCTAGCTCATAAAAACTGTAAAGCGTGTCGATAAGATTACGTTTCAAAAAAATAACCTTGACATTCTTTAATCTTTTAGCAACCACATCGGGAAATGTTTTGATAAACATGTGGTTGGTTTCGGCATATACTTTTGCATTCACAGATTTTGCCAGCTTTCTTATTGCACGCGCTTTGAATGCTCTTTTTGAAAAAGTATTGCGGTATGTATCATTTGTCACCAATCCAAGCATCGCTTTAGTCATTTCAGGCTTGGGCTCGTGAAACGCGCTTACTTCTGCAGCAGAGTCAAGCAATTTGGCAAGGTAATCTGACCCGGAACGGCCGGTGTTAATGCAAAAAATATAATCCCTGCTATCAAATCTTCTGAGCAATCCGTTCAACATACCATCACCATTTTTTTACAGGCATAACATAAAACACTAAAGCGGAAAAGCACCTTCTTCATTCTCATGCAAGCTCGTATCCCATTTTCAGGATTGATTTTCCGAGCTCTGCATTAGATTTTGCAGTCTGCTCAGCTGTAAACTCCTCTTTATATCTTTCGAGCTTCGCCTTATTAAAGTGAAGCCCGCGCATATCAGCATTCTTGTTGTTTTTATCGTACTTGAACAGAATAGCATCAATATCGTTTTGCGGAATATTCAGTCCGAGATATTTACAGATCTTTTCTGTCATCACTGCCGGATCGTTCATCATATCTTCATACCTGACGCTCATTACATTTTTCATCAGTGAATAATCTTCCCAGATAGAAATCCATTGCTTTACATTACTGATGGCTTTATCGAAATCGACCATCTGTGCAAAAGTATGGTTCTGACCTTCCGCAATAATTTTTTTCCCGTGGTCGATTGCAGATAAAAGCACATCACGCGGGTCACAGTAAGTGTAAATTACTTTGGCCAGGCCTAACCGCAGTAATATTTTCAAAAGACGTGTAGGACCACTATGTGTTTTTATTGCAAAATTTTTATCGCGCATAGTAATCCGCACGAGCTTGTACAGTAATTTATTTTCAAGGTCACCGACATTGTTATTGTGCCATTACAAAACATCATCCAACTTGTATTTTTCTTTTACCTGCCGTGCATCACCATGACCTCCGTGCACAAGAAGATCATTGATGATGTTGTAGACATAAGCGCTACCGGATTTTTGCATTCCTGCTGAAATAACAATCATATACTATTGAATAAAGTGCAAAGCTTACCTGAATTGTGGTTTATTATTTTCCGAATAATTTTCTGAGGCGGCCTACAACACTAAGCGTTTGGGGAGCCTGTGGTTTCTTATTCTGTGCAGGCTGATCTGAAAACATTTTAAAAATAGATGCATAACGATCTTTTACTTCTCCGATCTTATCCGGGAAGCGCATTTCGATATCGTCAATATGTTTGGTGTAAATATATTGAAGCGTTTCAAAATGCAATTGCCGTTTTGATTTAGAAAGTCCGGCTGGATTATCCCTGTACATGATCAGCGGTTTCATCGTATAAGCGATCGACGCCGTTTTTGACGTTCTGATCTTGAATTCGAAATCCTCGTAAATTTTTACCTGTGTGTCATGAAACCCGGTTTCAAAAAGTATTTTCTTGCTGATCAATTCGCAGCGGAACAACGTTGAGTTCGGGAATTTTCTTGTAAAAATTTCATAGTTCATATTTCCGAACTTTGGGAGCTGGTTAATATTGCTTGCCCAGATAGAAATTATTTCATCAGGGTTTTCCTTGAACGTATAAAAATTGGAAAACGCAATATCGGCCTTATGAGTTGAGATCAGGCGGGCTTCTTCTTCCAGCTTCCCCGGTAAATAAAGATCATCACCGTCGAGATATGTGATGTAGTCTCCGCCAGCCAGCTTCAATGCATCAATCCTTGATTGCGTAATACCAGTATTCACTTCATGGAATATTGTTTTTACAAGTCCTGGATATTGCGCCTGGTATGCATTGATCAATTCACGTGATGCATCTGCCGAGCAATCATCAACGATAATAATTTCAGAAGGTTTGAATGTTTGCGCCAGCACGCTATCAATCGCCTGCCGGAGTAGTTCTTTTTGATTATAAGATGTTATGTAAACGGAGATATTCATTACCCAAGCACGCGGATTGGCTTATGTTCAGAATAATATTCTTTGAAAAAGTTCCTTGACAAGTACTTTCCCTTAACACGTTTATAAATCCCTGCAGGCTCTTCTATTGAATATCCTTTATCCGACAAATAAACATTCTTGCTTAAAACAGCTTGTAACAAAATACTTTCGGCAGAAGTCAGATCATTTCCTTTATCGTTCAACGTTCTTTTTTGAGGATCCTGCTTAAACATTTCAGCA
>JALYQL010000364.1 GCA_030855855.1 Bacteroidota bacterium | reverse complement strand
TGCTGAACCAGAACAAGAGCGTAAGCCGCACAGTCACGGATACATATATTGAAGACAGCAGAACAAATACTTTGCAGCGTTATTTTATGTTTACTGTGACATACAATATCAAACATTTTAAAACGCCACAGCCGGCAGCAAATGAGATGGCGCCGGCAGACCAGGCCGCACCTAAGAAATAATTCTCTTCTATACAGGTTTGGCGGTAAAAAAGATCTGCAATCTTCCCGAAGGAGGATTTTCGATTGGGTGATTGCCGATTTTCGATTAATTGGGAGATTACTTTTTTCTTTCTGACTTTGCCTTGGTGGTAAAACAACTTTCAAGGAAATATTCTTTCCCCTTTTTTTTTGTGCCTTGGCGCCTTGGTGGCAAACAACAACTTTCAAGGAAATATTCATTACCCTTTTTCTTTGTGCCTTGGCGTCTTGGTGGCAAAACAATCTTCCGCAATTTTCTCTTGATTTGCTAACTTGCATCTGCAATGAAATTCTTCGCCCCTATTCTGCTTCTCTCACTGCTCGTAACATGCACGACCTACGACAGCGCACTTGTTTATCACAAAAATTTCAATCACGGCCATCACCCGCTTTTACGTTTTAACGGTTATTACGACGACACGACAGCCAATAATAATATTGATCTTTTTTATCCCGGTGTTAAACCGGTTTTCTTTTATTCCGAAGGCTCCAGCTTTTCCACCGATAACTCTACGGTCAGAGGTTCCGCGCTTATTCAGCAGATCGAAACAAATCGTTTAAAGGGCTCCTGGGGAAATTATCTCATCAAAGGAGATTCGATCACACTTGAAAAATTTCAGCTGATTAAATCTAATTACGAACGGATCATCCTGAAAGGAATTGTTTCGGAAAATAAAATCCGGTGGACAAGTCGTAAAGACCATAATGAAGTATTCAAGCCGGTCGATTATTCTATTTATTTCAAACCATTTTCTGCAAAACCTGATTCGTTGCGGAATTTTATCCGGACTAAGGAAAAGTATAATAAGTAACTGCTGCAAGACCTCGGTACATTTTTAAAAACGTGCGATTTTGCCTGGGAAAAACCTCCTCAACAGCTTCCGCCCCGATCAGTTAACGAAAGAACAAGGAATGAAATTCAGCAAGCTGCTAAACCTGTTTATTATGGATTATCGTTTCCCTTTGAAAGCGCCGGTGAATTTTGCCCAATGCAGCCCCGTAACGTATATGCCCGCGACGAAGTAATTCTTTTCAATCGAAAATCGGAAATCACCAATTCTGCAATTCCTACTTCCCCAAATCCCCATCCCTTATCCCCTCAATAATTTCCCACTTGCTCTTTCCCCTAAACATATCCATCGATTGTTTCAATACCGGATCCGTCTGTCGCGCGTAACTTGCTTCCATCAGCTCATTTCCTTTTTGCGCTTCACCCAGCATAATTAAATTCACTGCCTGGCTCATTACCATCATATCATAATCAGGAGTGCCGCTTTTCATTGTATCCAATCGTACCTTATAAAGTTCCGCAGCCTTCTGAAAATAAGTATGCGCGGTTACGCTGTCGCCTAAAATTTCACATATAATTCCAGGTCGCCCATACGATTCAGGAACGTTCGGCGATAATCGTACAATCTGTTTGGAAGCAACCAAAGCTTTATCAAATTGCTTAGCTCCGAAAAGGAACATGATCTTATGGTGATACGCAAGATAATAGTTGCTGTCAATCGCCGAAGCCTGGTCAAGCAGCTCAACAGCTTTCATATACGTAATGCTGTCGGGCTTAAAAGTCATTGTCATTCTCACAGCGCTGTCATTTAACTTCACAGCACTATCATTATACTTATCTGCATCCGTCGCACCTTCTTCCTGCGAGCCACAACTCACCAAAGCCAACAAAAGAAACGCAAAAATTAATCTTATCATAATAGGTATTATTCAAAATTCAAAAATTCAAAAATCCTGATCCCGATCTTTGAATATCGAATTTTCAAATTTTCAAATTGCGCGCTGCCCCCTTCGGGGCTTGGGGCTGTGCGCTATTTCGTACTATAATTCGGAGCCTCCCGCGTAATCACAATATCATGCGGATGCGATTCACGAATTCCTGCCGAAGTAATCCGGATAAATTTCGCATCCTGTAACGCCGCAATATTCTTCGCCCCCACATAACCCATCCCAGCACGCAATCCTCCCACCAACTGGTAAACCACTTCGCCCAACGTTCCTTTATACGGCACGCGGCCCGAAATCCCTTCCGGCACCAGCTTCTTTATATCATCTTCCACATCCTGGAAATAACGGTCTTTCGAACCTTTTTCCATCGCGTCGAGCGAACCCATTCCACGGTACGTTTTGAATTTTCTTCCTTCAAAAATGATCGTGTCTCCCGGCGATTCTTCCACACCCGCGAATAAGCTTCCCGCCATAACCGTGCTTGCACCGGCGGCAATAGCTTTCGGAATATCTCCCGTGTAGCGTATTCCACCATCAGCAATCACAGGAACACCCGATTTTTTCAGCGCATTCGCCACCATCATCACCGCGGTCAATTGCGGAACTCCCACACCGGCAATTACGCGCGTAGTGCAAATAGAGCCCGGACCAATTCCCACTTTCACGCCATCCGCTCCTGCTTTTACTAATGCAAGTCCGGCTTCAGCTGTTGCAACGTTGCCGACAATAATATCGATGTAAGGAAAAGTTTTCTTCACCAGCTTCAGCATATCAATCACACCTTTCGAATGGCCATGAGCGGTGTCTATAATCAGTGCATCCACACCGGCATTTACCAGCGCATGTGCGCGTTCAATCGTGTCATGCGTTACACCCAGCGCACCTGCAACACGCAAACGTCCCAGATCGTCTTTGCTTGCATTCGGGCGTTCTTTGATCTTGCTTATGTCGCGGTAGGTAATTAATCCGATCAGCTTGTTATGCTTGTCAACTACCGGAAGCTTTTCTATTTTATTATTCTGAAGTATCTGCTCCGCCTTTTTCAGGTCGGTCACTTTTGTGGTGATGATGTTTTCACTCGTCATCACTTCTTTCACCGGGCGTTTTAAATTTTTCTCAAAACGCAGATCGCGGTTCGTTACAATTCCCACCAGCAAGCCATTCTTATCCACCACCGGTATTCCACCAATCTTATTATCCTTCATCAGCTTCAGCGCATCACTTATCAGTGCGCTTTCATGCAGCGTCACCGGGTCCTGCACCATCCCGCTTTCCGATCGCTTCACACGGCGTATCTGCGCAGCCTGCTGCTCAATCGTCATATTTTTATGAATCACGCCTATTCCACCCTCGCGCGCAATCGCAATCGCCAGCTCGTATTCCGTCACCGTATCCATAGCGGCAGACACAATCGGGGTATTAATAAGAATATTGCGTGAAAATTTGGTGCGAATGTCGACTTCGCGTGGAAGAACTTCTGAATAATCAGGCACCAGAAGCACATCATCGTAGGTGAGACCTTCACCTATAAACTTGGAATTGTCATTAGACATAAGAACGTGGATTGTCCGAAGGACCCCTTCGGGAATTTTACTGCCGTTAAAATTCGTGCAAAGATAGTTAAAGGTGATGTACGAATTACGATCTTCTATGTACGATTTGAATGCAAAAAGTGTGAAGCAGCCGCATTTCCTTGTTTTACAGGCATTTCTCCCGCCATCCGCTATACTCCTCGCCCGGCCACACTTTCCGCGCAGCTGTGGGGTGCCGCTGCTGTCGGGGCTATTCAGAAGCATTGTCGTTGTAAGAGGCAAAAAAAGGTTGCTCGCAGATGTCGCAGAGTCCGCATATAAAACCCTTTGCGTTCAACTTTGTGTCCTTTGTCTCGGCAATAATGCTAAAATGTCAAGAAAATCACCCTTGCTGATTATCCCCTACCAGCACTTTCGCCCGCTCAGCAATACAGGCAATTTCATTCATCAGCTCATTCCTGTGCTTTTTGAATTTATAGCGAACAAAAAGCATTACAATTCCAGGAAGGATCACCGGAAGAAAGAACCAGTAAAGTGCAAGGAAAAAACCATAAGGCCCCCAATAAGCGATATTAAATACAACGCAAAAAATAACAATCACCCCCAAAACCTCAATAACATAAGGAAGTTTCATGATCCTGATACGCTTCGGAAATTCAGAAGCTGTTTTTGAAAGTTCCGGCATTTCATAATGCGCCGCATACGCCACTAAAGCTTCTTTTGTGCTTGTAACTAATTTTGGTAATTGCTCATCATCTATCAGCAATTCATTCTTCACCCGCTTCCTGCATATCTGCTCCAACGTATCCAGCCCGCGTAGAAGTGCGTGCCGGGAAACAACGTTGTTATTCATACTTATTTTTATCTGAGCAGGCTAACTATTCCCTTCATGTCTATGTATTGCCCGGCCGCTGTTTTAAACGTCAGCACCCACACATATACACCTTCCTCACACTTGTGTCCCGCGTATCGTCCGTCCCACGCACCATTCCTGTCGTTGGTTTCAAACATCTTCTCGCCCCAGCGATTGAACACCGCGAAGTTGTAATCCACAATATCCACAAACCCTGTCGACGGCAGGAAATAATCATTCAAACCATTTCCACCCGGAGTAAACGCATTCGGCACATACACCAGCGGACGTTGTATCACTTCCGCAATATTGGAGTAAGATGTATCTGCAAATCCGTAAACATTGCCCGCACCTTCCACCGCCTCTATCTGGTAAGAAAACATTCCCACGAACATGTTGTATTGCGAAACATCATCCACGTAACCATTCTGCCCTGCGCTTGTAAATGGTATTGTTGCTATCGGCACCGGATCAGCTACACCGTCTATACTGCGGTAAATATTGTAATACGATACTCCTCCAAGCCATTGCTCGTAATCATTCCATGTCAATGTATTTGTGATCTCATCATTGCCCACCGCCTGCAGGAATACAGTACGGGCAATATTGGAAGTCATTGCATCTTCACCGCAGCTGTCCACCGCCACCATTTTGTAATAATAGCTTTGCATCCCGGTTTTCGGCGTGTTGTCAGTATACACAACAAGGTTGGCTGGGGGATTCGGCTGCGCGCTTCCTATCAGCGCCCAGCTGCCGGTAATGCTGTCGGCACGGTAAATATCGAAACGCAGAACATCGGCAGCAATGTCCACATACGCTTTCAGGTTTACAATATCAGATCCCGCAACAGTAGCCACGCGCAGGTAATTGAACACCGGCTGCTGCGGCACATTCGCAAACCCGCATACTTCCTGCGAACGTGCGGTTATGGTGTGCGTTGTATTGTGCGCCACAATGTAATAGCAATACGTATGAAACTGGATCAGCCCGCTGTGCACAAAAACGGAATCATTCGAAGGCGTAGTTCCGGTCAGCATAAACGGTCCGCCATTATCGCTCGAATAAATTTCATAACCGCCCAATCCGCCGGGCATGTTTATGTATGCGTTCCAGCTCAGTGTCATTGTAGCGTCGCAGCTGTTAAGCGATCTGCTGACAAACAATGTATGGTGTACAGGGCTGAAAGTGCTGATGTTTCCGCAGGAATCCAAAGCCGCTATCACATACGATTCACTTTGCAGTCCGCTGTTTGAGATCGTATTGTTGTAGAATGTCGTGTTGATTCCCAAAACTGTATCAAGCGCGGTCCATATTCCGTTTATGAATTGATAAATCACATACCCTGTAACATCTGCCGATGTGCTTGGCTGCCATCCCAACTGCACCGTATTGGTTGTGCTTACAGATGCTGAATCAATTCCCGGAATTGCAGGCGTTATCGGATCCTGGAAAATATCACCATCAATATTCGAAACCGAAACACAACCGATCGAATCACCAATCTCAATCCTGTAATTCACCTGCGAGTTGCAGACCGAAATTGAATCGATATAAGCAAGCGATTGAGTAGAATCGATCAGCGCCCAGTTTCCTGCCGGGTATTCCCGGTAAATGCGGTACCATCCGAATTGTGTCGGCGGCGCGGGAACCAAAATATTATTCCACGATAGATTTGCAGTGATATTGGCATTATTCACTACCTGCAAATACATCGAGCTCACAGTATCCTGTGCATTCAGCATTACCATTCCGTTACAGCCCGATCTTGTTGTTATAAAATAATAAACTGGTCCTGCATTTCCGTTCGCGCCCGTATGCGTGTAAGAAAGCTGGTTGTAATTAAACACAGAATCCACAACCGCAAAAGGCCCCGCCGGTGATGCTGAACTGTAAATATGATAGCTGTTGAATGTCCCTGCTGTGTCGAAAGGTTGTTCCCACGTGAGCGTAATATCCCCATTGGGCGCAACTGCTACACAATGCACATCAGGCGAGGCCACTACGGGAATAGCCAGCACAGTAATTGAAATGGTGGCAATGGTCTGTGCAGGAGCCGGACAAAAATCATCACTCGTCCGGATAACGAAATTGTAGGTATTCGAAAGCACAAAACATTGCGACGTATAGCTGATGTGATTACAGGCCGTTTGCCAGTTGAAAGTTGTGCTTACTCCGAATGGTCCTGAAACCGGTGGCGGCGGCGATAATGTAGCGCACGGAGGATTCAGGCAACCTGTGGTGGTGCTGGTAAATCCAGCTCCGAATTGCTGGCCCGTTGCATCAATTGTAAGCGTCTGCGGCTGGCCATTGGGAAGAAAATCAAAGTCAGTTGCGGAGAGTGTAAAATTCACCAGGTCGCCTGCGTACACTGTATCCTGGAAAATAGTGTTCGACTGAAAAGGCGGAATAACATTCGGCGGTGTATTATTTCCGCAGGCCAGTAATACACTCTGAATATCACGGTAAACTTCCGCTATTTTCTGCCCGCATCTCCACGCTTCCACCCGGATGCAGCTCACGTAATTTCCGCTGGTGAATGAGGTGTAAGAAATTTCTCCGGTTGCCGGATTCAGCGACGCGGCCACATTAGACGGATTTTGCGCCGGCCCGGGCAATGGACTTGTAAAAGAAAAGCCCGTCACAAATCCAATCGGTTGTGGATTGTAAGTAGGAAGCGTGTAAACATCAAGCGGTTCATCCCACGCGTATACCAGCGAATCTAATTCTGCATCTACGGCATTGTGATTATAAGTGAAAGGATAGCCGGTACAGGTAATTGTCTTTGGGCTTTCGAGAAATTCCGGAGAATTATCATAACACGGGCTTGTGTTCATGTTATTGTACGCAAACATGACCGCACGCAAAGTGAATCCTGCCGAGCCCGGATTTACAAGATTAGTCACCGCGCTGTTCCGGCAACAGTTCTGGTAGGCGAATATCCATCCACCCGGAGGCGGAGTTCCCGCAATTGTAATAGCGGAAGACTGGTAGATAAATTCTTCCACCGCGCCGGGTGTATTAGAAGCTGTGGCACAAGTGATCGATGGTCCCAGCGTATTACATTGGGGGGAAATATCTGTTTGTGAAACAAGGCTCATCGCAATTGTAGTAAGCGACGGGTGATTAAAAACATCCAGAATTGCATTCGTCGGGCCCACTGTTCCATTGCAGTCACGGTACAATTTCATATGAAAAACAAATTGTCCGTTGCCCTGGCAAGTCCATGTGATCTCCCCTCCCATCAAATGCGAAGCTCTGGCCTGCTGTATGCTGACCATAATCAATAATGCCGATAAAATGCGTCGTAGGAAACGCATAGGTTTTATATGTATTGCCGAGGAACAAATATAATAGTTTATCCCTTTACTTTCAACTCGTTCCGTAAATCATTCATTGGCCGGTTTCATTTTATTTCGTGCCTTAACTTTGTAAATGTCATTAAGTATGCCTGCAGTCCAACTTTAACCGGATTTTATAAGTTATATTTTACTAAGTTACATTTTTATAAGTTACATTTTTATAAGTTACACTTTAGTAACTTACTTTTTTGTTAGTTTTGAAAAAAATGATAACTTTGAGAATGGAAGAAGCGAGGGCCCCATTTGTATTTGGCAGATTGGCCAATGAAACCAATTTCACCAACCGTGAAAAAGAAACGAAAAGGCTTTCTGATAATTTCAGCTCGCTGGTAAATACAGTTCTCATTTCACCAAGAAGGATCGGAAAATCTTCCCTTGTTATGCACGCCGCTGCAAAAGCGATGGAAAAGGATAAAAAACTCAGGTGCTGTTTTGTTGATCTTTTTACGATTCGTTCTGAAGAAGAATTTTACCGTACGCTGGCCGAAGCGGTATTAAAATCAACTTCTTCGCGTACAGCTGAATTTGTACGCAAAGCAGGAAAATATTTTTCACACATTATCCCAAAGTTCACTTACAGTCCTGATCCAAGCAGTGAAGTGGAACTGGGATTTAACTGGGAAGAAGTGAAAAAACGGCCGGAAGAGCTGATCAATCTTGCAGAGGCTATTGCCAAAGAGGAAAAAATCAAGCTGGTGGTGTGCATTGATGAATTTCAGAACATCGGTTTATTCGACGATCCGACAGCCTTCCAGAAAAGATTGCGGGCAAACTGGCAAAAGCATCAGCATGTTTCTTATTGCCTGTATGGAAGCAAACGCCACATGATGATGGAGGTTTTTGCTTCTGCAGCCATGCCTTTTTACAAATTCGGCGATATTTTATTCCTTGAGAAAATTGCAGAAAAGGACTGGATTCCTTTTATCGTAAAAAGATTCGGCGAGACCGGAAAGCAGATAGATGCTGTGCAGGCAGGTAATATTGCGCGAATGGTCGAATGTCATCCTTTTTATGTGCAGCAGCTTGCGCAGTTATCATGGTTCCGCACCCGTAAAAAATGCACGTCTGCAGAAATCAATCTTGCTTTTTCTTCCCTACTCGACCAGCTTGGACTGCTGTTTCAATCTATCACAGAAAACCTGGCCACTACGCAGGTTAATTTCCTGAAAGCGATCTGCGAAGATGTGGTGCAGTTCAGCTCACAGGAAAATATTACCCGCTACAAGCTCGGCACATCAGCCAATGTGCAGCGGATAAAAGAAGCATTGCTTGAAAAAGAAATCATTGATGTGCAGAAAAAAGAGATCGTGATCCTGGATCCCGTCTACAAAGCGTGGCTGAAGCAACAGTACTTCGGCAGGAAATAGCAGGGGTACGAAAAGCGAAAGTATACGTAAAACGAAATTAAAAACGAAAAAGTGCGAAAAGCTACTAAACGAAAAACGAAATTAAACCGTAAATAGACAGTAGGATTTATATTCTCATCGAGTAAGGCATCGAACATTTTTCCATTTTGGAAAATATTCCATCCATCCATTGCCGTTTTTTTATTGGTACAGCCATTTTCAATACTCTGCTGTTTCCCTTTTTTGTCATCCAAGCGGCAACTGCATAGCAGTTGAGTCTGATCGTTTGAAGACGTTGATTTGCAGAACCTTCGGAGCTTACGTGTCTGAAGAGACTTATTAAATTATAAGCCAGGTTTACCATTCTCAGCGCAGCTTCCGTTGCATAAAAATCTTTCAGATTAAATCCTTCCAGCGCAAAGTCATATTTGAGTTCCTTGATTCTGTTTTCACAATCTCCACGACCTTTATACTGCTCCCATATTTGAAGTGCCGGCAATTTTTGATTGGTGAAAAAACAATGGAACCGGAAGTTGCAGTAATATTCATCGTCGCTGAACAGTTTGAGTTTTTTGCCCGATGCCTTGGGGCGCAT
>JALYQL010000355.1 GCA_030855855.1 Bacteroidota bacterium | reverse complement strand
TTACACCATCACCATTATAATCGCTCCACGAATACGCTCCCTGCCCGGTCGGAACTTCTAAATAAGAATATTCTTTTTTCACTTCAAGACCAGAACCTGCTTCGTAAAAAGTCTGGCCGGTGATCACTCCTTTTTTCAGCCGCATATTGTATTCCAATCTGCCGACAACCGTATGATCGGGCTTCAGCAAAATAAGCAACGGAGAAATGATTTTTAAATTTCTGTAGCTCGCCGTTACACGCAGCTGATGATCCGGATTTCCATTCAGCGTAATTGTGCCGCCGACATTATCCGCCACAGAAGAATTGAGAAAACTTTCTCCTGAGGGCAAACGATCGGTGCGCTGTTTGTAAAAAACAGAGAAACTTCTTTTCGTCGTATCGGCAATGGTGATTGCACCCTGCCATTCAAAATAAGAAGTGCTCGTCAATTGAAGCGAATCGGAAGAAGGTTTGTGAAGCGAATTAATTTCCTGGTCTTCATACGCGCTCAGCGTGATGAGCTTGAAAATCTTTTGAGAAACATCAACACGATGACGAATAAAACCGGTTGAGCCATATGTTCCGAATGAATTCAACAAGCTTCCTTTCGCATTCAATGCAAATCCTTTTTTGCGCACGGAAGTATTGACGGAATGTTTCAGCCCCGTGTACGTTGATCCGTTCAGAAATGTGCTGAAATCATAACCGATCGTTCCCACACCATTTTTTACAAAGCTGATCGCCGCTTTTCCTAAATGCTGATCAGGATGTAATGATCCGGTGTTAAATGCATTCGTCAGGTTCCAGTCGCGTTGAAATTCAACAGGGCGGTAACGCTCGAGCGGAGAAAAATACGAGCTTACATATTCATAATTTCCTTCGAGGATCATCGAAAGTGAATCGCGGATCTTCTGCTTGTTTTTGACATTCACATGCGCGCCGTAACCATGATCGTCAAAAGCATCATACGGTGAAAATGTATTCAGGTCATTATTGCTGTAAGCTACTTCCGCGTTGATGAGCGTGTTTTTTATGAATTTGAAATCGCCGCCAAAAGTGACCAATTGTTTTTTCTTCGGCGTGATCAATAAAATTACCGGCTCATATTCTCCCTGAGGAATTCCGGCGATTGGTGCCACCCACTGAAAAGTTTTTCCATTCGCCGCCGAAGCAATCTGGATATAATTTCCCCTGTTCGGACCGAAATTAGTAAAGCTCAAACGGTAATGCGCGCTGTCGGGATGTGTGTTGTACACGTAAACATCATTATACAAAACACTATTCACAACAGTATCCGTTTTATAATACAAAACAAGATCACCCGAAAAAGCAACACTGTCGACACCAGAAACAAAAGCCTGCAAAAGTGTATCGCCAACAGCAGCCATTCTTAATTTATCGGCATTGGTCAATGTCTGCTGCAACGGTTGATTTTTCGAATCCTGCTCTGAAAATGCGTTAAAACGAAGGATGTAATTTTCGGTATGATATTCCATACCTGTATGAAACATCGAACGCGAATAATTTCTGTCGCTGTACTGAAATTCAACCGTGATCCTTTTGTCTTTTGTGATCAGCTGTTTTGCTGTGAATGTTAATTCGGCTGTATTGTAATTGATGATGTAATCATTTTCCTGTCCGCGCACGAGCAGCTTTCCATCGATGTAAACCTTTTCCGTTCCGGATAAAACGACAATGAACAATTCATTTTCTGCGCCACGCAAACGATACGGACCTTGATTTCCTTCCGTGCCGGTAATCACGCTTCTCGCAAATTTCCCTTTCGAGATCGCCGCGCTGCCGCCCACGACAAGCTTCGACTTCGACTTTTCGAATGGAATTGTGCTCGACACATTCAAACCTTGTCCGCGCTTATTGAAATTCATGAAATAAGAATTCGGTCGCGCCGCAAAAAAATCTCCCGCGATGAGCTTTGTATTCTTCGAAGAAAGCTGGATAAAAACGCGATCGAATTCCTGCAATTGCTGCGTGGTTCCGTCCGCCTGCAAAGGAAGATTATCATCCGTGGCCACCATCAGCAATTCCACTTCTTCGGTAATTTTTCCCGACAATTGCAAATTGAGGCTGGAGCTCACCGAAACATCGCGGTTGTTACCGAAAGAAATACCACGCGAAAGATTCCCGCTTTTATTCAATCCGCCTGTCGCAAACGGATCTTCTGTTTTTACATCACCCGGACGGTAAAGAAAAGGATTGACCGCGCGATCAGGCGAGCTGGTATAACGTTGCTGGTTTTTATGACCGTATTCGCGCGTAAAAAGGAAGGGATAAACCGCGTATCGCACTTTCAGGCTGTCTTGCGGAGAAACATTGATCAAAACCAGCTTCGAATAAAAGGGCAGCAGCTCGTATTGCGTTGAATCGAGTTTTACGCCCTTACTATAAACCGAAAAAGTGCCGGGAACAATACTCATCGAATCGAGCGTCAGCGTATCGCCCGTAATAAAAACCGTCTTTTCCCTCCACGCTGAGTTTACCTGCGCCGCAGCATAAAAAGCGGGCAGTAAACACAGGATCAGAAGGAAATTCCGCAGGGTAAGCACAGTCAATAAAGGTAAATCTTAAAAACGGGACTGAAGAAGAAGTGTATGAGTACGACCGCAGGATCAGATGAGATTATTCGCCGGCGTATTCTGTTGTCTTGTTATATTCGTGGCTGATTTTTTCTGCCCCGCGATTTACGGTCTTATAACGCTCTGAAATGCCAAAAATTATCTCCTATAACGTCAATGGAATCCGCTCGGCGCTGAATAAAGGCTGGATCGACTGGGTAAATACGGTTAACCCCGATATTGTTTGTTTCCAGGAGATAAAAGCGGAGGCGATACAGCTCGACCTGACTTTGTTTGAAAAGGCTGGTTTTGAGCATCATTATTGGCATTCGGCGGAGAAAAAAGGGTATAGCGGCGTCGCCATTTTATCGAAGCAAAAGCCGGATCATGTCGAAGTTGGTTTTGGCAATAAATTATATGATTCGGAAGGGCGGATGCTGCGCGCGGATTTTGGCGATGTGTCGGTCATAAGCGTGTATATGCCATCCGGAACCACTGGCGATATCCGGCAGGATTTCAAATACGGATTTCTTGATTTTTTCCGGGAATATATCTATGAGCTGAGAAAAACCAGGCAGAAGCTCATCATCTGCGGCGACTGGAATATCTGCCACAAACCGATCGATATTCACAATCCGGTGAGCAATGCGAAGTCATCCGGATTTTTGCCTGCAGAACGCGAATGGATTGATAAATTTATTACCAACGGTTTTATTGACAGCTTCCGTCATTTTAACCAAGAGCCACACCAATACACGTGGTGGAGCCAGCGGTTTAACGTCAGGGCAAGAAACCTCGGCTGGCGTATCGACTATGGAATGATCACAGAAAACCTCGCCGGGCAGCTGAAAAGCTCATCCATCATGCCTGACGTGAAACACTCTGACCATTGTCCTATTATGCTGGAAGTTGATTTTTAGCCTCAAAGGAGAAAATGGAAAATTGGTAATTATCTTGAAGCTATTTGTCCGGTTTAGGAGAATTATTGGATTTGATGGAAGGTTTTTAAGACGACGTGCTTATCTGTTTGTCGCCTTGGATTCGCTTCGCGACTCAGTCTGACAAGAGAGAAATCCCTTATGTCAGACTGAATAGTTTCGCTTTGTAGTAAGTTATGCGAAGCCGAAAAATTATCCAGCGAAGGGTATAGAAGGCGACAAACAGATGCAATTGGTAATTTGTAATCCGGCACCGAAGGCGCCCCCTTGGGATAATTGGCAATTTTTTGCCTGTCATTACCCTGTTTCTCATAAAGAAAATCCCCGATTCACACATAAATGGTATTTTTCCTTATTTTAGGCCCTGCATTGCCCAACAAACGCTAACCAATCTATGAAACGACTGCATATTACCCTGGCATTCGCATTGCTTTTTGCGACTCTTTTTACGAGTTGTGGCTCCGACACTAATAACGGAGGTCAGGATCGTTCCGCAAATGGTCCTGTGAAGTACGGCGGTGTTTTCAAAATGAACGAAAATGAAGATTTCCGTACACTCTATCCTATTGAGATCGTAGACGTTGTCGGAGGTCATATCGGAGCGCAGGTTTATGAAGGTTTGGTGAAATTCAATCAGAAAGATCTGACTGAGATGGCCGGCCTTGCTTCACGCTGGGAAAAGCTCGATAATGCCACCCGTTTTGTATTTCACCTGCGCAAAGGTGTCATGTTTCATGATGATCCTTGTTTTCCGGAAGGAAAAGGACGTGAGCTGACAGCGGCAGACGTTAAATTCTGCTTTGATCAGCTTTGCACCGAGTCGCCACATAATCAGCAGTTTCCTAACACATTTAAAGACCGTGTTGTAGGGGCAAATGCTTATTTTGAATCTACTGAGAAAAAAGCTCCGTTGCAGGGAGGTGTTTCAGGCGTGATAATGGTTGATGATTCTACGATTGAATTAAAATTGACGCGCCCTATGCCAAGCTTCATGTCCATTCTGTGCACACAGGGATGTTGGATATACGCACCGGAAGCGTTTAAAAAATACGGTGATGAAATGCGTGTCAAATGCGTGGGCACCGGCCCTTTTAAAATAAAAACGATTAAAGAAGGAGAATCTGTTTCTCTTGAGCGTAATCCCAATTATTGGATGTATGACCAATGGCAAAACCGTTTGCCTTATCTTGATTTCGTAGAGTTCAAATTCATCAAGGATAAACGTGCTGAGATTATCGCGTTCCGTAACAAAGATCTCGATATGGTTTTCCGTTTGCCGGTTGAAATGGCAAAAGATATCCTGGGTGAGCTTGACCAGGCTAAAGAGCACAGCGCTGATTTTGCATTACAAAGCAATCCTGCGATGAGTCTTACTTATTTCGGCTTCCAGAATAAGCTGAAGCCTTTTGATAATGTAAAAGTGCGCCAGGCATTTAATTACGCTATCGACAGACAATACATTGCGGAGAAAGTTTTGCAGGGCGATGCTTCCCCGGGAATTTATGGCATCGTTCCGCCTTCTATGCCACAATATGATTACAAAGGTGTAACAGGTTATACCTATGATCCTGATAAAGCACGTAAGCTTTTGGCTGAAGCAGGTTACCCGGGCGGAAAAGGTTTCCCGGAAGTTACTTTGCAGATCAATAATGGTGGCGGAGATCGTAATACGATGACTGCCGAATATGTGACCAATAAGCTGAAAGAAAATCTTGGCATTACCGTAAAGATCGAGCCAATGCCATTCGCGCAGCATATGGAAACAGTATTTACCGGCAAATCACTTTTCTGGCGTTTCGGCTGGATCGCTGATTACCCGGATCCTGAAACCTTCCTTACTACATTGTACAGCCGTCACATTCCTGCTTCCATGGACCAGCCTTCTTCGCTGAATTCAGGACGCTATTCCAGCCCGCAATTCGATTCGATCTTCGATGCTGCAATGATTGAAGTTGATCCTGCAAAACGCGCAGAACTTTTCCGTCGCGCCGACCAGGTTGCAATGAACGACGCTGCCATCATGCCGATCTATTACGAAGTGAATGACCGTCTCATCCAGCGTAACGTCCGTGGATTTGATATCAATCCAATGGAATACCGCGACATGACAATGGTGTGGTTCGATAATTCCGAAGAAGGAAATCCGGGTGAGAAAAAAGATAGCGCTAAGAAATAATTACAGATTATCCCAAGGGGACGCCTTCGGTGCCGGATTACAAATTACCAATGAAAAAGGTTCTCAGCGATGGGAACCTTTTTCATTGAGGGATAATAATAATTAATAATGTGCAAATTAATAATTCGGTGCGCGTTGAGTCTTTACGCATGGAGTTTTAATAAGAGAGCTTCCCTGCTATGATAATTATTAATTCAACCGTTTTAAACAGAAACTTCTTTGATCAGCATTCGCTTCGCTATCGGAAGAAATGTTTCTTCGATCGGAATTTTCAAACCTGTTTCGGCGGCGAACACAGCGGGGTTGGGGAGTTTTTTATTGTCGCTGATCAGCTCTGATTTAATGGCTTCGAATGTATGCGAGATGTTGCGCGAATAGGAACGGATGAATTCCGTGTGCACACCCCGCCAGACTGCGTCGGGTTGTTCGAAAAGCGTAACGGTAAAACAATACACCTGCGTGTGGGCGGAAGCATCTTTCAGGAAAAGATATCCTGTACTCGCATCCAACGGAAGAAGCCCGACCTGGTTGATGTGAATTTCATGCTCCAGGAAGTCATAAATCTGTTTTCCTTCATTCAGCCATTCTGTGAATTTCGGCAATGAAAAATCAAGAATCGATTCAACTTCTCCCATCAGCTTATCGTCTTCGGCCATCTTTTCATACTCAAGGCGCAAACGTTCTCCGTTTATTCCCTTAAGGCGTTGCGGAAAATGAGAAGCGATGCTGGATTTATTTTCCCTGATTGCTTTTGCGTTTTTGTAATGTTCAATAAGATCGGCCAGCGCCGGGTAGAGCTTCACCGAACGAAAACACATATCCACATGCTGAAGGTAGGCCAGCAGCACATATTTCTTGTATTCGAAGTCAATATGCTTCTCCGTGATCCAGTCTTTGCTTAAGCGTTCCATAATGAAAAAGGCATGTTTATTGATATAACGCAAAACGTAGCCTGTTGGTTGCGGGCGAAATCACCAATTAACAGTTAATAACTTCATTGTTAAATGGCCGGTATTTTCACGCTCTCGTCTATCTTTGATTCCTTATAACAGTAAAAAAAGTAACATGCGCTTTAAAATATCTCTGCTTGCCATTTTCGCCGCGTTGTTTTTCTCAACCTGCGTGCCCCAGAATAAATACCTCGCTGAAAAAGCAAACCGTGAAGCCGCCGAAGCGGAGCGCGACAGGCTGAAAAAAGAAAATTCCGACTACACTACAAAATCAGCGGAGCTCGAACGCCAGCTTGCGGAAAGCAGAAAACAAACCATGCTGCTGCAGAACGACACGCTCGGATGCGGTATGCGTTATCGGTTGCTCAGCAGCCAGTACGACCAGCTTACTGCTAATTATGAATTGCTGCTCAAGCAGAATAAAGATCTCATGAGCCGCCAGACCAACGAGAACAACCAGCTCGTCGGAAAGCTGAACGTGACGCAGGAGCAATTGATCCAGAAAGAAGATTCTCTTAAACGCCTTGATGTCCGCCTCAAAGCACAGAAACGCTCACTCGATTCACTTTCATTCGAATTGAAAAAGCGTGAAGCACGTGTGATGGAATTGCAGAACGCGCTGACACGAAAAGATTCTGCTATCGCGGCTATTCAGCAAAAAGTAAAAGACGCGCTTTTAGGCTTTGAAGGGAAAGGACTTTCCATTACACAGAAAGACGGAAAAATTTATGTGTCGATGGATGAAAAGCTTTTGTTCGCTTCGGGAAGTATCGTGGTACAGGCGGAAGGAGTGAAAGCGTTGAAGTCGCTCGCAAAAGTGCTGGAGCAAAATCCGGATATCAATATTATGGTGGAAGGACACACCGACGATCTTGCGTACAAAGGCGCGGGCGACATGAAAGATAATTGGGACCTCAGCGTCATGCGCGCCACATCCGTAACAAAGATCCTTCTTGCCAATGGAAAAATCGATCCGAAACGGATTACTGCTGCCGGTCGTGGCGAATATTTTCCGCTCGATGGAGGTAAAACAACAGAAGGCCGCGCTAAAAACCGCCGCACAGAGATCATTCTCACTCCGAAGCTCGATGAGATCTTCAAAGTGCTGAATCAATCTTCGAACTAAAAAAATTGTTTACTCAAAAGGCCGTCTTTACACAAAGGCGGCCTTTTTTTTGCAATAATAAAATTTAAATCAGAGCATGTCTTCTTCCGAAAATAACCGTCGTTCGTTTCTCAAAAAAACAGCACTTGCCGCTGCCGCGTTAATGGCTGCAAATGTGAATGCAAAAGCGTTGCGGAAATTTGAATTTGCAGAAGAAGAAAAATTAATTCTTCCGCCCCGGTTAAAAAGCGGCAGCACCATCGCACTCACCGCACCCGCCGGCGCGATCTTTAACCAGGAAACGATCCAGAAAGCCACGCTCGCATTTGAAACGCAGGGATTTCGCGTGGTGCATGGAGAAACGCTTAAACAACAATTCGGTTATCTCGCCGGGACAGATGAATTCCGCGCGAATGAGCTTACACGATTTTTTTCAGATAAAAGTGTTGATGCGATCATTGCCATGCGCGGTGGCTGGGGATGCGCGCGCCTGTTTAATTTTCTCGACTTCAATGTCATCGCGCAAAATCCCAAGATCATTTGTGGATTTTCCGATATCAGCGCATTGTTGCTTGCTATTTATAAAAAAACAGGGCTGATCACTTTTCACGGACCTGTGGGCAATTCAACGCTTGAAGGATTTACGATGGAAAATTTTCTGCGTATCGTAAAAGATGGCGAAGCATTAAAAATGATGCAACCTTCTTCTGATTCGCTGCAGATTTTTTCAAACGGAAAAGCAACAGGAAAATTATTCGGCGGGAATCTTACTGTATGGTGCAGCCTTATCGGAACAGGATATCTTCCCGACACAACCGGATCGCTTTTGTTTTTTGAAGAAACAGAGGAGGAGCCTTACCAGGTAGATAGAATGCTGACGCAGCTGGAGATCATGGGCGCGCTTTCTTCATCGGCAGGAATTATTTTCGGAAAATGCACAAAGTGCGATCCCGAAGAGCCGCAAAAATCATTCACGCTCGAAGAAGTTTATCGCCAGAAATTCGGAAAGCTTGCAGTGCCCGTTGCAGCAGGATTCAATTTCGGTCATGTGAAAGACAAATTCACATTTCCAGTAGGCATGAACGCGACATTTGACACTGCTGATTCATCGGTTAAAATTTTGCAATCCTGTGTTATCTGATGAAGCGCTTTTTTGTCAGCCTTCGATACATTTTTCGCTTATCGGCTATGCCAGGCTACGCATAGAAATTTCTTAAGCGAAAAACACTCAGTCTGACAAAATAGAAAAATCCCTTTTTTGTCAGCCTTCGATACATTTTTCGCTTGTCGGCTACGCCAGGCTACGCATAGAAATTTCTTAAGCGAAAAACACTCAGTCTGACAAAATAGGAAAATCCCTTTTTTGTCAGCCTTCGATGCATTTTTCGCTTATCGGCTATGCCAGGCTACGCATAAAAATTTCTTAAGCGAAAAACACTCAGTCTGACAAAATAGAAAAATCCCTTTTTTGTCAGCCTTCGATACATTTT
>JALYQL010000337.1 GCA_030855855.1 Bacteroidota bacterium | reverse complement strand
TCTCAAGCCTTATACTGCCTCTTATCTTACGTATGATTACGATGAGAATTTTGACAAGACGGAGATCAGGAAAGAAAAAACGGAAGTACGTCCTGAATTTGTAATGATTGCCGGAATCGGAAAGCGTGAAAAAGCCGCAGAAATACTTGCTTTGCTCGAGCGTACAGGCGCAATAAAAAAACAAAACAGCAAATTTTATCTCATCAATACGCCTGGAGAATACGATATTAAAATGTTCCTCGCGCTTCAAAACGGAATGCTGATCGTCACCAACAATGAAGATCTCATGCTGAATCATTTGAAGAAGGGTTACGGCAAGGGTGAATCGATGAAAAAAGCGCAGAAAAAGCTGGGAAGAAAAAGCGCGTTGGTCGGTTGGTGGGACGGACAAAAATCTTTTGACCTGGTGAAGAAAAATTACCAGGAGCCGTTAAGCGAAGAAGACAAACAAGCGCTCGATCTTTTGCAGCAGGATGTAAACAGCGGTGTTGTGCTTGGACGTAAAGCAAAGAACGGCGTTCAGCGTATTGACGTAAGAATAGAGTTGAACGATCCGAAGCCGGGATCAAAACAAACCAGCTTTGTGCGCTTCTTTAAATTGCTGAATTCACTTTACCTGATAAGGGGAATTTAATTTTTAATGAAAAAGGGAATCCGTATTACATTCTTCGCATTGCTGTTCCTCGCAGGCGCAGGCATCATCACCTGGTTTCTCGTGATGCGCAGGCAGGTTCCACAGCACGCACAATGTATTCCCGAAAATGCGATCGCGGTGCTGACATTAAATATACGCGAGCTTGCACTGGATCACGCTTCGGGGGAACATTTGTTTCCTGAAATGGCTGACAAAAAAATTCACAAAGAGCTTGAGCGTTTCACAAAAGCCCTCGAAAAAAATGATGGCTCCGGCGTGAAAGAAACCGCAGACGTGCTCGCATTTGCTTATCTTGATGGAGAAGCTGCCTTTGCAGGAATTTCCGCAGCGTTAAAAGATTCAGCAAAATTCGGAAAGTTATTGCGCGAACAATTGACAAAAGAATTTACGCTCCGCTCGTTTTCTTCACAAGGCGTTTCGATGATGCGTTTCGACACGAGCGCAACAGTTGTCGGGTGGAACGGAGAGATTGCTCTTTTTCTTTACCCGATCGGAAATCACACTGCAGCCGAAACAGCTGAGCAATGCGCGAAATTATTGAAGCAGGATGCCGGTCAGTCCGTACTTTCTGATGAAAATTTTCGTCAGCATGAATTGTCTTCTTTCGATGCCGGACTTTGGATACAGCCTGAAAACCTGCTGAAATTTTCAGGAGGCAGCGCTTTCATGCGGACTTATTTTTACAATGTAAAATATCTTTCCCTCGCCATGGATTTTCAGAATGGCGAATTGATCACTCGTAAAATTATTACCAACGAAAAGATTCTTACCAATGTTCCTTACAACGGACCGCTCCTTGTAAACTGCGATCCGAAACAGGTAATAGGATTTTACCGTGGCGCGCTTGACCTGGCGAACAACAACCTGCTGGAGGATTATGTTAATTGTCCCCCGCTGTATAATCTTCCTTTGAATGATGAGCAGACAAAAAAGCTGTGCAAATATCTTGACGGGAATTTTACGTTGCTCTTTCATGACACGATCAGCTACGATATGGATTACATCACGTACGATTACGATGCCGATTTTAACCGCATTCCCAAACATGAAATGAAACGCGAAACCGCCCGGGGATTTTCTTTAAGCTTAGGATTAAAAGATCAGAATGGCGCGCAGAAATTTCTTAGTGAGTGGGGCTTAGAAGACAGTATTCCGGTTAATGGAAATACATGGTCGGTAAACAATGGCGGGCCGGTAAAATATATGATGATCGCCGACAATATGCTGACGATTTCTAACTGGAAAAAAACAGACGGAAAAAAACGGGAGATGCCGGCTGCATGGGAAGGGCTTGATGCATTTTTTCCATTGGCAAAGCTTATTCTTCCGGAAATTATCGAAACTGTTTCATTTCTTGTTCCTACCATGAATAATGCGGAGGAAATTCTTGGAAAAAACATGGAGAACCTGCTTGTTTCTGAATCGTTGATCGTAGGTAACACGCAGTCATGCCAGGTGAGGCTGACGATGAAGAATAAGAAAGTGAATGCGCTTGTGCAGCTGGAGGAAATGGGAAGGAAGATTGTTGAGGGGAAGTAATGACAAGAACCTTGGTATCTTGGTGGCAATATTCTTGAACAGTGAGATTCACCTGCCCGAAAAAAGGATTGCCACCAAGGCATGAAAGCTAAGGCGCAAAAAATCAATCCTCCGTAATCTCTTCCAGGCATCGTGCCAGCTTCGCATGCTTCAGTTTAAGCTTTGAAAATAATTTGTCCTCGGTTTTTGCGACAAGTTTCTTTGCTTTGGAAAGTGAGCTCAATCCTTCGCCGGTCATCCCGAGCAGAAAAATACGCGCGTCCGTTTTACTTACTTTACGGTTAACGAGCTTTTTCTTTTCAAGCAAACGGATCACTTTCGAAGTCATCATCACATCCGTTCCTGCAACACGCGCGAGCGTCACCTGGCTCACAGGATGTTTTAATCCGCCGAGATGATTGAGTGCATCGAGCAGGAGAAACTGCACATGTGTGATTCCAACCGGATCAAGCGCCGATTTGATTTTTCGTTGCCAGGCATTACAAGCTTGCCATAACAGGAATCCGGTAGAGACCGAGGATTTTTTCTTTCGTGGAGAAGGGGGCATAGAATAGGGGTTGCCCAAAGATATGACGTAAAATTCACGCGAAAAACACCTTAGGCGTCCGATATTCAATACTTTTCCGGCATCAGAAAAAAGGTACATTCCGGGATCGTCAATCCCTGCTTTCAAATCCAATAGTAAAACCGGCCTTGAAACCATACTTGCCGGTCATTTGTCCCGGTGTATAAATGATCGTTCCAGCAACCTGCGGGGCAAAATAGACCGGCATCTTAAAATTGGTTCTCATCTTAAAGCGGGCAACCACATCGCAGCTCATCTTCCCCCACTCTTCTCCTGTGCGTCCGCGATAAAAATATTCCACACTGAGCGGATTGACAGAAATATGTGTGGTGATCTTTCCTTTAGTTGGAAGATAATAGCCGACACCTTCAGGCATAATGCAAAATAAAAAAGAGAGATAGCCGGCATCGATACCTGAAGCGCCAAGCTCATTCAACAGCCACACACCTGCCACCGCGCCTGCTGTGCTGTGCGCATAGACTCCGCTGTTAAGTGATGAGCCAAGTCCAAAATGATAATTTAAAGTAGCGCGTCCGACAGGAATATGAAACATCAGTCCGAACTCATTGAAGCCACGTTCGCCGATCTGGAAATAACCTGTATATATTCCGCCTTCAAATTTTCCCTGAGAAAAAAGCGGGAGCGAAAAAACTGAAAACAAAATTATTGCAAACGTCTTTCGTATCATGATGAAAAGATTGCTTACGGAGTCTGTCCGTTGGCCGGAGCGCGGAGCTTCGATCCTTCAGGAACTTTACCTTCCCATTTATCCCTGATCACGCCTTCTTTCACAGGGCGGAAAGTGGTGCGACGGTTTTTCTGGTGAGCGGCTTCGCTGTCTGCCTTCAATGGCATTGCGTAGATTTCTTTATCCGGAATCAAAGGCTGTGTTTCGCCATAGCCTTTTGCCGCCAAACGTTCGGGAGAAATTCCTTTAGAGATCAGGTAATCCACGCAACTTTTTGCACGGGCCTGTGAAAGATTAAAATTGTAGGAATCGCTTCCGCGCGTGTCTGTATGCGAGGCAATCTCGACGCTGATATTATCATTCAGCTCAAGGAAAGCCACAAGATCGTCAAGCACCTTTTGCGATTCAGGACGTAAAGTCGCGCGATCGTAATCGTATTCAATTCCGGGAATGACAATTTCGCCCGCAGGAATCGGTGTGAGATAAAAATCATGCTCGAAAACCGTACTCTCTGTTATCCCGACGGTTGAAAGATTAGTAGCGTCTCCGAAGAATTTATTTTTCTGCGCTTTAATGTATAATTCTTCCCCCACCTGGAGAACGGCTTCGTAATATCCTGCCGAATCCGTGATCACGAAAAATGATTCTACGTTACCGCGGATATCTTTGAACGTAAGAAGCGCTGTTCCGATAGCTTCTTGTGTTTCCGCGTTGTACACATGTCCATGAAGCGAAATAACGATTGGCTCATTTGAGAATTCATACGCGCGATAGCAGAATCCGCTTCCGGGTCCGCAATCGGCACAAGGCTCGCGGTCGGAAGAAAAATAGCCGTGCTGCTGCAAACGGTCAAGCACAAAATAAGCGTCATCGCGGGAAGAATTAAAAGGCGCTTCAATATTCTTTGGCTTTCCCCATGAAGAATCATCCGCGTTAAAAGCTGATTTCACCACATCAAATCCGCCGAAGCCACCCATGCCGTTCGAGCTGTAAAATAAAGTGCTCGTCGTGAAATGGAAAAATGGCGTTACTTCATCATCCGATGTATTGATCAGTGGACCAAGATTTCTCGCAGCGCTTGTATTTCCGTCTTCATCGAGCTGCACCACCCACAGATCAAGCCCGCCTTGTCCACCTTCGCGATCAGAAACAAAATAAAGTGATGAGCCATCATTGGAAAGGAATGGCATCATGTTCCTGCAGCCGGCAGCGTTTACATTCGGATCAAGTTTTCTCGGTGCGAGCCAGTTGTCATTAATATTTTTGCACATGAAGATGGCGCATTCTTTTCCATCGGCGCTCCATCGTGTGAAGAAGAGATTTTCTTTTCCGAAAGAAACCATCGCGGCTCCTTCATTGGCAGGGCTATTTAAAACAGAGATCGAGCTTGCGAGGGGCTGCGGCTTCATCCAGTTGCCGTTCATTTTCTGCGACACAAAAACATCTGTTGTGTACGCATCTAATCCCTGACGTACAAATTCAGGAGTGGAAACATTTCCCGGTTTAGCAGCGGTCAATAAAAGCTGGTTCGGATCGCCATAATAAGTTGCAGCAAAGATCGCGGTGCCTGAATTGATCACCGTATCCATTCGCTTCACGATCACTTCATGTTTTACGTTATTGGAATCCAATGCAAACAAACATCCGGCGCTGCTGCGTGAAACACGTTTGAATTGCGGTGATGAAGCATCGAGCGGCTCGCTGTAAATGTCGAATTGTTTTATCGCTTCCTGGTACTTCGCGTTATTCATTAAAGAAACGCCATAATAATAACGCACATCAGGAAATCTTTTGTCGGGTAAAAACAATGCCTGGCGATACCAGAGCTCGGCATTTTCATAATCGTGCAGCATGCGGTAGCAATCGGCAACACGATTTGCAACGTAACGGGTGCGCGCGTCAGTTCCTTTTACAAGATTTGGATTTGTGAGCGTCGCAGTATCCGCGGCAGCAGCAACAAGGGCCGCTGAATCGACTATTTTTTTCGGGTTTGTGTATGGACGGCACTCGTATGGTGTAACGAGATCGCGGTCGCTTCCTGCCGCAAGCGTGATCGTATGCTGGTAACACGCCAATGCGAGCTTATAATTTTTATCATCAAAAGCCTTATCGCCGAATTCAAGCCATTCACGGCGACTCTGGCCATAAACAGAAAGTGTGGCAATAGTAAAGCAGAAAAAAGTAAGAAGGTGACGCCTCATAATCTCGGGCAATTGGGTGCTACGACTGGAGTTTTTCTTTTTGCAATGTAGATCACGGAGAATTCTATTCCTCCACGATTATTTGTGGCAGGCTTCAACGTAGATGTATTTACATCGTAGCTCATACGATAAGTAAATGCACCGTGCTTCAAACCTACTTCCATGATGGCGGCATCTTTCGAACGGAAAGTCGGCCCTACGATCAGGTATGATTCGGAATTGGCGAGAAAAATATTCGCCTGCAGTCCTAAAACCATTTCACGATCGTTGGTCTGCCACATGTATAAAAATCTTGGCTGCAGCTGAAGACGTGGATTTATCCCGACTCGTGCACCGGCGTGAACAATAAAATGCATCGGCAATTTATTATCGTAACCATAGAACGTTTCTTTCGGCTGGTTGAGGTGAAATGCGGAGAAGCCGATGAAAGGATTGATCCTGCTGGTTTCTTTCGCAAAATAATAAAGCGCTCCTGTGCTGATATCGAGGAGATAATTTTTCTCCACATTATTATTTTCCCCGCTGGGCATTGACACGTCAAAGCTGCCACCATTTGTAAGCGAATACTGGTTGTCCCACGACAATCTTCCGAAGTCAACGCTTTTCTGAATTCCGCCGACTTCGATTCCGAAAGCGAGATGGTGATGATTATTTTTATCTAAGCGAAGATCATATGCACCGGCAAGATTTACCTGCAGCACATTAAAATTCCCGAAGCCCGCGCGGTTATCCATTACCTGAACGCCGACACCGTAACGGTTGATGGGCATATCAAATGCAATGGCCGCAGTCTGGAAAGGTTTGGTCGCGACTGCCGACCATTGATTTCTGTAATTTGCGTGAATCCGGTAATAACCGTCGAACATTCCGGTCATTGCAGGATTCAGGTAAATCTTCGCCGCGTCGTAATGCGTCAGGTGAAAATCCTGTGCCTTTACTGAGAACATCAGCAAAGCGAGACAACCTGAAAGAAGAATCCGTCTGATCATTGTTATAATTGTTGTAGTGCAGTATTATCTCAGCAAGGTTACATCTCCGTGAAGATGATGTTCTTTTGCATCCGGTGTTTTAGCGTAAACGGTATAAACATACACGCCGACCGGTTGCGGAATTCCATCGCGCGTGCCATCCCAACCCGGAGATTGATTTGTGCCCACGTAAATTAATTCGCCCCAGTTATTATAAATACGCAGCTCAAGATTATCGAAAGGTCCGCCACGCACCCAGAAAAAATCATTTTGTCCGTCGCCATTCGGAGAGAAAGCAGTAGGCACAACCGGTGGCGCAGTAATGATGTAATCCTGTATTGTTGTATCTGTACATCCGTTTGTATCGGAAACAACAAGCGTTACAGGATATGTACCGGAATACAACCACGAATGATTCGGATTCTGCTGCGTGACAATTCCTGTTGAATCCCCGAAATTCCACCACCAGCCATTCACATTAAAATAAGACTGATCGGTGAAGCTCACATTCTGCTGGGCGTTTGCAGCGCTTGCCGGATTCGCAGTAAATGCAGCCGTTGGAGAAGGGAAGATCACCACAGGTTTTGTCAGCGTATCCTTACATCCGAAATTCGAAGTGGTGATAAGCGTAACATTCCAGTTTGCCGAAGATGCGTAAGTATGCTGCACCGTAGTTCCTGTTGCGGTTGCATTGTCTCCGAAATTCCATTCGTAGCTTACAATACTTCCGAATGAGATGCTTGAGCTGTCATTGAATAATGTTCCGTCGTTCAGGCAATATCCCGAGGTGGTGAAATCAGTAACCGGGTTCGGGTAAACCTGTGCAGGAATAACAATTGAATCCGGGCAGCCGTTTGATGACGTAACTACAAGTGTTACGTTGTAATATCCGCCTGTCGGGTAAGCGTGTGCAGGATTCTGATTTGTTGAAGTATTATTCAATGGCGGATCTCCGAAATTCCAGCTCCAGCTTACAACAGGAGTTACGGAATTTGAATTGTCTGTGAATTGAATCGGCACACCCGGACAATCGCTGATCCAGTTGAACAACGCGTTAGGTGCGGGAATAATAGTCACAACTAAAGAATCGCGTTGCTGCTGACATCCGCCATTATTAAGCGAATTAAAAACGATCGTCACAGAACCGCTGGAAAGATCACCGGCGCCGGGAAGGTAATTTACACTTAAGCCGTTGTTGCCATTCGGGAAAGTTCCATCACCGGTCGTCGACCAGTAACCTTGTCCTGTAGCAGTAGTTGCGGTAACAGTGAATGGAATATTGCTGCACGCTGTATCCGGCCCGCCTGCTGAAACGTTTGGCGGCGGAGTGAGAAATAAAACAAGCGTATCTGTTTCAGAAGTGCAGGTTCCGTTACCGGTAGTGCTGCTGAATAAATAAACCTGTCCCGCAGACTGATCTGAAAGACATGGCGTATAGGTTGTGCAGCTATCTGTAGGATTTGCAAATGTTCCGCAGCCTGATGTTGACCAGACAACTCCTGATGCAAGTGTGAAGGACGAACAAACAGCAACATAAGGTGTATCGCGACAAACTACAATATCAGGTCCGACATCGACTGTTGGTCCGGGCGTGAAATTGACAAGAATGGTATCCACATCCTGCGCACAAAGTGACGCGCCTGTTGTAGTCAGAATGAGATAAGAAAAACCCTGCGCGATCTCTGCCGGCGATGGCGTGTAAGTTGCATTCAGCACTGTCGAATCCGGTGTGAAAGTTCCCGGTCCCGACCAATATCCGCCACCGGAAGAGTTGAGCACATTTCCTCCAAGGCCGAATGTAGCGTTGTTAGTGCAGGCGAAAGTATCATTGCCGGCCAGCGCAATCGGTGGCGCGATGATGTAAACGGTTTGTGTGATGGTATCGTCGCAGCCTAAATCGTTTGTCGCTGCATGATACACTGTATAGGTTCCGCTGGCTCCGTATGCATGCGAAGGATTCTGCTGCGTGGAAGTGGTCAGATCACCGAAATCCCACCAGTAGCTGCTGATGGTGGAATTAGGTGAAGGAACCGAATTATCTGTGAATACAATCGGCTGTCCGACACACGCGCTGTCATTCGAAGGCGATATGGCGGTGTTTACATACGAAAGCTGAACGGTCTGGTAAGCAGTATCCGCACAAGCCGTTCCGACGTTGATAATGAGGTATACATTGTAAGGTCCGAGGCCGGGATAAGTATAATTCGGACTTATTTGTGTTGACGTATCGAAAAGCGTGGCCCCGTCGCCGAAATCCCAGTAATAATCATTTGCAGGATCACTGTTATTGACAAACTGGACATTGCTTCCCGAACAGACACCGGCGGGGGTTCCGAGGATAGCCTGAGCAAGCGGCGGACAATAAATAACATTGAACTGAAAGTCGCGCTTGATCTCGCCGATCTTGACACCATTCCTGAATTCTTCTACGAGCACCCCTGCCACAAACTGCCCGACATTCGGCGGAGCCCCTGTGATGTAACCTGTCTGCGGATTAATAATAAGATTCGGACCTCCACATGAATTATTAGGTCCGTAGCCAGCCTGGTAAGTAACAGGAGTATAAGTTGCATTCCCGGAAACAATTGTGGGTGTCATGCTGTCATTTGGAGCAAACCAGCTGTACACGAGTGAATCTCCATCAGCATCTGTTGCGGAAAAATCAAAATTGATCGGTTCTGCCTGGCAAACGAAAACGGGAGGCGGATTTACCCAGACAGGCGAATTATCGGTAATTAATAAGGATTGATCCGGGATGTACGTATTCCAGTTATCTCCTGCAGTAAGCGGATTTACGATATTGTTGAGAGTGCTGTTTCTGCAGCAATACCGGACAAAAAGAAAATAGCCGCCTGTCAGGGGAGGGAAAATATTTACTACTCTCGTGTACGTCGCTTCCTGAAGACAAAGTCCCGGATTTACAGCGCAGCTATCCACATAAGGGTTGACAGCAACAGCTGTGGTAAAAGGCATTGTAAAATTCTTACTCGGGGTAAATCCATTTCCATTCTGGTCTTTTACCTGGACTGTTACATTGCCTGCGAACCCTGCATTTCCGGGACGGCAATCGCGATACATTTTAAGTGTAACACGATAGGAAGCTCCCCCGATATGCTCGTAGGTCAGCGATCCGCCGACGATGTGTGTTGCGTTTGCAATGAATGAACATAGCAATGCCATACACAATAAAGTAATGCTTTTCATGAATTTTGCAGGGTATTTGGGTATTATCTGCCGTGTCTAAGATACAACAATTGACGAAAGTACCAATTTTATAGAAGGGGGGTGTTTCTGGTTTGTTGTTTGTTGTTCGCTGTTTGTTGTTTGTTGTTTGTTGTTTGTTCCTACAGATTACCCGAAACTTTTTAAACCCGAAACCCGAAACTTTTTGAAACCAGAAACTCTTTGCCTATTGAAGCGAATCCTTTATACTAAACTGTAAAAAGCCGCCAAAGCTGCACGCTGTAACATGTACATAATATTTTCCCTCCGGCATTCCCGATAAATTGAGCACAGATCTGCCGAACATAGCTTTCATTCCTTCATAATCGGGTAAAAAAACAGGAACGGCATGATGATCACCAAAAAGCAACCGGTTGTAGTTGGCCTGATCATACAAATAGATATGCGAGCTGCTTTTCTGTTTTGGAAAAAAGACAAGCACGCTGTCATCGGGAAAGGTGCGGTTGATGGTCAGCGGAGTAACGCTGAATCTTGACGTATCTGTTGTTTCAAGATAGGCTTCCGGAATTTCGATTTTATGCAGCTGACGTTGCGGGCTGAATAAGTTCCACATTACAAATCCGCCTGCGGAAAGGAGTACCGCAATGCCAATAAATAAAGGAAAAAATGAGCGCCGCATTCTATGCAAGATCGTGATTTTAGCGATTAACGGCAACGTTTTTTTTCACTTGACCTTCTCGCTAAACCTTTTATCTTTGAATGCAAACTCACTTTGACCCTATCATGATTCGAAAATTACTTGCAGGCGTTGTAGCCGGAATATTTATTTTCTGTCCGGCAATCGCGCAGATAAATGTACAGTGGGTTGGGCGGTACACCTCTGCCGGCAATAATATTGACCGCGCAAAATCAATGGTGATCGATCCTTCCGGAAACAGCTTTGTGGTAGGAACATCCTGGAACGGAAGCAATTTTGATATTGCAACCATCAAGCTTGACGCGAACGGAAACCAGCAATGGGCAACTTATTACAATGGCCCCGGTAATGGTTACGATGAAGCAAGGGCAATTGTAACTGATGCATTGGGAAATGTATATGTAACCGGTTACAGCCTGGGTACAAATTATGATATTGTAACGATCATGTACGATCCTTCCGGCGTGCAGCAATGGGCGACACGATTTAACGGTACAGCAAATGGCTTTGATGAAGGATATGATATTGCAGTGGACACGTCAGGAAATGTATATATAACCGGCGGAACAGTCAGCACCACCAGCAACCTTAATTATATCACCATCAAATACAACAGTGCTGGTGCGCAGCAATGGGCAACTCTTTACAGCAACACCAATAATTCAACCAACACCGAATGTGCTTACGCACTCACCCTCGATGCAACCGGTAACGTATATGTAACAGGAACAAGCTACGCCGGCACCTCGTTTGATCACGATATCGCGACGATCAAATATAATAATGCCGGGGCACAGCAATGGGTTTCCCGTTACAACGGTCCCGGAAGTGTGTTTGACGCGGGTAATGATATTGTTGTGAATGCGGCGAATGAAGTGTTCGTTGCCGGTTACGCACGTGATCTTGTTGGAACTACCAATTACAGCTATGTAACCATCAGGATCAATGCGGCAGGTGTACAACAATGGGCCAGTATTTACAACGGACCCGGTAATGATTATGATGCGGCCAGCGCGCTCACACTTACGCCGGCGGGAAATATCGCTATAACCGGACGTTCGCTTGGGACTACATCAACAGCTGAGGATGCCGCTACCATTCTGTATGATTCTGCCGGAAGCGTTATATGGGTAAGAAGATATGATGGAGGTGTTGTGAATTATGATGAAGGTGTTGCTGTTGCTGCTGATAGCTCGAACAGGATCTTTGTAACCGGTTACAGCTATAAAACCGGAACCAACAATGATTACCTCACCATTAAATACGAAGCAAACGGAGATACTTCCTGGATTGTAAAATATAATGGAACAGCAACCAACTCAGATCAATCCTACGCAATCGCCATCGGGCCGACGTCTGAAATTTATGTTGGCGGAATGTCTAAAGGCCTTGGCTCCAATGAAGATTTCACCGTAGTAAAATATTGCCAGCTCACCACCACATCTTCTGCCGACACGCTCATCTGCCTTGGCTCAACCGCAAATTTACTGGCGACAGGATCATACGGAGCAGTTGACAGCATCTGGTGGACACCCACGGCAGGTTTAAATCAGTCCAACATTGCAAATCCGGTAGCTACGCCGTCTGTGACCACAACTTATGTTGCTCACCTGAAAAATCAATATGGCTGCATCGATCTTGACACCACTATTATTACAGTTATCCCTTTGCCGGGTCCACAAATACAAGCGGGTGGTCCAACGTCGTTTTGCGTTGGAGGTTCGGTTGTGCTGACTGCTATTGATACGAATAATACAACCGTAACTTATCAATGGAATACGGGCGACACCACTGCGGGCATTACTGCAGATTCGGCAGCGCTCTATTCCGTGACGATGACAAACGCGGCAGGATGTTCAGGAATAAGCAGCGTTTCAATTACAATCAATCCGAACCCGACAATTAACGCCGGATCGGATGTCGGCTTCTGCCAGAGTACAACTGTGCCACTTTGCGCAACGGGCGGTGTAACGTATGCATGGACTCCTGCATTCGGGTTAAGCGACACTACCATCGCATGTCCGACAGCGGGACCAACTTCCAGCACGACTTACATTGTTTATGGAACAGATGCAAACGGTTGCAGCAGCTCGGATACCGTTTCTGTAAATCTTTATCCCGTTCCATCCATTCCTGTTATTTCGAGAAATGTGGCGGTGCTTACTTCTACCTCCGCTTTCTCTTACCAATGGTATTTTAACAGCGCAATTATTCCGGGCGCAACAAGCCAGACTTACACACCAACACTGAACGGAAATTATTACGTGGTAACGACCGACACAAACGGTTGCGCCGCTTTCTCGGGAACGTATTCCATGATGGATGTAAGCATCCGCGAATTGTCAGCAACAAATCCGGTGAACCTTTACCCGAATCCGAACAATGGAAATTTCTCTGTGCAGCTCGATCAGAAGGGAATGAGTGGTTTGATGGAAATTTATAATGTGAACGGTCAAAAAGTATATGCACAGCAATTGTCATCGAATGGAATTGTTACCATTGATTTTAATCTTGAAGCCGAAGCCGGAATTTATTTCCTGCGTGTCGTTCTTGAAGACGGAAGCGTGCTGGCACAACGGATGATCATCGAATAAATAGATTTGAAATGAAGCACTTGTCCTCCTGAATAAAGGAGACAAGTGCTTTTTTATTTTAATAAATTTACAAATGAGAATAGCGGACATTATCAATTCAGCGGGCGTAAGCCTTATTTTACTCGCGTTTATTTTGCTGACAATCGGAAAGACGAAGCAGCAGGATAAAATGTACAACTGGCTTAATCTTGTCGGTGCCGGCCTGGCTTGTTACGGTGCGCTTATGATCAGCGCGATTCCTTTTGTGGTGCTGGAAGCCATCTGGTGCGCAGTGGCAATATATGGCCTGATCAAAAGGAAGACGTGATTGCCTATCTTCACCATCACTAAGAGCTTATGAAAATATTAGGAATAATTCCTGCGCGTTTTGCTTCCACCCGTTTTCCGGGAAAGCCGCTGACTGATATCGGGGGAAAGACGATGATCCTGCGTGTGTATGAGCAGGCGAAAAAAGCGATGATGCTTTCCGAAGTTGTTGTTGCTACCGATGATGAGCGTATTGCGGATGAAATTACAAAGCACGATGGCAATGTGGTGATGACTTCCGGCAATCACCAGAGCGGGACGGATCGTTGTGCGGAGGCGGTGAAAAAAGTATGGGGCGATTGGGGCGCGGTGATCAATATCCAGGGCGATGAACCTTTTATTCTTCCCGAACAAATCAACCTGCTTGCCGGTTTGTTTGAAAATCCGGAAGTAGAGATCGGAACATTAGTAAAAAAATTATCAGACGTTTCTGATCTCGACAATCCGAATACCATGAAAGTAGTTTTGGATATTCATGGTAATGGAATGTATTTCAGCCGATCCCCTATTCCATTCATCCGCGGCGCAGAAAAAACAGACTGGCTGGAGAAAAATTTATTTTACAAGCATATCGGCATTTACGGATATCGTACAGATGTGCTGGAAGAATTAACTACGCTACCACAGGGTAAATTAGAGCTGGCAGAATCGCTGGAGCAATTACGCTGGCTGGAGAATGGTTATAAGATCATGACAGCGTTCACCGAATCGGAAACTATTTCGGTTGATTCACCGGAGGATATTGAGAAGCTGAAGAAGGCAGGATTTTTTTAACAGCACATTTTAGATCGTCTGATTTTAGATTAAAAAACAGTATCCAATCTAAAATCACACATTCTAAAATGATGCCGGGCTTTATTTTTTTCCCATCCGCGTGAGAAGGAAAATGATTAACCCTACAACAAGCACAACAGCAATAATTCCGGTAACTGCTCCTGCTTTGAAGATGCCACCGACTACGGCGCAGCTTTGAAGACCTGTCAACAACACAAGAAGAAGCGCGGTAAAATAAAACTTAGGTTTCATAATAGTAATTGTTAGTGAGTTTTGATTTCACATTTCAATTTTTATTCCGCAGGGAATATCAGCCGGATTATCAGGGCTTTTCATTGGAGTATCTAACGAAACGTTAAGTCTGAATAAATTTTTCAGGGAAATTATCAGCGAACTATCTCCTACAAACTGTAGAATCTTTTACGCAGTTTGAGATGTGACTTTTTGTACCTTTCCCCTGTGAAAAATCCCCTGCACAAATCCCTCCTGCTTTTTTTGCTGCTTGCTTTCGGATTATCCGCGCCAGTAAATCTGGTAGCGCAAAAGCAATTACAGATTGACAGCCTTAACAAGTTGCTGAATGGCGCGGTTGACACGCAAAAGGTAAGACTGCACATCAGGATCAGCTTTTTGTATAATCGGGTTAATGCCGATTCTGCGTTTAAGCATGC
>JALYQL010000333.1 GCA_030855855.1 Bacteroidota bacterium | reverse complement strand
ATATTAGCAATGTTTTTGAGTAACCCAAAACAAAATCTTTATCAATATCTTGGTGACTTCGTGCCTTTGTGGCAAAACACCTGTTAAAGAGAAGCTCATTTAAAAAAAATTGCCACCAATACAAAATCAGCAGGAAAAACTAGTTCGTGTATTGCTTTTTCTTCTTGCTCCACATTCCGCCGCGCTTGCTGATGGCTTTGTTGTTTTTTTTCTGTGTTTTCAGAAAATCCCGGTGCGCTTTTTTCGTCGCTTTTTTGCCTTCTTTATTGTGCTGGTCGCTGGGATGATTCTTGGCATTTTTGTATTCATTCGTAGGGCCATGTGAGCGGCAGGCAACGAAGAAGGAAAGACACAAAATAAATCCGAGAATACGAAACATAACTGGTGGGCTTTTAATTATAACGTTCAACTTCTCCAAATGGTACATCAATTCGGCTTTTTACCGGCAGATTTTTTATCCTGCTCAATCTTCCGGTTTAAAACACTTTTTAAGCCATCAATATCCAACCGTTTCCCGATGAACGTCTTTTTCTCATCCACAAGATAAAGCGTCGGCGTGCTGTAAACATCATAATAATATTTCGCAGTAGCCAATTCCTGTCCGTCTCTTGCCGCTACGTTTATCCATGTAAGATTATGCTCTTTGATAAATGCTTTCCAGTTCACCGAATCCATGTCGGAACGGATTGCATACACTTCAAATGAAACGCCTGCTGCTCTTAACGAATCATAATATGTTTTGAGCATCGGAATTTCTTTTTTGCAATGCGAGCAGGTCGGCTCCCAGAAAATGACCACGGTATATTTTGCCTGCACACCCTGCAATATCTGCATGCGGCCTGCGCTGTCTTTCATCATAAGGTTGACGGCGTTTTTACCAAGCAGTGTATAGGAGAGCTGGTTCGAACGGTCAATAATCTTTTTCTTTTGATCTTCGGTGATCCACGTGGCCTGGTTCGTTTTGTAATATTTGTCCACGAAATGAACAAAGATCGCGTCGTAGCCCATCACTTTCGAAGTTTCATACTGTACAGTAAGCGTTGAAAGTGTGTATTTGAACAACTCATCTGAAGCCCGCGTTTTTTCGATCAGCCAGTCTGCCGCTTTCATGATCGAATCAGGATGCGGTGAAGTGAGCTTCTCCATATAGAATTTCATCTTGTTCGTGTACACAGGAGTGCGCAGCAGGCGCTCATCCGAAAAATCCATTCCATCCCAATAATGCGCTCTGAAATTGCGGTAATTGTAAGAGGAATCGATGGTGCCGTCAGGCTTTCTGGGCGATTTGCTGTAAGAAACCTGGTCGGGTTCATCCATGGCGGAAAGAACCTTTGCCATAAATGTTTCAGGATGTTTTGTTTTGTAATACGCACGCTTGTACACTTTGACTGTGCTGTCGATAGCCGCTGACTTTTTCTGCAGCATAGCGAGCGTATCTTTATTCTTTGTCTTTTTCATTTGAGCCTGGATCGGCTCAACCAGTTTCTGCTGCGTTGAAAGATAATTCAGGTATTCGTAGAAATACTGGTTCTCTTTATTACCCGTCACTTTCATCGAACGGATAAAATCAACCGTATCCGTTTCAACGGTGAATTTCTGGTTGTCAGTAAGAATGATCTCAAAGTATTTTTTATTCGGCAGCAACACAAAATAAATTCCTCCCGGCATTGCAGTATCTGTAAAATGCATCCAGCCGTTCGCATCCACTTTTGCGGTGTCAATGATTGCGTTTTTATCGCCGTAATGATAACCTAAAAGGCATTCTCCGCCTTTCAATCCATTAATGTGCACTTTCAGATCAAGCGGCTGCGGTTTTTTTACCGGCTTTGCTGCCGGCTGAGCGTGAAGAGAAATGGCAGCTGTAAGAATGCAAAAAAGCGGGAAGAGAATTTTTTTAAGCGACATGGGCGGGAGACTAATTCGGTTTTAGCAGTTTCTTTTTGTCTTCTTCAATACGGCGATTAAGAAAGCCTTGCAACGCTTCCGCATCAAGACGTTTTCCGATGATCGTTTTCTTTTCGTCAAGAAGATAAACTGTCGGCGTGCTGTAAACGTCATAATAGAATTTCGAATTCGCCAATTCCTGTCCGTCTTTCGCAGCTACGTTTACCCATTTGAGCTTATTTTCCTTAATGTATTTTTTCCAGCCCTTCATATCCATGTCTGCAACAATTGCGTAAACTTCAAATGAAATTCCCGCTTTGCGCAATGAATCGTAATAAGTTTTCAGCACCGGAATTTCTTTTTTGCAATGCGAGCAGGTCGGCTCCCAGAAAATTACTACAGTATATTTCGCATTCACCGATTGAAGTGTGCGCAGGCGGCCAAGTGTATCTGTGAATGCAATGTTGACTGCTGTTTTTCCGAGTAGTGTGTATGAAAGCTGGTTCGAACGGTCAATGATCTTTTTCTTTTGCTCTTCATTGATCCACCACACTTGTCCTGTTTTGTAATATTTATCAACGATATGCACGAATATCGCATCGTAGCCCATCACTTTTGAAGTTTCATACGTGTAGGTGCAATAATAGACCGTGTATTTAAAAAGCTCTTTGGAAGGACGTGTCTTTTCAATCAACCAGTCGGCGGCGGCAATGATGGAATCCGGGTGACCGGGGATGAGCTTCTCTAAATAGAATTTCATCTTGCTGTGATAAACAGGGGTGCGGATCAAACGTTCGTCGCTGAAATTCATTCCGTCCCAATAGTGGTTGCGAAAATTCCAATAGTTAAAAGCAGAATCCTCAACTGTGCCATCCGGTTTGCGTGGGAATTTTGAATAAGGAATATTATCCGGCTCATCCATTGCGGCCAACACTTCAGCCATAAACGTTTCAGGATGTTTTGTTTTGTAATATGCACGCTTATAATTCTTGACGATGCTGTCAATTTCCGCGTTTTGCTTGTAAAGCAATGCCAGAGAATCCTTGCTGTGCGTAACCTTAATCAGGTTTTGAACCGGTTCAGCTTTTGCCTGCTGTGCGGCAAGATAATTCAGGTATTCATAAAAATATTCATTCTCTTTATTGCCGGTGATCTTCATGTGCTTCACCATATCTACAGTGTCCGTTTCAGCAGTGAATTGCTGATCCGCAGTAAGCACCAGCTCGAAATATTTTTTGCTGGGAAGCACTACAAGGTAAATTCCCCCCGGCATTGCAGCTGTATCGTTGAATTCCATCCAGCCATTTGCGTCAATTCTGGCTGTGTCCTGGATAAACTGTTTATCGCCATAATGATTGGCTAATAAACATTCTCCTCCTGTTAAACCTTTAATATGGACTTTAAGCTGCAAAGCACCGTGTTTCCCGTCCTGACTTCTGGCTGAAGTCTGAGCATACATAACTGACTGTAAGGCTATGAAAATTAGGGAGATGCGTAGAATGTGCTTCATGGTATTCTCAAAAATACGAAAAAGGGTTGTTTGCGTGAAATTCATGCCGCAAAAATTGAGCCAGTCCCCCCGTGTGTGATCGGGAAGAACACACGGAGACTATTTCGCCAGCTTCTTCAATCCCGAAAAAACCGACCAGGCATTTACAAGAAGAAAAAATACCGTGAAAAGTAAACCGGTTGCGATCACGGAGCCGGATAAGCCTGAAGGAAGATCAAATCCTTTTGCTGACATATAACCTTTAAACCACATTTTGAAAATCCAAAGGGCGGGAATGCAGAGGACAAAAATTCCGGAATAGATCACCGCGTAATATTTCACGTAGATCATTGCGAGTTTTTTGTAGTTGAAGCCAATGCGGATAAGTGTTTCGACTTCGTATTTCGATTTGCTGATGATCAATTGCGAATAAACGAGAAATACAGTGATGGCAAGCAGGATGATTACCAATCCGATTGCGACAAGAATATTCATGATCACGCGCAAAAAAGAATTCAGCTTGCTGTTGCGTAATGATTCGGCGCTTGTTTCATAACCATTTGCTGCGAAATATTCAGCGAGCTCGGCAGTTGCAGGACCTTCACATTCGATGATGACGCGGTGCGGCTCTAAGCTTCCCGGTTTAACGTTTGCAAATTTTTCATTGGCGTAATCAATAAAAGACTGCGGCGCCAGAATCGTATTGATCCGTTCGCTGAAGGCTGCCAGCTTTCCCTGGTAAACGATTGTTCTTCCGCTTTTATCGGTGATATTGATGTCAAATCGTGCAAGCTGAACAATTCCTTCCGTCAACTGCGGTAATCCCTGCGATGGCGCAAATCCGAAATTGTATAGCTTGATATAATCGCGTGGCAGAATAATCGGCACCAGCGAATCGCCCTCCTGCCATTGCCAGTCCTTCGCGTCTGCATCAACAAAATTCGAAGGAACGGCTTCAAAGAAAAAATCGGTTTTCATTCCGGGAATTCCCTGCAAACCGCTATTTCCCATAGAAACGCTCACCCGGAACTGGCTGGATGTCAACGGGGCAACATCACGCACACCTTTCACTTCTTTTAATTTTACGAACTCTTCTTCACTAAAACCTTTTTGTCCGCCAAATAAAGTATTGAGCAAGCTCACTTCTTTATTGATCACCAGGTATTGCGGCTTGTTAAGATCGCCTGTGCCGCCCAGCACCGCATTAAAATCAAAATACAATTGCAGTGCAGCAAGCAACATCAGCATGCCCGTCAACGCACCGAAAACTGCAACAATTAAAGGAGCAGGTTTTTGATGAGTGAAGAGGAGGCGGTTTAACATTTTAGAATAAAGGATTTTAGATTTTAGATCTAAGGGTTATTTTTTTCATATCGTAATTCGTACATTTTCAAATAACGATCTTTCCTGTGAAGTTAAAATAACTGCTGGGTCCGAGTGATGTCAGTAATAAGCCGGCTTCGTTTTTTATACATGATGCTTCGATCATCTTACAGGCTTTTCTTGCATTCTCTTCGTCGAGATGGGAGAAAGGCTCGTCCAGCAAAATAAGACGGAACGGTTGCGCAAGCGAACGGATGATAGCAATGCGTTGTTGTTGTCCGAGTGAAAGTGTGCCGCATTTTTGATTCAGGCGATGCGCTACACCAAGCTCTTCGGCCATAAAGCGGATTTCTTCTTCTTTGAGTGTTGTTTTCAGGTTGTTCTTGATGCGTATATTTTCTATCGCGCTGAGCTGTGGAAATAAACGCAGGTCCTGGAAAACAGCGGAAAGAAATTCCTGGCGCATCATCGTCCAGTGATCAATTGAAAAGCTATTGATGTTCTTGCCGTCCATCAGCACATTTCCTTCGTAATCGCGTCGTGTGCCGTAGATGATATTGATCAGCGTTGTTTTGCCGGTTCCGGAAGGCGCTTCCACTAAATAACGTTGTCCTGAATCAATAACAGATTCTTTTTTCCAGCAGCTTTCCGCTGATAAAGGTGTATCGGCTAAAGGGATAGGAAGAACATTTTTGAATTCGATGCGCATATTAATTGGCGAGGCTTCCGTAGTAAGTAATGAGACGGTAAAGACTATTTCCTTCGCCTGCTTCAATTGAAATATCCAGCTGCGATCCGTCGGCCTTGCTTTCCATTTTCACACTTTGAAAAGGTTTGATAATCTGCAGGAAAAGATCAACAGTTTGTTCGTTGTACTCATCCTTCATGGATTCAGTAAGCGCAATCGGGAAATGTTTCTGGTCAAGATCGGCCCAAAGGGAAAACGGGTTTGTTTTTGAAATTGCTGCCGGAAGCTGTCCCGGAAATTTTCCGTCTTTCGCAAGGGTTTCAGCTGCGTAATAATCATTTGTTACAAGAAGATGTCCGTCTTTTGCAATCGCGTACACGATAAAATTAATTCCGGGCATAGCGTAAAAATTACCCATTTGCTGCATTCCTAATTCTGTCAGCATCTTGTTCACTTTTTCATCATCCGTCACACCAACATTGATATATGCGATAGGAACATTCAACGCATATTCACTCCGGTCTTCTTGCGATCCGCCCATTTGTTTTATAAGCATATCCACATTTGCGCCAACCCGCGGATCGTAGGAGGAAATATCTTTGTAGTCGGTGAACGCGAGGGAAATATCTCCGGTGAATAATTTTCTGAGTTCAGCATTCGGCATTCCGAGATACATGGACATTGCGTCGATATTCTGTTTCATGGACGGATCAGTTCCAAGCGCGTCGAAAAGGGCGTTAATGTCTGCTGATAAGCCGAGATAGAGCAGGGGAGGTTGTGGCGCGATGGCGTTGAATTGTTTTGCATCGGGACCGGTTTTTTTCAGGATCGAAGCGGTGGTTTTTGTTTCCGGGTAATTGGTGTAAATAGTAGAAACTTTATCATTTTCAAAATTCAAAAGCAATTCGCCATGCCCGTCCGTAAATCCAAGCGACGAAAGAGAAGAAGTTGTCCCGCTCATCTGCGAAAGCGATTTATTATCGAGGAACAATCCAAGGTCAAATGATTTTTCTGCGAATGTTTTGTAATTATCATTGGCAAGTATCGATTCTTTTTTATCCTGCTCAAGATATTTTTTAGCAAATATTTTTTTATCACCGCCATGAACGGCCATTATAATTCCGGCTTCGCTGTTCCATGCAATGCAACGGTTTTCATCAATTTCCGAATAATAAATGCCGTCTTCCACCACAAGATTGCCGCCTATTCCCAATCCACGCTCAAACTTTTCCAGCTCTTCCTCATCTGTTACTTTAAAAACAATCGCGCTGATAGTTGCCTTATCTTCCTTCGCCAGGAAACCATACACATTTTCGAGCGGATCAATTCCGGTGGAAAACGGATCGGCAATAAGGTTACGGATAGATGATTTGCCGGTAGCCGGAACATTTTTGAAAACCGGGTTCTGCATCAGCTTCATCGGGTCAGCTTTTACTGCCAGATTTTTGATGTCAATTTTTAAAACCGCAGCTGCATTCTTCGGGATGAGCTTCAGGTGCGCATCGGATGAATGAGAAAATAAGCTGAAGAGCAGCCAGGCAATTCCGCCAACAAGCAGAACGATAGCTGTAATAAGAAATGCTTTGCTTCTGAAAAACATTATTCCTGGAAATTAACGCTGATTAGGTTTTCTTGACGATCCGGATTTTCTTGCACCACCACCGCCACCAGGTTTTCCACCTTTGAATTTTCCGCCGCCACCGCCTGGTTTTCTCTTTTCGAATTTCGCGTTCTTGTTGTAAGGTGGTGCTTCTCCCAATTCAGCAGGTAAAACTCCTTTTTCCACTTCATAACCGATGAGCCGCTCAATATCATTAAAACGTTTCATGTCGTCTGTTGTAATGAAAGTGATCGCTTCACCTTTTGTTTCCGCGCGCGCAGTTCTTCCCACACGATGCACATAATCTTCCGCGTCGCCCGGAACATCGTAATTGATGACCAGCGAAATATTTTCAATGTCAATCCCGCGTGATAACACATCAGTCGCAACGAGAATTTTCAGATTCCTGTTCCTGAAATTGCGCAACACTTCTTCCCGTTCATTCTGCTCGAGATCTGAATGAATTGCAGAAGCAGAAAGTCCGAGGCGTTTTAATTCTTTCTCCATGTTCTTGACATTGACTTTTGTCGAGGAGAAAATAATTACGCTGATAAAATCTTTGTTCTTTAATATTTCGAGCAGCAGCGGAATTTTCTGCATATCGTAGACGCTGTAGGCTGATTGTTTAATTCCTTCAGCCGGTTTCGATAATGCGATGTTGATCGATTCCGGGTTGATAAGAATGGATTGCGACATCTGGCGGATGCGTGGTGGCATTGTTGCAGAGAACATCAGCGTCTGTCTTTCTTTCGGAAGATGTTTGATGATGCGCATGATATCATCAAAGAAACCCATGTCGAGCATACGATCGGCTTCATCGAGGATGAGCGTTTTTAATTTTCCGAGCTTCACATAACCGAGATTCATGTGTGCGAGCAAACGTCCGGGTGTTGCAACAATAATATCGGTGCTTGTAGAAAGCGCTTTTTTCTCGCGGTCGAAGCTTTCGCCCGATCCGCCGCCGTACACTGCTATGTTGCTGATGCCGGTGAAATATGCAAATCCTGTAACGGCGTTGTCAATCTGTAAAGCAAGCTCGCGGGTTGGCGCGATGATGAGTGTATGAATCTGGCTGCGGTCTTTTTCCTGCAGAATGCGGTTCATTGTCGGCAGTAAATAAGCAGCAGTTTTCCCTGTTCCGGTTTGTGCGCAGGCGATCAGGTCTCTTCCGGTGATGGAGATCGGGATTGTCATTTCCTGGATCGGTGTCGCATTGGTATATCCCATCGCTTCAATTCCGTCCAAAACCCTGTCTTCTAATCCAAAATCATAAAATGTGGCCATAGGGAGTAAAATTACCAATTACTTGATTACCAATTACCAATTGTTTTGGGTGGGGAAGTGGTGTGTGGGTTACCAATTACTTGATTACAAATTACCAATTACCAATTGTTTTGGGTGGTTTTGGGTGGGGAAGTGGCGTGTGGGTTACCAATTATTTGATTACAAATTACAAATTACCAATTACCAATTGTTTTGGGTGTGGAAGTGCTGTGTGGGATAGAACACGGATGGCACGGATCGTATGGATTTTCACTGATTTTTTTCTCCGTGCTTATCGGTCACCGTGTTATCCGCCAATTTTTTCGTCGGTCACTAAGAAATAAATGAGGACAATCAGGCACATTAAAACGAGACCGACAATTATTCCACTTACGATTTTAGCAGAATGTTTGTTTTTAGGAATAAACAGGTTCGTGACCACTGACCTGAAGTCAATCGACGAGAGAGATTTTCTTTTTTTTTGCCACGTAGTCACGGTGAAAAATTGCCACGAAGCCACTGTGAATCTAAGGATTGGATTCGTGAATACATTAAAAAAACGGCAACCATTGCTGATTACCGTTTGAATTATAATTCTCTATTTTGTCAGACTGAGTGTTTTTTTTTGTCAACCGGGATAATTATCTTTTGCATATAGTGACTGACAAAAAGAAAAATGTATCGAAGGCTGGCAAAAAGCGCAATGCCCTAAAACGCTGCAATCTTATCACTCATATATTTCCCTGACATCAGCTTATCCTTGATCTTAGAGAAACACTCGATCGTGTAATTCACATCTTCAATGGTATGAATTGCTGTCGGAATCAAACGCAGAATGATTTGTCCTTTCGGAATAACAGGGTAAACCACCATCGAGCAGAACAAATTATAATTCTCACGAAGATCGAGAATAAGATTTGTTGCTTCGGGAATGGAGCCGCTGAGATAAACCGGTGTAACAGGTGAACAGGTTGTGCCGATGTTGAAACCGTTTGCCTTCAAACCTTCCTGCAACGCGCGTGTGATCTTCCAGAGATTTTCACGGTATTCAGGATGTTTGTTCATCAGCTCAAGACGCTTCAAAGCGCCAACGACTAACGGCAGCGGCAATGATTTTGCAAAGATCTGTGAACGCATATTGTAGCGCAGGTATTCCACAATATTTTCTGTCGATGAAATAAATCCGCCGATCAATGCGAATGATTTTGCAAATGTTCCGAAGTAAATATCAATTCCATCCTGGCAACCTTGCTC
>JALYQL010000332.1 GCA_030855855.1 Bacteroidota bacterium | reverse complement strand
AACCATACCTGCCTCCTCTTTAGCAATATTCGTCACCGCCATCTCCTCCTTGGCAATATTGGTAATCGCCAATTCTTCTTTCGCAACGTTGGTCAGGGCTATTTCTTCTTTTGCAATGTTCAGCACGGCTGCTTCGGCATCAGCCACTTCAGCGGCTGCACCAAACAATCCTTTGAATGAGCTCCAGGAACCCAAGAAGCTTGTTAAGAGATAGGTTGTTGCTTCTCCATATCCTTCCCACTTTTGGTTACGGGTCAGGTTTTTGTCTTGACTCTTATCATAGTACATCTTAATACTTACCACCACTCCAATTACAAGGAAATGGATCCAGTAAGCCGCAAGAAGCTCCAACAAATAAGCCCCGAAAATTGCTCCCATATCCAGCAGCAATAATGCCAACCCTGCGGCTCCGAAATAACCGATCAGGAAAACAATACCATAAAACAGCAGGATAAGAAGTCCGACAATGACCAAAATTATAGCCAGTACGAGCAGGATCATTCCAATAGCCTTCAGTACTCCGAGGAAGAAACTTCCAAGAGCTTCCATAAAATCCCAAAAACCAACCTCGCTGGAATCTTTCGCCTGGTCAATAAATTGCTGGCGACTATCAGCGACCATTTTATTGTTTTCGGCAAATACATCATTCGCCTTTTCATTCATACCCTTAATTCCTTCCGCAAGCTGCTCATCAAATTTGGTCCGGCATTCTGTAATTGTATTGTCAAGCTCTGTCGTGAAATTAACAAGCTCCGCATCCATGCTATCCGTCATCTGTGTTGACACTTGCGCATAGCTATCAATCATGCTATCTGATGTCTGCTTCCCTCCTTTTTCCGCATTACCTGCAATCGTATCGGCATTCTTCGATGATTCCTTACCAGTAAAGATCAGCGAGCTTACTGTTGAAGATGCGATTCCTGATTGCTGCTGATTGATCGACTTATTTATCGAAACGGAGCTTTCGGCCAGGATGGAAGACGTTTCTTTTAGCTTCTCTTTAGCTGCGTCAATGAGCTTGTTACCCAATTCCGGCTTCAGTATTTTTATTTCTTTCTCCGTATCGCCGGTTATGGTATCGATCGCATTAACGAGCTTGTCATTTTGCGAACGCAGCGCTTTCTTTCCTTCAGTTTCTTTTTCGTTTATTTTTTTGTCGGCATCGTCTTTTTGTTTCCGTAAATTATCAAGGGCCTCCTTTTTATTTTTCTGGAGCTCCGCAACAGTCTGACTAACACGCGTGGCTAATTCAAGCAACGGTTTTCCTGAAACACCGTCAAACTGCTTAAGTCCTTCAACAAGGATATTTGCGATATTTTTCTTTGTCGCGTCTTTACTATCAGGCATTTTCGAAGCTGCAGTCGCAGCATCTTCATCGAATTGCCCGGCAATATCATTTGCATCTTCCTTCAGGGTTACCTGTAAATCATACGTCGATTTTATGAGATTTTTTTTCGTCTCGGTAGCCGCTTCATTTACGTCTGTCTTAACATCTGCATAGTATTCGTGCTTTACATAAGGAGCAATTGCATCAGCAGCATTTTTTTCAACTGTTGTCTTCCCTTTTTCATATCGTTTGGCAGCATCGTTTATCAATCCCGCGGCATGAGATTTCGCATCAATGCCATACTGCTTGCCGAGAAGTATTAATTCATTCTGCTTTGCAGTGGTAATGATATCAACCTGCGCTTTCCGGTCAGCGGCATTATTTACCAGCAAAGCCCGTTTCTCCCCTTTCCCTATTACCACCCGTGCCTGGGCTGTCTTAAGCGATTGCCTGACCCGTGCAATTGCACTATCATAATCAAGTGTAACGGTACCCGTTTGTTTTGTGTATTCCTTGTCTACAGTCTTTTTATGCCGGTTTGCATTTACAGTAAGTTTTTGCTCTTCTTTGACAACAGCCGCTTTGAGCAATTTCTTTTGCAGCTCCGCATCTTTTTTAAGCGATGCTGTATCTACTTTTATTTCAGGAGTGCGGGTTAATTCGGGTAATTTTTCTACTACCAGCGTCTTCTCATCATCCTTATTTTCTTCTTTAAGCTCGAGCTCAACTTCTTCCTGGTTATTCTCTATTACATTTTCGTCAGGTTTTTTGTCGGAAATACTTTTATCGATAATGCCTTCTTTACTATCATTGATTTTATTTTTTTGAAGATCCCCGTTTTTGTCATCAACTTTATTATTGTCATTGATAATTTTACCCGGTCCCTTTCCTTCAAACTTCACATCCATTGATGGCGGGAACAGTTTTGGTTTATCCTGGATCACGCCACTCTTAATTCCTTTTAATGTACCGGCCTCATCACCATTCGCTGGCGCAAACTTACTCTTCTGATCACCGGAAAAATTGTCTTTGTTTTTCTCATCCTGTTTAGGAAAAGGGAAAGGTATCGATTGATTTATGGAATTTACAGGAAGCGCGGCATCACCTTTTTTCTTCTTATCCTTATCGCCGTCATCGCTGTTAACTGTAGTGCCATGAGAAATCTCATGATTTATTTCATTAGTTGTGTCCTCTTTCTTTTTGTCAGCATTATTAACCGACAGCGTCTTGTTGGTGGAGACATCAGAACCTCCGATCACGTTTTTATTTTCATTACCCACAGAAAGCATATCTACACCATTCTGCCCCGCTCTTTATCAATAAGGTGCTCTACTGCCCGGGGCAAATCCAATAAAAAAATCGTTCGCAGCTGTTATTACTAATAATTATTTATAGTTCTTCCAATCAAATGTTATATCCACCCAGGTTTCACCAATCAAAATCATTCTTAAATCTTCGTCGCATATTGTAGAAAACCATTGAAAGAATGAATTTAATTTTTCTATTAAATGTATTCCGGCATGATTTTCTAAAGTCATATAAAACCGCGCGTTTTTTATGCCTCTGAATTCCAGGTAATCGTATAAGTCCAGAAGTTTGTCCGGTTGGCTCTCCTTATTTATTATTTCCCAAAAAAGACTCCTGGTAGTTTCATAATTCATTAATGAAATAGTGATAACGCGCTTACCATTATTGGAAACAAATGTTTCATCATAAGCAGTGTACGGTGTAATTTTTTGATTGACACGAAATCGACTTTCCGCAACAGAACCTGAATAGCTATCAAAAAATTTATAAAGGCTAAATATTCTTTCTAATTCAGATTGGAATTCTTTTTGAGTCACATTTATGTTGTCTTTCATAATCTGAAAATAGTCATTTTTTCCATTGCGTAAAAAACGCTGAACCCTAAGTTATTAAAATCACCCATATCTAAAACGGTATAGCCCTGGTCTGCTAATCTCTGCGCCCATGTTTTATTCAATTTATACATCTCCAATTTCATTATATCCATGTTGCTCAAGCGCTTTGTAAAGTTATTGGTAACAGTTTTGAATTCGGCTAACGCCGCATTAAAACTTTCTAACTCAAGGCCTGTTAAAGAACTTTTATCAAAAATTTCCGCTACCACGTTTTTAGAATTTAATTCAGCATACACATTCTTAACTCCGGTAACAGTTTCATTCCCCATGGATCTTCCGATTACCGCAACTCTACCGTTAGCCCCCACCCTGAGTTGTTTAATGGTCAGGCCGGCAATCGAATCGCCAACTTTAAAAGTCAATGCGGTGCTTTGTTGTACAGCATTAACCTCTTCCTGCACAGCTTTGTTTTCACCCTGCACAACATTCTTTTCCGCATTAACTACAGTATTCTCCGTATTCACCTCACCTTGCACAACATTCTTCTCAGTATTAACAATCACATTTTCGGTTTTAACGACTGTATTGACTGTAT
>JALYQL010000323.1 GCA_030855855.1 Bacteroidota bacterium | reverse complement strand
CGAACAAACGGGCATTGTCACTACTAACGGGCAATCTGAAGAACAAAAGGTGCGGGAACATACATGGAATGTCAAGCATACACGGGTAATATCATAAACACTCAGGCTTTACACATTTTACCCATTCTTACGCGGGAATTAACCCCGTAGCTGAATCTTGAATCTTTGAATCCTTGAATTTTGAATTTCCCCTTACCTTTGTACTCTCAATCCAAAACCCGATGAAAGTTTACCTCGATAACGCCGCTACCACTGCCCTCGACAAAGAAGTTTTAGACGCAATGCTCCCGTTAATGACGGAACATTACGGCAATCCTTCTTCCATTCACTCCTGGGGCCGCCAGACGCGCGCTTTGCTGGAGCAATCGCGGAAAACGGTAGCGCGGCTGCTGGATTGCTCGCCTTCGGAAGTGTTTTTTACCTCGGGCGGAACGGAAGCCGACAACATGGCTATCCGCTGTTCGATTGAAGGACTTGGGTTGAAACATGCGATTACTTCGCCGCTGGAGCATCATGCGGTTTTGCACACGCTCGAGTCAATGGCCGATCGCGGACTGATCAAATTGAGCATTGTGAACATCACTCCGGATGGTCATGTTGATCTCGAGCATCTTGAAGAGCTGCTGAAAACCAATGAGCGTTCGTTCGTTTCGTTGATGCACGCGAATAACGAGATTGGAAATTTGCTGCCGCTGAAAAAGGCTGGCGAGCTTTGTAAAAAATACAATGCAATTTTCCATTCAGACACGGTGCAGACGGTCGGACATTACACGATTGATGTGAAGGATGTGCATTTGCATTTTCTAAATTGTGCAGCGCATAAATTTCACGGTCCGAAAGGTGTTGGATTTATTTACATCAACAGCGACATTAATATTGCCCCGTTAATTTTCGGCGGCGCGCAGGAACGGAATATGCGCGGCGGCACTGAAAATGTGTACGGAATTATCGGGCTGGCAAAAGCAATGGAGATTGCATACCGCGATCTTGCAAAGCACCAGGAATATATTCTCGGGCTGAAAAATTACATGATCGAACAACTGGAAAAAGCGCTTCCGGGCGTAACGTTCAATGGCGATGCAAAAGGAAACTCACTTTATACCGTGCTTAATGTTTGCCTGCCGCCGACAGAGAATGCGGAAATGCTTGTGTTCAATCTTGATATCAATGGCATTGCTGCATCGGCAGGCAGCGCTTGTTCTTCGGGCAGCAATGTAGGCTCACATGTATTGCGCGCGATAGGAACGGATATGAGTCGGCCGAGCGTACGTTTTTCGTTCAGCAAGAATAATACAAAAGAAGAAATTGATTACGCGGTGGCGAAATTGAAGGAGATATTTCCGGTGGCGGTAGCGAAGTAATTGCCGATAGCCGATTTGGTGATTGCCGATTTTCGATTGTGGCGTGGTGGGTGTGATTGTTGCGGAGTGCGTTTCATATGTGGGGCCTTTGCGGGGAATGAAAACCTGAAAAAATGAAATTGAATTACTTGCAGGAAGTAACAAATGTTCCCGTTTTATAATAAAATGTATTTTTGCATCCCGATAAGCCATCTTAGCTCAGCTGGTAGAGCAGCTCATTCGTAATGAGCAGGTCGCAGGTTCGAGTCCCGTAGATGGCTCTTTTTGGATTTCAATAAAAGGGTTTTGCTCTAAGCAGCAGAACCCTTTTTGTTTTATTTTTTTGCGTGAGGGATAGAAGCGAAAAGCCCTCTTTTATAATTGCCGTCCTTCGACTTTCGCTTAGTGTGACAATTATAAAAAGGACTTGCAGCGTATAGCCCGACCCCATGAAATAAACGCGAAGAGCGTTTACTTCATGGGGCACGCCCATGTATATTGCAATTTTATTTTCTTCATTTATACCGGTCAACAATCCCTTATATTTGATAAATAAATCTATCTGAAAATGGGTGTTGAAATTGAACGAAAATATCTTGTAAGAAAAGAATTGTGGGCGAAGGCAAAACCCGAAAAAAGCATTTCGATAACGCAGGCGTATCTCTCGCGCGATTTGGAAAAAACAATCCGCCTGAGAATTGCGGACGACAAAGGTTTCATCACCGTGAAAGGTCCGACAACCGGAATTTCAAGAGCAGAATTTGAATATGAAATGCCACTGGACGGTGTAAAAGAATTGATGGAAGCATTTCCGAGCAGCCCGATTGTAAAGATCCGCCATCATGTGACGTATAAAAATAAATTGTGGGAAGTAGATGAATTCCTGGGCGAAAATGAAGGACTGATCGTTGCTGAAATAGAGTTGAAAGCCGAAGATGAAATTATTGATCTTCCGGAATGGATTGACAAGGAAATTTCAAAGGACAAACGCTATGCGAATTCCAACCTTGCGGGCAAACCTTTTAAAACGTGGATGTGAATTTTAGAATAAGTGATTTTAGATTTTAGATTGCTTTTAACAAAAAAACAAGATTGTTGTATTTTGTCTTACTGTAACTTTTGAGGCTTTTTATTTGGTCTTGTTCGTGGATTTTCAGGTTGTTATTCTTCAGGTCGCTTTAATTTTCCGTGAACTTTGCCTCAGATTTGTCCGGGCATTTTATTTATTAATTGCTCCTCCCTCCCAGGTAAATCATGCTATTTATGTAATGAGTAAATCTGGCCAGATTTATTTTTCCAAATAGCAGGAAGTTGGAAAGTTTCATCATTCTTCCTTTATTTGGGAAGGGGAACCGAAAACAGGTGGGCCTATTACAACTGGCGGGCAGATGGTGATTGAAAATGGTATTATTACTGAATTAAATAATCAAAGCGGACATTATTGGCCGTTGCCTGAAACACTTAAATTTATTCTGAATGAGCTTGAAAAGCGTGCGGTGGACATTTCTAAAATAAAAGTAAATCATGCAAAATAATGATATTCCCAAAGAGATAATGGACTATCTCGCTCTTTTAGTTTATAATGTGTATCACCTCCATAACCAAAACAATTTAACTGATCCGGCAAATTATCCTCCATTTTATCCTATACAAGAGAATGACGAAACAGCACTTAATCACATGCTGGGCTATAAGAAAGCTATAGAGTGGGCAGTTAATGAGCATCCCGACCATGATTTCAAGTCTTTCTTTGGATGGCAACGCTATTCAAATGAAGAAATTCTCATCTATTTGAAGAAAAAATATGAGCAATGCTGTACGACACTTGAAGATTATTACAGTAAGTAGTTTTGGAGATCATGCAAAATAAAGATATCCCACAGTGATAATGCATTATCTCTCACGATTACCATAACAAGTATAGTGCTGTTGGGGAAGGAGCGCTAAATATCGTCAAAGGATATAAAATTGCAATGGAATGGATTATTCACAAAAAACCTGGTGTGATTTTAATTCAGTCATGGGAGGATTGCCTTATACGAACGAAGAAATCTTAAATTACCTGAAAATGGAATACCAATATGAATCGTTTTTAGAATTAAAATTCAAATACATCAAATGGTTAAGAACAGACTGCTGTAGATAGTAGAATTACGTCCCCTTTTGAGGAACGTTTACACAGCGGAGAAAATAAGAATCAACCTTTTTTGGTATCGCCTTTATTGCTTTTCTGGCCGCTTGTTTTGCCTTCTTTATTCTGGCGGCTGTCGAGATTATCTCTCACTTCAGGACGTGGCTTTTTAGTATTTCCCGAGCTGCTTTGCATGTTGTTATTGCTTCTTGAATTTTTCATAAGAGTTGTTTTAATACACTTTCCGACAAAAATTAAGCCTATCCGGGGAACGAATTACGAATCGTAGGAATATGCGAATGATAGCATGAGAATTTCCTAAACAGTGATTCGTACTATTCCTACGATTCGTAATTCGTTCCCCCTTCGTATATTCGTGTAAATTCGTAATTCATACCCCTCGTATTCACCAAGGCTGGCCTAAAAAGAAAATGAGATTTTTCAAAGAGCCCATTTACCTTATCCTGCTTTTTTACGCGGTTCTTGCGGCGTTCACTATTTTTTACTTCAACGGCACCGGCGATTCTGGCGACAGCATAACGCATTATCTCTTTGCGAAATACGCACCCAGGCATCCCGACCTGTATTTTCATCATTGGGCCAAGCCGGTTTTTGTGCTGCTTGCAAGTCCGTTTGCTCAGTTCGGATTTGGAGGAATGAAGTTGTTCAATGTGCTGAACACGCTCGGAACTATTTTCCTGACGTATAAAATTGCAGAACGGCTTCAACTTAAAAATACGTATGCAGTAGCGCTGCTGCTTATTTTTTCGCCAATGTATTTTGTGCTCACTTTTTCGGGACTTACAGAACCATTGTTCGCGCTTTTTCTTGCAGGTGCAATTTTCCTTTGTACGAAACGAAAATACCTTCCGGCCATTTTGCTGGTTTCTTTTATGCCGTTTGTAAGGTCGGAAGGTTTGATCTTCCTGGGTGTTTTCGGAGTTTATTTAATAGCGAAGCAGAAATGGAAATTAATTCCGTGGCTGGCCGCCGGACATTTTGTGTATTCTTTTGCCGGCTATTTCGCGCACCAGGATTTGCTTTGGGTGTTCCGTAAAATTCCATATGCGCATTTCGATAGCATATACGGCAGGGGAGACATGGGGCATTTTGCAAAGGAACTTTTTTATATACTGGGTTTGCCGGCTTTGGTTTTATTTCTTTTCGGATTCGTCGCGCTGCTGAAAGATATTCTGAAAAGAAAAAAAATTAGCCGTCTTGTATGGATTGTTGTCTTTGGCGGATTTCTCTGCTTCTTTGCCGCGCACACGATTTTCTGGTACTACGGAATTTTCGGTTCAATGGGTTTGACGAGAGTTTTTATCTGCGTTATTCCACTGATGGCGCTGATCATGCTGAAAGGTTTTAATTTTCTGACAGAAGAAATTATTCCTGACCGGAAAAATATCAGTGTAGTTCTAAAAGTGGCCATCTTATTTTACATCGTGGCTTTTCCCTTTACGCGTACACATGGCGCAATTGTTTTTGACCGGGATATGACATTAAGCGTGGAGCAAAAAGCAGCCGAGGAAGTTGGTAAATTTCTTTTTGAACAGAAAACAGAAACTCCGAAGATCGCTTATGAGGCGCCGCATCTCGCTATCGCACTTAATATTGATCCTTTTGATCAGCGAAAACGTACGCACCTCAATGCTGCTAATCTGAAAACTTTAAAGTCAGGCGATGTGCTGATCTGGGACAATCATTTTGCATTGCTCGATATGAAAATCAACAAAGAAGAGTTGGATCAGGATACCACATTTACAAATGTATTTACGATTCCGATGAGTGAAAACGGAAGAGAAGCTGAGTATAGGATATACAGGAAAAAGTAAATTGAAAAAGGACGTTTTTTTAAGACAATGCTCCAAGTGCAGAAGGTAATCCCATTGCGCGGCGCCAGGCAGCTAATTGTCCGAGGTGCATGGCGTAATGATTAACGCAAAGAAACATGATCCTGTCGAGGTAAGTAGGGAGAAAAGAAGAAAAGCGCCATTCAAAATTTTCCTTCAGCTTTTTTTCATCCATCCGCAGCAGGTGATCAACAAGCCGCTGGTGTTGACGGTCCATTTCCGCGAGTAATTTTTCTTTTGACGGATAAGCTGCAGCATCCTGGTTTGGCAAAGTCGGATCGCCGGGGCCTGTGCGCAGGAATGTTTCTTTGAATCCATCGGCAAGAATAAATTCTCCCGTGAGATTATTCATCAGGTTGGCATACGCTGTTGTAAGATGTCCAAGTGTAAATGCAGGATGATTATCCAATCCGGCAGATGGTTTGATAGTCATCTGCAGTTCGGAAACATCTTCTACTGATTTTTTGGCGTAGGCAAGATTAAAATCAAGCTGGCGTATTATTTCTGCGACCATTTTTAAACAGGGTACGAATTACGAATAAATACGAATATACGAAAGGAGGGTACGAATTACGAATCTTTACGAATATACGAAAAGGGGGTACGAATTACGAATCTAAACGAATGTACGAATGAGTGTATTAATTATGCATCTGTAAGAGTGTATGAATCCCACTTATTGCCTTCGTATATTCGTAAAGATTCGTAATTCGTACCCTCAGAAGAGCTGGTCATACACTTCATTACTTTTCATCTCGATCACATCGCCGGAAGCCATGGTGCCGATTCCGATCTTTTCCATCGCTACGCGCACGATGCGTAAAGTTGGGAATCCAACAGCTGCTGTCATGTGCCGCACCTGCCTGTTTTTTCCTTCTGTCAAAGTCAGGCTGATCCATGATGTAGGAATCGTTTTGCGAAAACGAACGGGAGGATTGCGGGATGGAAGCACCGGCTCTTCAATGCGTTCAACAATTGCCGGAAGCGTCTGGTATATTTTGCCTTCTACTTTTATTTCCACTCCATCAGCAAGCTTTTGAATAGCTTCATCTGTTATTGCTCCGTCGACCTGCACAAAATAAGTACGCTTATGTCCGGCTTTCGGATCCAGCAGCTTCTGATTGATCTTTTTATCATTGGTAAGTAAAAGCAATCCTTCCGAATCCGCATCAAGCCTTCCGACAGGATAACAATCCAGCGGAAATTTTAAAAGAGCACCCAACGCCGGTTTATTGCCTTCTGGCGTAAACTGCGAAAGCATTCCGTAAGGTTTGTAGATGATGTAATAGCTGTATTGGCTCATGGGGCAAAATTACAATTAAATGGGGGTATCTCGTCTGCGCTCGATATGTGTCTCGTCTGCGCTCGATAGGTGTCTCGTCTGCGCTCGATAGATTAGGAAAAAAATGACTATTTAAAAAGCATAACCCAAACTAACGCCGCCCCACAATTTCATCTCTGATTTGGTTATGTCGCCGCTCATACCATAGTTTTTTGCAAATACGATAGGTGTGAAACCTGCGCGACACATAATCCTGTTGGAATGCAGGGGGAAAAAACAATATCCGACCCGGGCGGAAAGATTTAAGCCCTGCTCTTTTGTTTGGTAATCGTTATAACCAAGTGAGGATGCGCCAGGCGAAGCATGATGGTTCGTCAATTTAGAAAAGAAGATAACAGCCATCCCGAATTCTACAAAATGACGTTTTCCGCCTATGAGTAAAGTACCTTCAAGCGGCATGCTGAATGTTTCTTCGAAATTGACATAAGCAGCCCCGATTCGTATCGAACCAATCAGATCCGGGGTACGGAAGTACCTCGCATAATTGATTGAATAAGTATAAGCCGGGCCACCACCCTCTGCATAAATTGCGTTTTTCGGAAGGTCTAAAGAATCGTTTTTAGAGGACAATATTCCTGGAAAAAGTAAAACGAGCAAGCATAGATAGTGACGCATGGCTATGGTATTTATATTTAAAGATATGATTCAAAAGTTTGATTTGCAAATCAAATGGTGCGGAAACAGACGCAATACCGGATTGAACAACCGTGAGGGACGAATGCCATGATTTTCCTATTACCGCAAAATAAAATTTCAACATCAGAAAACCAAGGGAATTACCTTCACCTTTATTGGGAAATTGTCCTGAAAAAAGGATTGGACTTTTCAGTTATCTTTGGTTTTCATCTTTCAAACTGAAAAACCATTTCTCTTTATGAAACTTCTTGAAGGTAAAACCGCAATTGTAACCGGTGCCTCTCGTGGCATTGGCCGCGGGATTGCATTGCTTTTCGCGCAGCATGGCGCTAATGTCGCGTTCACTTATTTATCATCGGTGGAAAAAGGCCAGGCGCTCGAGCAGGAATTGACGGCGTTCGGAATTAAAGCAAAAGGCTACCGTTCAGACGCGGCTGATTTTAAAGCGGCTGATGAATTAGTGACTGCCGTGGTTGCTGATTTCGGCACCGTGGACGTGCTCGTGAATAATGCCGGTATAACACGCGATACGTTATTGATGCGCATGAGCGAACAGCAATGGGATGACGTGATCAACGCGAATCTCAAATCGGTTTTTAACCTTACAAAAGCGGTCCAACGGCCAATGCTGAAACAGCGTAAAGGCTCTATCATAAATATGAGCTCTGTTGTTGGTGTGAAAGGAAATGCCGGACAAACGAATTATGCAGCTTCCAAAGCAGGCATCATCGGCTTTACAAAGTCTGTGGCGCTTGAATTGGGTTCGCGCAACATTCGCAGCAACGCCATCGCTCCCGGATTTATTGAAACGGAAATGACCGGCGCGCTCGATGAAAAAATGGTGCAGCAATGGAGAGATGGAATTCCATTGAAACGTGGCGGCTCCGCAGAAGATGTTGCAAACGCATGTTTGTTCTTAGCTTCCGAAATGTCGGCCTACATTACCGGACAGACATTAAATGTATGCGGCGGAATGCTCACCTGAAAATTTTAAGACTCTTAAGAATATTCAATTTCCAATCTTGAATATTGAATATTGAATCAGCCCTATGAAATTATCCGTCATCACAGAAGCTCCCGGCTGGTACCTGCTGCTCTGCATTCTTGCAGGGCTCATTTATTCCGGCGCTTTGTATTTTCGTGAAGCAAGACTGAAAGAAATTTCGCTCTGGTTGCGCAGTGTGATGGGCGTGTTCCGTTTTATCGTTGTTACTTTTCTCGCGTTCTTATTGATGAGCCCGTTGCTGAAAACGATTTTCAGGGAAGTAGAAAAACCTGTTATCGTTATCGCGCAGGATGAATCGGAATCGCTTATCATGGGGAAGGATTCTACGTTCAACAAAACGGAATACCCGAAAAAACTTCAGGCGCTGAAAGACGCACTTGGTGATAAATTCAATGTGGTTACCTACAGCTTTGGTGATAAATTCCGTGAGGATGCCACATTCGTGTACAAAGACAAGCTCACCGATTTTTCAAATTTATTCGATGAGCTTGAAACACGTTACGCTGACCGCAACCTGGGCGCGATCATTGTTGCCAGCGATGGAATTTACAACCAGGGGCAAAGTCCGCTATATGCTGCTGAACGGATCAAAGCGCCGGTATTTACCATTGCGATGGGTGATACCACCGTGCGGAAAGATCTTATTCTGACAAAAGTTATTCATAATGGTATTGCGTTCCTCGGAAATACTTTTCCGCTCGATGTGGTTATTGATGCTCACCGCTGCGCGAATGCAAAAACCACACTTACCGTAAGCAAAGGTGGCCAGGTTCTTTTTACAAAACCTGTGGATATGAATGCCGATCCGTTTACTCAGACTGTTCCGGTAGAACTGACCGCGACGAATGCCGGCTTGCAGCGTTATACGGTTTCACTTACGGTTATTGACGGGGAAAACAACACGCGTAATAACCGCCAGGATATTTTCATCGATGTGCTCGACGGTCGTCAGAAAATTTTGATCGTGGGCGCGGCTCCTCATCCGGATATGGGTGCGCTCAAAATGTCGATCGAAGCGAATGATAACTACCAGGCCGAAACGTTCATTCTTGAGGATTTTGATAAGCCTGTAGCTTCCTACAATCTTGCCATCCTTCATAGCATTCCATCCGAAAACGCACAAGGACAAAAGCTCATCACCGATCTTGCTGCTGCAAAAATCCCTGTTTTTTACATTACCGGCATCCAAAACCGTTTTACTTCATTTAATGCGCTGAATACAGGTGTAACGATCCAGGTAAATGGCCAGCGTCCGAATGAAAGTGAAGCTATACCTGTTACCGATTTCCCTTATTTCAACCTGAGTCCGGAAGCGGTCAGGTACATACCGTCATTTCCGGCCACACTTACACCCTTCGGAACATTTACTTCTAGTCCGGCCGTAACAGCTTTGGTGCGGCAGAAAATCGGCACATTAAAAACGGATTATCCATTATGGGTTTTCAGTCAGCAGGGCGACCGTAAAATTTCCGTTTTCCTTGGTGAAGGTTTGTATAAATGGAGGTTGCATGATTTCGCTGATCACGGCAATCACGACATTTTTAATGAGCTGATCAGTAAAACCATCCAGTTTTTATCCGTCCGCGAAGAAAAGAGCTTTTTCCGGGTAACGGCGAAATCTAATTTTCTTGAGAATGAACCGGTGCAGTTTGAAGCTGAAGTTTATAACCAGAGCTATGAACTGATTAACACACCGGTTGTTTCTATTGATATTATTGATGAGAACGGAAAACGTTTTCCATCCACTTTTACTCCGACAGGTAATGGCTACCGGCTTGACGCGAAAATGTTTCCTGTGGGGGAATACAAGTATGAAGCGAAAACAAAAGTGGGTGAAAAAGTTTATTCCAAAAGCGGGCGTTTCAGTGTGAGTCCTTTGCTGATCGAGATCACCAATACGACGGCAGATCACCAGGCGCTTTTTAATCTTTCGAAGCGTCATAACGGGGAGCTTTTTATGCCGGTGGATCTCGAAAAGCTGGCGCAGGCGCTGAACGCGCGGGAAGATATAAAGCCGGTTATTTACAATACCAAAAAGCTTGTTGATATCATCAATCTATGGTGGATTTTTGCGATGTTGATTCTGCTGCTTTCATTGGAGTGGTTTATCCGAAAACGCAACGGTGCATACTGATCACGCCCTGTTAATAATAAGTTTTTAAGCGCTTGCAAATCAGTTCGAAATAGGTTAATATTGTATCAACAAACACAAAAAAACCACCGAAATCATGCTCAAGTCGATCCAACGAATTATTACAGGCAAAATGATACTTGTTGTTCTGGCATTTGCGACAGTTACTTTCGTAGCTGAATCATGCGGATCCAAACACGCCTGCGGAACCAAGCATCAGAAAAAACAACGCCACAAGCGCATTAAAAAAGGTACAACTTTTATGAGCGGCTTCACCAACTCGTAAGCTGTTACCGGTTTGTATTTGAAGAGCTCCTTAACAGGGCTCTTTTTTTTGCCCATATCCGGCTAAAGTTTCTTGATTGTTTTCTACAATGTGGGAAAAAAATTCCCAAAAATAACTTGTCGCTATGTGATTTTATGCCCTCTCTAAATTGGGTATAAATTGCTTATTGTGAAACGTTTATCGGCACCTTTTTTTCTTGTTTTTTTGATGGCATAATATTTTGATTGCAGGAATACTCAACGTCCAAAATCAATTTTAATATTAAACTATAATCAAATGAAAACAAGATTACTAAAATCAGTTGTTATAGCTGTGTTGATTGCAATATCAACAAACGTGCATGCATTTACAGCGGTTGTTTCAGGAGCCTGGACCAGCGCAACTACATGGGGAGGAATCGCGCCGGGAGCGATGGTTTCTAACCAGGATATTATCATACCTACAGGAATCACTGTAGATCTTGATATTGATGTAACATTTTCCGGGCTTATTAATTCCTTCAATGTGGATGGTACTTTAAATAGTGGCAGCAACAAAAGTGTGGATATTACATTAGGAAGCTTTACAGGTACAGGTTCAGTTATTATCAATCGTTTAAGCTTTGACGGTTTGCTGACTACTGCAACATTTAGCGGAAGCATGGATCTAAACACACTTCGTAACATGGGCTCGGCTATTACGATGTCTGCACAAGCTAATGTTGCAGATTCTCTTGACCTTGAAGGTGGAAGCATTATTCTCGCAACAGGAAGCAACCTGTCGTTGCTTACAAACGCAGTGGTGCGCGTGAACGACGGAACACTTACAACAAGCGGCGGTCTTTTCACAACAGGAGCCGCTTATGATGTATGGTACGTGGGCACAACTAAATCAACAGGTCTTGAAATCAATTCTTTGAACCTGCGCAATCTCCACTTTAATCTTAATGATAACCTACAGATTGTAACATCGGGAATGACAAATCTTGTTATTAATGGAACGCTTGATATGTCGATGGGACAGTTTGATATCAGCAACGATCATCTTACGGTTGTAGGTGATATCCAGGTTATAAGCGGCTCATTGCTTATTACTACTGCCTCTACAGACATCACAGTTACAGGTAACGGACCAACTACAGATGGTCTTCGTTTTGCAACAGCTGCTTCAGTAGGTGATATTGAAATTGACCGCACAGGAGGAAGCTGCAAGCTTGGCACTACTGTAACTGTTACAGGAACTCTTTTCCTTACAGAAGGTGATTTCCTCCTGAACAACGGTGCGTTGATCATGGGTGCAGGAAGCACGATTCAGGTTGGAAACGGAAACCTTGAACAAACAGGCGGTTCATTCGACGGAACAGCAAGCTACGATGTAGACTATATCGGTGGTTCGCACACAGCTGACCTGGAGCTTTCTGGTTCTGGTCTGAATGATGTAATGGTTGGCATGCAATCTGCTTCAGACACATTGATCCTTGATAACGATATAATGATCAACGGAAATCTTGACATGAGCCTTGGTATGATGTCGCTTGATGGCAATGATCTTACACTTGACGGAACTTTCGATCAGAATGCTTCTGCATACTTTATCGGTGATTCTGCGTCTACAATGACTTTGAACCTTACGTCAGTTAACGATACTATTTATTTCGGCGGAAACGGCAAACATCTTGACGGGCTTGAAATCAATATCGGTACTGCAACTATCCTGCTTGCTTCTGATCTCACAATTCACAATTCATTGGATCTTACAGCAGGAAAAATTGAGATCACTAATTCAAGCCTTCATTTCCGTTCATCTGCATCTGTAAACGGAGCTAATGCTACACGTTACATCGTTACTTCCGGATCAGGACAAGTGGAAATGAACGTAAATTCAAATTCAACTTTCGTAACATTCCCGATCGGAACAACGAATGATTTTACTCCGGCTTACATTCAGCAAACTTCTACAGGCAACTCCGGATTATTTAAAGTAAGAGCAATGAACGGTGTATTTGCACAAGGAACAACAGGTTTCAACTCTGCAACCACAGAAAGCGTTGTAAATAATACCTGGGTTATCAACGCAGCTGCGGCAGTAAATGTAAATATGAACCTGAAGCTCGGATGGGAAGTTACTGACGAAACAAATGGTTTCAACCGCAACCAGGCGCATATCGCACACTACATGAACAACATGTGGGATTCTTATGCAACAAGTGCAGCAGTAGCAGGTCCAAACGGAACCTACGAGATCACACGCACAGGAATCACTGCACTCAGCCCGTTCGCGGTAGTTGATACAGCAGCGGTTCTCGGACTCAACAACACTCCTGCAATCACAGCAGCGATCAATGTTTACCCGAATCCGACTGCAGATGTAGTTACTGTTGAAACAAGCGAAATGCACGCAAATTACCTTTACCAGGTTTATGATGCTACCGGAAATCTGATCACTTCTGCTTCTAATGCTAACGCGGTTAACAAATTCAACCTTGAAGCATACAGCAATGGTTTCTATTTCCTTCGTATCACAAACACTGATACAAACGCTACTATCACAAAACGTATCGTTAAGAATAACTAAGTAATAGTTTTTAAATACGAAAGGCCGGGGCTGTTATCAGCTCCGGCCTTTTTATTTTATAAATAATCTTCCTCACTCAGAGGAGAATTTCCTGATGATACTGAATTCCATTTTGTCTACTACCCACAACTACTTTTTCTCTTTCAGCAATCTCTCCAGCACAAACATTTCATCCCGCAATCTTGCCGCTTCAATAAAATCCATGTCTTTGGCGGCGGCTTCCATTTGTTTTTTTGTCTGGTGAATAGATTTGGTCAGCTGTTCTTTGGTCATGTAATTGAGCACCGGCTCCGCAGCCATATTCTCAATTCCATTTTCTGTTTCCACATAAAATTTCTTCACTTTTTTTCCATCGCGGGTTTGGGAAAGAAGATTTTCTAATCCGCCTTTATCTTTCACGATCGAAGTAGGCGTAATGCCATGCTCGAAATTATATTTGATCTGTCTTTTCCTTCTGCGGTCGGTTTCATCCATAGTCTTACGCATAGAATCCGTAATCTTATCTGCATACATGATCACGCGCCCGTTCTGGTTACGCGCTGCTCTTCCTACCGTCTGCACAAGTGAACGTTCCGAACGCAGGAAACCTTCTTTATCCGCGTCGAGAATGGCAACCAGCGATACTTCCGGCAAGTCAAGACCCTCCCGCAACAAATTAATTCCGACGAGCACATCAAAAATACCCCGGCGCAGGTCCTGCAGGATCTCGACGCGCTCCATCGTATCCACATCCGAGTGAATGTAGCGGCATCGAATATCCAACCCCGCAAAATACTTGGTAAGCTCTTCAGCCATCCTTTTCGTCAGCGTGGTCACCAGCACACGTTCATCACGCTCCACAACCTTGCTGATCTCGTCCAGCAGGTCATCCACCTGGCCTTTGCTCGGCCGCACTTATATGATCGGATCGAGCAAACCGGTCGGGCGGATAACCTGCTCGACCATTATTCCTTCGCTTTTCTGCATTTCATAATCCGCCGGTGTAGCGCTTACATAAATCACCTGCTTCTGCAGCGCTTCAAATTCATCAAATTTCAACGGACGATTATCCATCGCAGAAGGAAGGCGGAATCCATGT
>JALYQL010000300.1 GCA_030855855.1 Bacteroidota bacterium | reverse complement strand
CCACCACGCAGGCAACAGAGGCTGTAATTTTTTTCAGGTCTTCAAAATTATTGTAACGCAGCATGCTCACACCCGGCAGTAACGGACGAAAAGCGGTTTTGAAAAACTCACTTCCCATAATGCTGAGCGCGCCATGTGTGCTGCCGTGATACGCATTTTCGAAAGAGATCATTTCACCACGGCCGGTAATTCGTTTCGCAAGCTTTAATGCTCCTTCAATAGCTTCCGCACCTGAATTGGTGAAATACGTTGAATTCAAAGTAGGAGGAAGCAGCTGCGCGAGCTTTTCAGCAAGCCTCACCTGTGGCGCCTGGATATATTCGCCATACACCATCAGGTGCATGTATTTGTCGAGCTGTTCATGAATTGCTTTGATCACTTTTGGATGGCGGTGACCAACATTACTTACACCAATCCCCGAAATAAGATCAACATATTTCTTTCCTCTTTCATCAAAAAGAAAATCACCTTCGGCCCTGACAATTTCAAGTCCAAGCGGCGCGGGGCTGGTAGGTGCAAGATGATTCAGAAAAAGCTGGCGGTGGGAGATCATTCAACAAAGTTACGGAGTTATTCTACGAAGAGTTCACGAGTTTGGTTTAATGGATTAGGACAGTGTTAATTCAGGTTTAGATCATTTAAATCGTACATCGTATGTCGCACATCGTAATTTTTTTCCTATCTTTTCTCTTTAAATGTGCTCATATTCAACAAAATGAAACCTGGCAGGTTTTTATTTCTGGCAATTATTTTTTTATCTGTTTCCGTTTTGCTTTCCGCGCAGAACAGGGGAATAACTATTAATAATTTTGACCTGCCTCAATTAAAGTTTGAAGAGAACAAAAATCAATTTGATTCGCGTGTGCTTTACCAGTCAGATATCGCACGTGGCGGGAGATTATACCTCGAAAAAAATTGCTTCACTTACTTATTCTGGAATGCTGACCAGATCGCGGAAATGCGTCATCCGCATACCAATGTTTCAGATGCTGCTGCAAATCGCAATGACAGCACACGTGTGGATTTTCATTGCTTCAAAGCGCAGTTTTTAGGAGCGAATCCTGATCCTTATGTTTCCGCGCAGTACCCAATGGCCTATTACAGAAATTATTTTGTGGGAAATGATAAAAACAAATGGGCGAGCGATGTGCATTTGTACACTGAAGTGAATTATGCAGAGCTGTATCCTTCCATTGATCTTCGCGTTTACAATAAAAACCAGCAGCTGGAATATGATTATATCGTTAATGACGGAGGTGATGTAAATGCGATCCGCGTGCAATATTCAGGAGCGGATAAAATTTACCTTGAAGATGGGAATCTTGTGATCAGGACCAGCCAGGGAAGTATAACGGAACAAAAACCACAGGCTTACCAGCTCATCGATGGAAGAGAAGTTAATGTGCGGTGTTCATTTCATCTCGAAGGAAATATTGTCAGCTTTAATTTTCCGGATGGATACGATCAGTCACTGCCGCTTATTATTGATCCGACATTGATCGTTTCCACTTTCAGCGGATCTACAACTGATAATTGGGGCTATACTGCCACCTATGACAACGCCGGAAATATTTATGCAGGCGGAATTGCAAATGGTCCGGGATTCCCTGTTACAGCCGGAGCTTTCCAGGCCGTTTTTGGTGGAGGAGGAACAGGTGGAAATTTTTATGCATTCGATATTGCATTGACAAAATACGATCCGACAGGCTCTTCACTTTTATTTTCTACTTATCTCGGCGGAAGCGATAATGAGCAGCCGAACAGTATTGTAGTTGACGCAGCAAATAATTTGTGCGTAGTAGGAAGAACCTATTCTTCGAATTTTCCGACTACTGCAGGCGCTTATGATGTAAGCTTTAACGGAGGCGCGGATATTATTGTGACCAAATTTAATCCAGCAGGAACAGCTTTGATCGGATCAACTTACATGGGAGGAACGGGAGATGATGGTGTAAATATTGCCGCTGATTTTTTTACCTGCACGTCTTTAAAATTTAATTATGGTGATGACGGCAGAAGCGATATCAATGCCGACAATGCGGGCAATTGTTACATCGCTTCCAATACACAATCCGCTAATTTCCCGGTAACAGCAGGAGCTTTCCAGACCGGCTTTGGCGGTGGCTTACAAGATGGTTGTGTTTTCAAAATGAATTCCACGCTCACCGCGCTTGTATTCAGCTCTTTTCTCGGTGGCAATGCGGATGATGCGGTGTATTCCATTGCGCTGAATTCTTCCAATGAAATTTATGTTTCCGGCGGAACAAGCAGCACGAATTTTCCGACTACACCGGGAACGATCCACACCACTTACCAGGGAGGAATTGCAGATGGATTCGCTGTGCATTTTGATCCCACCGGTTCCGCGGTTTTACAATCTTCTTTTATCGGCACTACCGGTTATGACCAGGCGTATTTTATTCAGCTCGACGCCGGAAACAATATTTATTTGTATGGTCAGACCAGTGGCGCCTATCCTGTATCTGCCGGCGTATACAGTGTTCCGAACAGCGGACAATTTATTCACAAATTAGATCCGGTGCTGAGCTCCACAGTATATTCTACCGTTTTCGGTTCAGGAACTCTTTCACCGGATATTTCGCCTGCAGCGTTCCTTGTGGATACGTGTGAAAACGTTTACACTTCAGGGTGGGGCGGACAATGTATCGGGATAGGATTCCAGGGAACAACTATTGGCTTGCCAACAACAGCGAATGCATTTCAATCCACCACCGACGGATGCGATTTTTATTTTTTCGTGCTTAAGAAAAACGCAGTGACACTTTGGTACGCATCTTTTTTCGGCGGTGGCGGCGGATCTGAAGAACATGTGGATGGAGGAACAAGCCGCTTTGATAAACGTGGTGTAATTTATCAATCGGTGTGTGCGGGATGTGCGGGTGGTGCGTTTCCTACTACCGCAGGTTCATGGTCGCCGACAAACGGAAGCTTTAACTGCAACAACGCGGTAATAAAGCTCGACTTCCAACTGATCAACATTAACGCTGTTGCAGCAGCAGCTCCTTCTGATACTATTTGCACGGGCTCGACAATGAATTTCATTAATACTTCCACCGGGGCTGTAAATTATGTCTGGGACTTCGGAGATGGAAGCCCGCTTGATACCAATGCAGTTCCTTCGCATCAATACAATATAACAGGTTCATTTACCGTAACATTGATCGCGATCGATTCGCTGAGTTGTGTGATTTCTGATACTACACAATTGGTTGTAGAAGTTGTAGCCCCGCCACTTGTTAATCTCGGAAATGACACTACGATCTGCGGACCAATAAACATGCAGCTGAATGCGGGTAATGTGGGATCAACTTACACGTGGTCTACTGGTGCAACATCGCAAACCATCACAGTGACAGCGCAGGGAAATTATTGGGTGATCGCTGACAATGGTTCTTGCACCGACCAGGATTCCATTAACATCCAATCATTCACTGCACCAAATCTCGGAAGCGATACAACGTTGTGCGTGGGATTTCCGTTAACGCTTGATGCAGGAAATCCGGGTTCCACTTATTTATGGAATACCGGAGCTTCTACACAAACGATATTTGTAAACACCACAGGAACTTATTACGTCACCTCAAGCTCAGGAATTTGTTCCCTGGCAGATACTGTCGATGTAACATTCATTCCGGCTCCGGTAGTAAATCTTGGAAACGATACTGTGCTTTGTCCGAATCAAACGTTTACACTTGATGCCGGAAATCCCGGATTCAATTACAATTGGAATACAGGTGAACAAACACAAACGATCATTGCATCCGGCACGTCACTATTTTCTGTCGTGGTGAGCAATTCCGGATGTTCAGCCTCTGATTCTGTTTCCGTCCGCACATTAAGCGGAGTTGATCTCGGCTCCGATGTAAATCTCTGCGATTTTCTTTCAATAGAGATAGCCGCTCCCGATCTGGACGGTGCAACCTATTTATGGTCGACCGGACAAACAACGACCACCATCCAGGTAACAGAGCCGGGCACTTATTCTGTAAATGTTTTATTCGGTTCGTGTTCGTTGCGCGATACGCTGGTGGTCGAAGGCGGTTATGGTTCGCCCGCTTTATATGTGCCGAATTCATTTACGCCGAATAAGGATGCGTTGAATGATGTGTTTTTTGCGGAAGGAACAGACATCACGTCATTCAGGATGCGCATTTTTGACCGCTGGGGCGAACTGCTGTTTGAAAGCAGCGACATCTATGATGGCTGGGACGGTTTTTACAAAGGCGAAAAAGTTCCGAACGATGTGTATGTTGTCGTGACTGATTATACTACGACATGTACAGGCAATGCGACAGTACATCGCATTACGCATGTAACGGTAACGCGATGACTTCGATACGCCTCCTGCGTCGGCTACTCAGTCTGACAAAAGAAATCTTCTTTTGTCAGACTGAGCAGTTACACTTTTCATAAATTAAATTTTAAAAAGCGAAACGCATAGTATTGAAGTCGACAAACAGAAAATGTTCTATCCTATTAAGGATTTCCACCAATAATCTGAGGTTCCTTGCATAATTTGCAAATCTCCTTCCCTGCACATCTTTTTATAAGATTCACTTGCAAAAATCCACACATTGCTTTTCTTTACCTTCGGAAAGCAGTTTTTAAGCCCCATTTGTCCTGTTTAGATTTGTCAGCAACAAATCACAGCTATTATGCTTTACGGAATTCTCAGGCTTCTTTTTCGCATCACGTTCAAAGTATTTTTCCGCAATGCTCACAAACATCGCCCGGAGCTTGTTCCGCAAGATGGGCCGCTGATTATTTGCGCCAATCATCCGGGGGCATTCCTCGATCCGGTAGTAATCGCGACGATCGTGAAGCGTAAAGTTTTTTTCCTTGCCAAAGGTTCTGTCTTTAAAGGCGCGTTGGCAAAATGGATGCTGCCAAAGCTGAACATCGTTCCGGTTTACCGCGCGCAGGACGATCCGACGCAGATGCATAAGAACGAAGAAACATTTATCCGTTGTTACGAGCATCTGGCAAATTATGGAGTGCTGCTGATCTTTCCGGAAGGAATCAGCATTACCGAAAGAAAATTACGCCCTGTAAAAACCGGGGCCGCACGAATTGCATTAGGAGCGGAAGAAAAATACGGAAACAAATTGGGCGTAAAAATTTCCTGTATCGGTTTGAATTATGAAGACCCGCATACCTTTCGCCGTGATGTGTATATCAGCTATAGCGAACCAATTGATGCTGCTGATTATGCTGAAAAATATAAAACCGAAGGATTCGCTGCAGCAGAAGAGCTGACAGAAGCGATCCGCAAACGACTTGAAGAGCAGATGATCCACACGGCCGATGAAGAAACGGATCGTTTGGTGGCGGATATTGAGCGACTCTATAAAAATGACCTGTTGAAAGAGCAGGGAATAAAAGAAGATGATAAAGAAGGCGCGTTTGAATTGTCGAAACGCATTGTGCGTACTGTAAATTTTTTCCGTGAGCACGAACCTGAACGTGTGGAAAAAATCGCGCAGCAGATACGAGCGTATTTTCAAAAGATCGGCGAGCTGGGATTGAGTGATAAGCTGATCAAAGGCGGGGCAAAAGGATCGCGGTGGATGAAAAATCTGAAAGAGTTTTTATTTATTGTCATCGGTTTTCCGTTTTTTATTTACGGCCTTCTTCACAATTACATTTGTTTTTTCCTCGCTGATCTTCTTTCGTCAAAGCTGGTAAAACAAAAGGAATACAAAGGAGCAATTGGCGCCGCGGCAGGAATGCTGCTCTATCTCGCCTGGTATATCACGCTCGGAATTTTTTCGTGGAAATTTATTCACCAGCACAGTCTTTTTGATCGCCCGGGATTTGAATGGCTGCTGTATTTTATTTCATGGCCTGTGACCGGATTATTTGCCTGGTATTATTACTGCAACCTGCGTTACATCAATAAAAGATGGGTGATGATGTCTTTGTTCTATCGCGAAACAAATCTTGTCGCTGAATTGATAAGCGTAAGAAACAAGCTGATCAATGAATTGGAGCAGGCGATTGTGGACAGAGATAAACATGGAATTGAGCCCTGGATGTATGGGGGATTCAAAGATTCAAAATTCAAGATTCGAAATCCCGGGTAGAGCTGAAAAACGGGTAGTGTATCAGTTTCATTTTCTTTGTGCCTTGGTGGCAAAAACACCTGCACGACGAAACTGACACACTACCGAAAAACGTAAATTCGCGCAGATTTCTCAGGAGGCATTACCATTGCTTTCATACTGGAATTAAACAAAGAAGAAATTCTGTGATTATTGTTTCGGTTAAAGGAAATAAAGCCCCCGCAGGCAATGTCATTAAGCTAAGCAGGGCTCCCTGTATGTTTGGCCTAAAGCCCAATGTCATTAAGTTAAGCGCATTTTTGATCTATTTACAAATCAGTGGATGTGAGAACAGGTCGCACCTACGGCGCTTTTCTGAGTGTATGATTTCTTTACAGACAGGACGCACCTACGGCGCTAAATGCAGGACTATTTTTTCCAGCACCGTAGGTGCGATCTGTTCTCAGCCGAAGATAAAGTTCTGAATAATCAGGAAATTGCTTCGCCACAGCGGATTAATTAATGTGTGTGCGCTTAACTTAATGATGTTTGGCTAAAGCCGGATAATTGCTAATCTTCATTGCCCCGCCATGAATGACGGGGCAATGAATAACTTCTCCTTTCTTATGTATTTGAGACACACTGATTTTGTGAAAATTGAAATTTCTCCATAAAAATGACAATCGGATTTATGGTTTTCAAGAACTTTTTTTGTTCTTATTCGATTTTCGCGAGCCACCAAACAGCAGTTTCAGAGGTGAGTTTTTTGGTTTTTTAAAAAGTGCGGAACTCAGGAGAATTAAACAAAGAAGAAATTCTGTGATTATTGTACCTGTTTATCCATTTACAAACGTTTAATACCGACTAATTCCTCTGCTCATTCCCATTTTTACAGCCTGGGAAAATCAGTTCCTGCCGGCTGTGAGAAATATCTCTTCTTTTAAAACTTGTGTGATTTTTAAATGTCTTTGCCGGTTGAAGCCTGTGCAGGTAACACAGCGCCCTTTTTCGCACAAAGCAATTTTACTGCTCGTGCTGATTTTTTTCTCCCTGAAAATTTCCGCGCAGACTTTTCCTGTGCAGATCAGCACACAGCTCGTGCCACCGTTCAGCGGTTACATTCCCGATTACGCCGCGCCGGGAAATGAGAACCTGCATGTCATGATGCTCTTCACCGATTTTTCACGCCCTGTGTATGACGTGAAATTGAAAATAAAAATAGAAGGACAAGGCATCATCATTCAAAGTCCGTCCTGGTTTTATTCAGGTCCATTTACACTCGAGCCCGGTGTTCCTTCTCTTTTAACGGGCGCCGATCTTTCCGGATTGCTCAACGAAAATAACCTGGATTTTTCCGGCATCACGCGGCAACAATACGATCAGCGTAAAGTTTTGCCCGAAGGATTTTACACCATCACTATCACCGCCTACGATTTTCTGAATCCGCTGCCGATAGTGGTCAGCAATGAAGGAATCACACAGGCGTGGATGGTGCTCAATGATCCGCCGTTTTTAAATCTGCCGTTCTGTGGCAATTCGCTCGTTCCCACAACTCCACAACAAATCACGTTCTCATGGACCGCAATGAATCTTGCCGCGCCATCTTCCGCGCTTGGTTCCGAATATACATTTGAGCTCTGGGAAATATTTCCTGCCAATCAATCGCCCGGAAATATCATTCTCAGCACCGCGCCCATTTATTCCTTCACCACTTCACAGACTATTCTCAATTACGGAATCACCGAACCGCCATTGGTTGTTGGAAGAGAATATGTCTGGCGGGTTCATGCGCACGATCTGGAGAACCGTGAGCTGTTTCGCAATAACGGCTATTCACAGCTCTGCACTTTTTCTTACGGAACGCTGCTTGATCTGCTGGGAAATATCGCGCAGCTCCAGCTCGATGCACAAGCGCTCTCGAGCAGGCAGGCGCGTTGCTGGTGGGACAGCCTTTCCATTTACGCCGAATACAGAATTCAGTTCCGCAAAGTAAATACGCCGAACTGGTTTCCGCTCGTCACTGATCATGCATCGTTACGCATTCCCGATCTCGAGCCAAATATGAATTACGAAGCGCAGGTCACCGGCATTCTTGCAAACGGGCAGGAAGGTCCGGTAAGCAATCTCGCGACATGGCACACGCCGGACAAACAGGTTTTTAATTGCGGTGAATTATCTCCTCCACCGGCGCAGCAGAATTTTCATCCGCTCACTCAAGCCAGCACAGGAATGATCTGGCAGGTGGGACAATTTGAAATGATGGTGACTTCGCTCAATGGAAATTCGAATCCGGCAGGATGGTATTCCGGTTTGGGAAAAGTGGTGATGCCGCTCGGGTGGACGGTTGCGTGTTCGTTCACGAGTCTGCAGGTTGGCGAAGATCATGTTGTTTATTCGGGCGAAGTAAAAGCGATTACGGATGGAATGGGGGAGTGGATTAACCAATACAAT
>JALYQL010000093.1 GCA_030855855.1 Bacteroidota bacterium | reverse complement strand
CGAGTCCCGTTAATCCGGGCATTTCAATGTCCAGTATAGCAATGTCCGGCCGTTTCGCAATGATGCTTTGATACGCTTGCAATCCATCCGATAACTCTGCTACAATTTCAAGATCCTTTACCTCGCTTAAGATTTCTACAAGTCCTTTCCTGAAAATAGGATGATCATCGGCAACAATGGCTGTATATTTCATAATCGCGGTTATTAAACAGGGAGGTTGAATGTGTACTTCGTGCCATTGCCGGGCGATGTCTGCAGCTCGAAGCGGCCTTTCAGGTAGTTCACTCTTTCCTCGATATTTAACAAACCAAAAGAGCGTTGAGATTTTTTAGCCAGGCTCAGCTTATCAAATCCTTTACCATTATCCTGCACGATCAACTCTATCATTCCATCAGTCGCAACTGCTGTAATACGCAATGCGCTTGCTTCTGAATGTTTCATCGCATTTGAAATACATTCCTGCACGATACGATAATAGTTGATCTGTTTATCGGAAGGGATTTCTTTGCCGAACGCTTCCAGGTCATGGCTGACGAAGATCGAAGAAGTTTCTCTTACTTTCTCAGCAAGTGCATCCACAGCAGCAGCAAGTCCGTAACGTTCCAGCTGGTTAGGATAAAGGTCTTTCGAAATGTTTCTTACTTCTTCCAGCGTTTCATTTACTGATGCTAACAGTGAAGTGTCATTCTGCTTTATCAGCTGATTCTTTATAAAGAGCATGTTTTGCCCAATGCTATCGTGAAGTTCTTTCGAGATCCGCTGTCTTTCTTTTTCCTGCGATACAATAAGCTGGTGTGAATATTCTTCTTTCACCTTCAGATTTTTCCTGTTATTAAACCAGGTGAATCCTAAAGAGATCATCCCGAGCAGCATGATCGCTGATGCAATAATAAAATTGCGCGTGTTTGTTGCAATGCGGTTCTCTGCTTCAAATGCAACAACAGCTTTATCGTGCTCGGCCTTTTGAAATGCTTCTTTCTTTTCGAATTCGAAATTCATTTCTGTACGAACAAATTTTGCGGTGTTCTCTTCATTGTAAAGACTGTCTTTTGCTGCTGTATACTTTTTGTAATGATCGAGTGCAAGGGCATACCTGCCTGTTTTAGAATAGAGCATATTCAGCTCTTGTTCATCATCGATGATCTGGAGCAATGCGCCCGATTCTTCATCCAGCGCCAACGCCTCAAGCAAATAGCTCTCCGCCTCCTTATATTTTCCCTGGTCGGAATAAAGCGATCCGATTGCGCGAAGCTCAACAGCAATGGTAATTGCATTACCTGTTTCTTTTGCGATTGCTAATGCACGGAAATAATAATCAAGTGCTTTGTCATACGATTTCTGTTTTTCGTAAACCATTCCGATATTGCCCAACCATATCGCCATGCCGTCTTTGTCATTAAGCTCTTCCGCAAGTTTCAGGGCTCTGGAATAATAATCAATCGCTTTTTCATAATCATGCTTATAATCATCGTAGACGGTTCCTATATTTCCCAGTGAAGTAGAAATTCCCAGCTTATTTTTCAATTCTTCATCCACTTTTAATGACCTGAAATAATAATCCAGCCCTTTGTCAGGATAACCTTGTTCGATATAAATATTGCCTATGTTACTAAGGTTAGTGGCGATACCCGGTTTACTTTTTAGTGCTTCGCATAACGTGAGCGCCTTGAAAAAATAGTCCAGCGCGCGCGGATAATCCCCGAGATCCATGTATACTACACCGATGTTACCAAACGTTTTCGATTTGCTGTACAGCACCCGGTTTTTGTTTTCAGGCGTGGCTGCTGCTTCCAGTTTTTCCCAGATGTCGAGCGCTTTAAAATAACAATCCAGCGAAATTTTATTGGTGCCTTTACTGGAATTGAACAAACCAAGAAAGTGATACGATTCTCCTATGCCGGCATCCCACTTTATCTTTGTGGCCAGCTCCAGCGCTTTATTGCTTACAAATATTGCGCTGTCGGAATTATCACTGATGGATAATGCGAAATCATTAAGGGCGGTTACTTTCGCTGTATCCGTTTTAATGGAAGCGATCTTACGTAACGAATCATTGATCGATGCCTTCCCAAAATGAGGGACAGAAAGAATAAGCAAGAGAACGGACAGTCGTAATATTTTTTTCATTCCAGTACGGTTTCTGCAAGTAGTCAGCAGTCAGTTTTAAGAAATTGCGCGATAAAATAAAAAGAGGCCAACACTTCTGTAAGCCTCTTTTATTATTCAGTGACAATTGGCAACTGACAACTGACTATTGATCAACAGAACTCTGCATAAGCCTGCTTCAAATGCTCAGAGATCATCTCAGCAGAACGGCCTTCGATATGATGACGCTCTACGAAATGAACCAGCTTTCCGTCTTTGAAAAGCGCAATGGCAGGAGAAGAATTCGGGTACGGCGCAAAAAATTTACGCGCTTCAGCAACAGCTTCTGTATCGAAACCTGCGAATACAGTAGCAAGCTTTTCAGGCTTTTTGCCATCGCCCTGCACCGACATTTTCACACCCGGACGCGCAGCGCCTGCAGCACAACCGCAAACGGAATTTACAACTACCAGAACAGTTCCCGGAGTTGTAATGGAAGCATTCACCTGCTCAGGAGTAACGAGATCTTCAAAGCCAACGTTCACCAGCTCGGCTTTCATCGGCATAACTAATTGTGGAGGATACATATTTTTTGTGTTTTAAAGTTCAGATTAAACGATGGTGCAAAGATACTCAATAGGGGGCGAATTACATATCTTAAGAAGATACGAATAGCAAGCGCCGGTTATTGATGCGCATATTCGTACAATTAGTAATTCCACCCTCGTTTTTAACCGCCGGAAACAATTGTATACCCCTCAGCTACAGGCAGGTAATTCGGCACTAACTTTTCCTATTTTTGTGTCCGAACCGACAATATCCCATGAAAAATTTTTCAATTTCTCTCGCATTTATCCTCACCGCAGGGCTTCTTTCCGCCCAGGTGGTTTCTACAGCCCCGAAGCTCGTTGAAAAAGTAACTACAAACGGAAATGGCAAACTCGTCATTCCATACGAAAAATACGTTCTGCCGAATGGTTTGACGCTCATTATAAGCGAAGACCATTCTGATCCGATCGTTCACGTCGATGTTACTTACCACGTTGGTTCGGCAAGAGAGCAGGAAGGACGCTCAGGGTTCGCCCATTTTTTTGAGCATATGATGTTCCAGGGGTCCGAGCACGTGGGCGATGATGAACATTTCAAGCTGATAAGCGAAGCCGGTGGAAGCATGAACGGAACAACAAATACTGATCGCACCAATTATTTTGAAACAGTTCCGGCAAATAACCTGGAGCTTGCATTATGGCTTGAAGCTGATCGCATGGGTTTCCTGCTCGATTCAGTGACACAGCCGAAATTTGAAATTCAACGCGCAACCGTAAAAAATGAACGCGGACAACGATATGAAAATGCGCCTTACGGATTGGTATGGGAAAAAATCGGTGAGGCAATGTATCCGGAAGGTCATCCGTATTCATGGACAACCATCGGTTACATCGAAGATCTGAATCGTGTAAATGTTACTGATCTCAAGAATTTTTTCCTTCGCTGGTACGGACCGAATAACGCAACACTTACAGTCGTTGGTGATGTGAAGGCTGCGGATGTACTCAGGCTCGTTGAAAAATATTACGGAACAATTCCACGCGGACCGGAAGTGAAACCAATGGCCAAAATGCCTGCAACACTTACAGCAGACCGCGCGATTTCATATGAAGATAATATCCGTTTTCCGCAATTAACTATCGTAAGACCGGGAGTTCCGTCGTACCATGCTGACGAAGCTGCGCTGGATGCTTTGTGCAATATTCTTTCTGAAGGAAAAAGCTCTGTGTTCTACAGCACGTTTGTTGAAACGAAAGTTGCTGCAAGCGCTTCCATGTTCAGCTCCACGCAGGAACTTTCTGGCGTGATAGGAATTAATATCAGGACGTTCCCCGGACATACGCCCCATGGAGCGGATAGTCTTGTAAATGTCGCGCTGCAAAAATTTGAAAATCGTGGTGTCACAGATGATGATCTGAAACGTTACAAATTATTTATCGAAGGCTACCTGCTCGATCAGCTGACGAGTGTGGAAGGAAAAGCGTCATTGCTTGCTTCTTACCAGACGTTTGCAAATACACCGAACCAGATTCAGAAAGATCTTGAACGTTACCAGGCGCTTACTACTGAAGATGTGATGCGCGTGTTCCGGAAATATGTAAAAGGAAAACCTGCAGTGGTTTTAACTGTTGTTCCGAAAGGACATCCTGAAATGAAAGCGCGTCCTGATAATTATAAAATTCCTGAACACAAAGCAGGCGCAGCTGAAAGTCCGGAATACAAAAATCTTGTTGTGCGTAAAGCAGTGGATAATTTCTCCCGCATTAAACATCCTGATGCCGGACCAACTCCTGCTGTAAAGCCACCGGGAATCTGGAGAGATAAAATTGAAAATGGCTTGCAGATGATCGGAACACAGTCGTTTGAAGTTCCGCGTTCGTATATGATGCTCACCATTTCCGCTGGACATCGCCAGGAAGATACTGCGCAGTCAGGTGTGGCCATGTTGCTTGTGAAAATGCTCGATCAGTCGACACAAAACAGGAGCGCCGCTTCGATCGAAACGGAAATGGAATTGCTCGGCAGCGAGATCAGCATTTCGGTGAACAATGATGAGATACAGGTTTTCATCAGCTCGCTCACACGGAATATTGACGCAACGCTTGCATTGGTAGAAGATAAATTGTTCCACCCGAAATTTGACCCGATCGAATTTGAGCTGATGAAAAAGCAGCAGCTGGAAGCCATCGCGAACATGCCGACGCAGGCCGGATCAATGGCGGGATTTGTGTACAATAAAATGCTTTACGGGCCAAACAGCATTATGTCTTACCCGACTATGGGAACGCAGCACACTGTTTCGCGGCTTACGATTGAAAGTGTGAGAAATTATTACGATAAAATGTTCTCGCCGAACATTGCCCGTTTTATTATCGTGAGCGATCTTTCACAAACGCAGATTATTCCTAAGCTGGTTTTCCTTCAAAAATGGAATTCTACAAATGTCACTTTGCGTGCTGATGCATCACTGCTTCCGAATGGCGAACCTGGTCCGACAAAAATTTTCCTCTTCAACAAACCGGAAGCGGCGCAATCAGAGATCCGTATCGGAAGAATTGCTATGCCTTATGATGCAACGGGCGAATATTACAAAGCCACGATCATGAATTATGAGCTTGGTGGCAATTTCAATTCGCATATCAATATGAAATTGCGCGAAGAAAAAGGCTGGACTTATGGCGCCGGTTCCACATTCTCAGGATCGCATTATACCGGAGCTTACACAGTTTATTCCGGCGTGAAATGGGAAGCATCTGACAGCACCGTTTCTGAAATGATCACCATGGTCAAGGCATACGCCAACGCGGGTATTGATCCTGCAGAGCTTGAATACACCAAAAAAGCGATCTCGCAAAGTGAAGCGCTGAAGTATGAAGATCCGTACCAGAAATTATTCTTCCTGAAAAATATCATTGACTACGATCTTCCGGTTGATTATGCCGAGCAGCAAAATAAAATCCTGCAGAGCATGACCAAAGCAGAAGTAGATGCGCTCGCAAAAAAATGGCTCGATCCGGAACACATGGTGATCATGGTAGTCGGCGATAAAGCAAAAATCGCGGAAGGGCTTTCAAAATTAGGATACGAAGTTGTCGAAGTAGATAATCTCGGAAACGTAGTGAAGCCTGCGGAATTGAAAAAAGAAGAATCGAAAAAAACACCGGCACCCGCTCCGGCACCAAAAGAAAAGAAGAAAAAGACGAAGAAGAAAAAAGGTGCCAAGTATGAGAATATTACTAAGTAAATTAATAATGTGCAGATTAATAATTAAGAATCAGGAAATTGAAAATCCCGGCTGTAATCGCCGGGATTTTTTGTTGCGTCACGCTGCTCGTGACCTGATATAGAAATTGAAAATCCCGGCTGTAATAGTCGGTTTTTTTGTTGCGTCACGCTGCTCGTGACGTGATGTAGAAATGGAAAATCCCGGCTGTAATGGCAATTCCCTGTTTTCTATCGAGCGAAGACGAGATACCCAATTCCCTGTTTTCTATCGAGCGAAGACGAGATACCCAATTCCCTGTTTCTTTCTTAACTTGTAGCATGAATCGTTTCCTGATATTTCTTTTTCTTCTCTTCAACACGTCAATTTTCGCCCAGGTAAATTGCGCCGGCAGGGAAATTCGATCTTCCAATGGTAATCTGAAACATTTCAGAATGGTAAGCAATTGTCCCTATGAAGAAACGGATACTACAAAACTTCCGCAGCTGATTCTTGATAACAGCAAAAAATATCTGCTTGACAGAGTCGGTGCCTCGTTTTACAGCAGGCTTCAGTATTACAGCTGCCAGGTTATTGATTTTAAGAAGTATGATGAAATAAAAAAAACAAGACCATGGATTGATAAAAAGTCGGCTGATAAAAGAGTGAAGTATGCTATTCAGTATTTTTTTATTGTTCAGGATAGCATGAGGTATTATTTGTCACTTGTTTTTGATAAAGATGGTAAAGTTATTTCCGACCACTTTTTACCGGATAAAAAGACGAATGAAAACTTTGCTCAATTAATTAATAGCTGTTCCGCAATACAAATTGCAGAAGCAGACAGTGTTTTTAAAGGACAGGCGGAAGAAATTTCGCTGGAATATCTGCCGGAAGAAAATGCATTTGTGTGGGTTGTTCAAAAGCCAGTGGAGTATAGGGATAGAACTAACATTCATCCCGGCATTGTTATTAATGCGAACACTGGAAAGCTGGTCAAACGGCAAACGAGGAAGAGCGTGACTGCATGTGCGCTGCCGAGCTGGTGAACAAATTAAGGCTTGTACTTATTCCGCAAACCGCGAATCATTCAAATAAGTAAAATCTGTCAGCGTGCCGAGGAATACAATAATATCCGCCTTCTGTTGCGGCGTCAATGCAATTCCTCCTGTAAGCTGCGGATCGAGTGTGCTGCTGCTCACCACTCCCGAACTGTAATGATCGAGGCATTCTTCAAGGGTGAGAAATCTTCCGTCGTGCATATAAGGTCCTGTCACGGTGATGTTGCGCAACGAAGGTGTTTTGAATTTGAGCGAATCCGACGGCAAAGCAGTGATCGTCATTCTGCCGTAATCGTCGAGCGTATTGTCGACAGCAAGGCCGTTGTTGTGAAATGAATTGTCAGTGAAAAGCGGTTCCGAATGACAACTCGCGCATTTGGTGCGGAAGACTGCAAGTCCATTTGCTTCTTGAGTATTCAATTGCGTTTCGCCGCGTGAGTATTGATCGTATTTCGAATTTGACGAGATCATCAATCCCATAAACTGCGCAAGCGATTGACAGATACGCTGTGTAGTGATCGAATCATCGCCAAAAGCCGCGTTGAATTGTGCGCGGTAAGAAGCATCGGCATTGAGCTTTGTGATAACGTTTGAAAGCGTTTCTCCCATCTCCACCGGATTTGTTATCGGACCGAGTGGCTGGCTTTCGATGTGGTTGATGCCACCGTCCCACATAAAAAGCTGCGTCCACGCCATATTAAATATCGCAGGCGTATTACGTGTTCCCAATTGTCCGCCAATTCCATGACTGAACTGGTGATTGGCATTTGCAAACGCATTCGGCTGCTGGTGACAAAAACCGCAGGACACAGAATTGTCTGCAGATAATTTCGGTTCGTAAAAAAGCCGCCGGCCTAATTTAAATCCATCAGGCGTAACAGGATTATTGGTGAATGTATAAACAGGCTGGGGGAATCCCTGTGGAATTCTGAACGACACGTCTTCGGTTGAAATTTCAGGAATAATTTTCGCATCAGTTCGGCAGCTGCTTATAAAACCACCAGCCATAGCAACGCCCAGCACTAATCCTGCAACAATATGTTTTTTGTTCCTGAACATTTTTAATTGTCAATCCCGGTTATGGAAAACATATCCACGTAATTGTTTGCAATTCTCCACGCCGCCAGGCCGCTGCTTGATACCGCATACGTCAGGTTGAAATCAATTGTGTCAGGCGCCTGAAACCATTCCATCACATCGCTGTTGATATGCACAACGGGACTTACCGTTGTTGAAACCTGTGCGGTAGAGGAACCAAACTGCAATGTTACTTCACGCTGCGTTGCATATGGTCCGCCATAACCTGCCACATGAAACATAATTGAATTCGCAGGTCCGCCTGAAGTTGGGGATTTCCCTTCGACTTTGGCCATAATGTAACCAGTGTTCCAGGTCCAGAACATGCCATTGGCCGGATCAAGAGCACCTGTCTGTGCGCCCGAAACATTTCGTGCACTGTCTACACCGATCATAAAATGCATGCTGGTGTAATTTCCTGCAGGCACAGAATTGATCGTCAAAGTAAGCGAAGCAAGATTGGAAGCATCCACCAGGTGATAGCTTTCCGGTTCTGACCACGTATTGTTTTGCGCGTCTGTAAAGGAAATGTTGGTGATGTAATATTTGTAGGCGCTGACTAAAAATGAATCGCCGTTAAGATTGACGTATTGATATGGCGCTCCCAACACCAGCGGATCAGTTCCAACCATATTGGTAAACGAAACACGCATAGAAGTGGAAGGTGCAGGAACTGGTTCGGGCTCAATCGGCTCGTCTTTTTTGCATTGCCACGTGAACAAAGCAAGGCAGACAAAAAGCACGCTGGAAAACAGGTTTTTCATTGGGTAGATATATACTTCAAATTTAAGAGTAAAACAGCCTGTTTTTACGCCATTGTGCAATTTTAGGATTGCCAAAGAGGCATAGTTTAATTGCGGATGACGATAGATTTTTTTCTTAGTGTCTCCGTGCCTTTGTGGCAAAACAAACCTGCAAAAGGAATATCGCCACAAAGGCACCAAGACACCAGGTTTTCAAGCGAAGAAGTTGCCCAGCCCGTCAGTTCGAGCGCAGCCACCAAGCCCGCTATTTCGAGTGAAGCCACCCAGCCCGTCAGTTCGAGCGAAGCCACCAAGCCCGTCAGTTCGAGCGAAGCCACCAAGCACGTAAGTTCGAGCGAAGCCCCCCGGCCTGTAAGTTCAGCACGTAAGTTCGAGCGAAGCCGAGAACTATTCCACCATCATCTTCTTCGCAGCCACACGTTCATTGCCATTCGTCACTTCCACGAAATACATTCCGGATGAAAGCAGCGAGCGGTCAATTACAATGATGCTGTTTTGAATAGTTCCTTCTGTATAGATCAGCTTGCCGTTGATGTCATAGATATTCAACGAAAGATTATTCAAACCGATTTCCGCAAAATGATCGAGACGGATGATCGCGTTTTCTTTTACAGGATTCGGATAAATGCTCAGCTCTAATCCGTGCTGATCGAAATCATGCGTAGATAACGGTGAATTTCCTTCGATAATTGTAATTGTCTGATCGGCATTTACAACATCGAGCGCGTCAACAGTTCCAGATGGCCATTGAATAAGGACGCTGTCCACAACAGTATTCGCGCCAATTCCGAAATGCGCGGTGAATGAATTTTGAATTCCGTACGCTTCACCTGACCTGATCTCGCGAACCTGTACGCCCCACGGGCCGTAAATTTTTATGATAGCGCCGATTCCGTTTAGGTTGCTTGTAACGCCTTGAAGGTAAAATTTAATCCAGTGGTTTGTATTTCCGGCGTTCGGAGAGTTATTCATCCACATACGATCGGGGCGTGAAGATGGGGATTGAAAAATATCGCAATAGCTGGCATACATATCCAGGAATCCATCTCCGTTAAGATCGCCTACAGCATGCGAAATGATTTGAAATCCGCTGTACACAAATGCGTTCTGATCAAGCGTGAAAGTTCCATTGCCATTATTGATATACATCAAATGGGTATCGCCGGAAATAAAAAGATCGACATAACCATCATTATTAAAATCCTGGAATGTCGCGTTCTCTCCGAAAATGGTTGTTGTATTGTTTATTCCCGAAGTCGAAATCGTATTGGTAAAAACACCGCTTCCGTTATTGATCATCAGCTTGCTGTTCACATCGTAATTCAGCACAAACGCGTCCATATCGCCGTCATTATCGATATCGCCCCAGGCAGTGCTCCATCCTTGTGCACCATCGCGCAGGCCGGTCCAGTTCGTGGTATCCTGCGTGTAGCTTCCGTTCCCGTTATTGATAAATACCTGGTCGATGCGTCGTGCATCAGCGGAGCTTGTAACGCCTTGCCTGCAATGTGTGATCATCAGGTCAATTAATCCATCCGCGTTCACATCTGTCCATATCGACGCGTAATTTCCGCTGTTGTCGGAAGCAGGAAAAGTAGCAAGCGGCATGATTGACTGATTGAAATTCCATGTGCCGGTGCCGTCTCCGGTATAAATATGCGGCATGTCTACATCATTGCAGACAAACGCGTCGAGGTCGCCATCATTATTGATATCGAAAAAATTGCAGCCCTGCACAAAAATGAAATTGGACGGATCTGCAATATTTGTGCTGGTATAATCTGTTCCTGTCGCATTCGCGTGCATCATGCGGATGGTGCCATAATCACCCCACATCACATCATTGAATCCGTTATTGTCGATATCCCCAACGCACAATCCCCACGGATCTCCGATGACGCCCGTAAAAGCTGCTTCTGTAAACGTGTCATTCGCCGCAGCCTGGTAATCGATCATCTGCACCGAATTGCCATTTGCAGCGCGGACAATATCATCTTTGCCGTCATTATTCATATCGCAAACGGCAATGCTGTTTCCGCCGTGAACGGAAGTCGGAAGCAGAGTGGTTTGGTTTACGAATGGAATCTGTTGGGCGGAAAGCATTCCGGCAACAAGAATAGCGTGAAGTGTAAATTGTTGTTTCATTTTTTAAAATTGGGTTGAGGCAGAAGTAAAGATAAGCCAATTGCGAGTGTCGCGCTGAAAAAAGATACGTAAAAAAAGCGTCCCGGTTTAACCGGGACGCTTTCGTTTTTTGTTCAATGAAAATTATTGAATCATCATTTTCTTTGTCGCCACGCGCTCGTTATTGTTTGTCACTTCCACGAGGTACATTCCGC
>JALYQL010000315.1 GCA_030855855.1 Bacteroidota bacterium | reverse complement strand
GCCTTATTCCGTATTCCTACTTGTGTACCTGTAAGAGCTTTGCCCACATCGCCTATTAAATCACCTTTACCGCCGATATCAGCAAGGATAGTATCAGCATCATCGAGCCCGTGCTTTTTTTTTAAATTTTCCATTATTTCCGCCCTGCCTTCCGGGTTTAATTTCAGTATTTCTCCATTGGTAATTCTTTTACCCCTGACGTTAAGAGCGGATTCTTCGCTGAGAAATTTTTGCCATAATTCCCCGTGTTCACCACCATGACGAATATCAGCTATTTTACCCAGGTCCTGCACATCTAACTCAACCGCTTTCCCGATTTTTGCTCCTTGGTCAGCATCATGTATCAGCGTAATTTTTTGACCCGGTTGTAATCGTGTTGCGGCGGGATTATTTAAAACGCCAATATTTTCAGCAAAATCATCCACTTTAGTTGCAACACTTTCTTGAATGCCGGCAAGTTTGTTTGGTGTTAATTTCTCCAATGCTAACTGCGTTGTCCCCGGCCCGGAAATTCCTCTTGCTATATCATCTAAACCTTCTGCTGCTTCCCTCGTCAGTGTCCGGTCTGTCACGATTACAGTATCTGAAATAGTGTCATCAATGTTGAGGGTACTCGGGCGAGCGAACTTTGGTTTTGGCAATCCGCCGGCAAGAAAACCCAAAGGGATCTCTAACCGCTCATCCGTATGTTTCGCGATGGTTGGCACTACTACTTCATTTATAATCACTTCATATGCGAGCCCTGCAATACCAGCCTCTACCAGCACCGGCATATACGCGAGGTACTTGAAGAAGGTTTTTGACGCGCTTATGATGTGCTTATTGTCATTGTATAATTTCCGAAAAAAATCTTTTTCCTGTCTTCGGTGAATGGTCAGGTACTCTACTTCAAAAATCTGGTGGTCAATTTTCGGATGTTTAAGAAATATTTGCTGGTTGGGATTGGATCGTAAATCGACTTCGAAGGGATCGGTAATAAAATAAACATGTAATCCATCCAGTGAATCGCCGATCTTCAGATTTTTAGTAGTTGTCGACCGTCCGAAAACCACGTTTACCTCGCGATCTTTTAAGCTGTAGGGATCAACTTTAAGTTTGTGTTCAAGCGCCTCTCTGATTAATTTAGTTTCCACAAAACTAACCAGGCGAAGATCCTTTGAGGCCGCTGTAATATGAACCATGAACATGTATTCAGTCGTCTTACGCGCTTCTACCATGTTGCTGCAGGCAAACAGCAAACGGGATAGATAATCTATTTCATAAACCTGCCATTTTTCCTCTGTAAAAGCCAATCTGAAAAAGGCAATATCCTGTTCAGGGAGCGCGCCCTTGTATTTTGCTGCCTTTTCCTTTTCTGTTGTATACTCAACAATCGCCATATACGTTTCGAGGTAAGCTTCATAAAGCATGACCGTAGAAAAATCATAATTTGTGACAGCCTCACGGATCCATTTTAACAGCTGGAATAATGTGAATACGTCCTTACTGTTAGCTTTCAGGAACTTCCTGAATTTGTCTAATAATGATACTAACCCTTTATAATCATATGTATTCAGGCTTGCGGAAAGACCTATGAGATAGGTGAGAAGCAGGAGCTTTAATGGCGTGCTTTTTGCAGGATCAAAACGGGCAAGCTGATCGTCATCCGGTTTTTTATTCCCGGTCTTGCTTATCATCAGCTGTCGCTTCGTAATCCTTTGGCATGCTGGTCCCGAAAGTTTCCGGAATCGGCTGCCAGGTTAACGAATTGTCCGTTAACCTTGACTGGCCGCCCGGTTGATACAATGCTGTCGATCCGAAAACTCCGTCTCCCATAATGAGATATTCTTTAATAATGGGTTTACTCCCCCGGATTTAAAATACCCGTATTATTCCCCTCAATAATAATCTTCTTCTCCACATCAGGATCTTCCCTTTCATCCTTCAGCAACCTTGCCGCATACCGGATATTCTCCAGCTCCATCTTACGCACTTCAGCCTGCACTTTGTACACATCCCACTCGCGGTGCTTCAATTTGAAGTCTTCCAGCCAATGATTTATCAGATGGCAGCATTTCAATAAACAATGAACCTGTCGGAATAATTATTTCATCGCCATTGCGCAGCGGATCAGATAAAAGCTTTGTGAGCCACTCCGTCAACACACCCTTTAAGCGTTCATACTCTTCCGGATCTTCATGGTGCAAACAACAAATGTATTTTGAGAATTCTTCTAAATTGATATTGCTCAGCTCATCAGGGTCCATTGCACCAAACGCTTCATCGACATAAGGCGCGGCCATTAATTTGGTCAAAGCATTGTGCTCTTTCAAAGGGAAGATCATATAATTCCCTTTAAAACCAAGCATAGTGTCAAGGTCTGCTACTTCCACAAGCTGCTTGTATTCTATGAGGGGCGTTTCATTGGGAGCCACACCGGTTTTTCTCACAACTCCATTCAGCCATGCAACATGCTTCTTTTTTCCTGGTTCACGGAATTGCTCGAAGACATCATCCACAGGCTTGTCCTGGAGCACACAAAACCTGTCTATTTCAAAGTAAGGAACCTTTGCTTTGTAAAGTCGCATGAAGCGCTGATCTGGTTGCTCCATGCTCCAGATCGCCTGCATGTAATAAAGAATATTTTCTTTTATATGCGTAAGCAATCTCCTGACTTGTGTAAGGCGATCAAGATGATCACGCATAACAGCATTATAATCTGCAGTCAATTGATGCAGTGAATTTACTTCGCGCTGAACGGATAAAGCCAGTCGTTCTGCCTGCTCCACTGCATGTTTGTGGTCTTCATCAGCAGCCTGCTCCATCGCTTTAGCCATTTCCGGATCTGGTGGATCACTCGGCCTGTTATTTCTTCCCCACCACCACCACCATTTCTGGAATCGTTTGTCGTGCTCTTCACCAATGCGGTTATTTGTCTGACTTTGAAGTGTGGCATATTTATTATCTACCTGCTTTTTTAATTTGGAAAATTCTACCTGCAGATTGTTCACTAAGGTGCGTTGCTGTCTTAGGTTTTTTCTCAACTCCCTGATTGAAAAATCATCGCCCACATTTTTCTGCGCAATATATTGCAATGTATTTCTGAAACTGTCATCCAACAATGCCCTGTTCAACACCCAATCATGCACAACAACCCATGCTTCTGTAATATGATCCGGCGAAGGAACTTCCTGTGCGACCATTACAACAGGCATCACACGATACAGCTGTTCGGAAATGCGATACCTTCTTTGTAATTCATAGAACAAATAAGTAACTGATAATTCATCATTCGGATTTACAATTGTTCCCGACTCATTGTATTCTGAATTAACCGATTCTTCGGTATCAATTTCAATGCTTCTTTCTTCTTTAAATTCCTGGGCGGCTTTAATTACCGCTTCCCTGAAATCTTTTTTTGTTTGAGAAGATTCTTTTTCCGCTTCTTTTCCAAAGCTGACTTCCGAGCTGATCTTTGTATAATCCAGCTTAACGCTCATGTTAAAGTTGGATTTGGCGTGTGCCTTGGCTATGATTTCAGATTCAGCTCTTGAAGTTGTATTGATTTCCTGCTGAAGCGACGAATTGTTTTTTTGCGCCTGCTTCCGCGTTGTTTTGACGTTCTGCGTTGTCTTCACCGAATATTTTCTTTCTTCTTTAGGCGAAAGCGGAATTGTCTTAACTAATTTTCCTGCCTGGTAAGAAATCGGTTCCCATTTTTGGCGGAAGGTATTCATCAAACCAAAATTGATGCTGTGGTAATCTTTGTCCGCAGCAAAAACGGTGAACTCATATTTAGCCGAAAGCCTTTCCTGCAATTCTTTTAAAAGCTGATTCGTTGAGAAAGGTTTATTGACCCTGATATTATCAATTATCCTTTCTCCCCGGACAGCTTTTATTATTTTTTGTACCGTTGTTTCGTTCGCCGCTTGCCAGGTTAAACCAGTGGTGATAAATGATGCTGTTGGAATTAACTACCAAATTGAACTTGGTACAAAGTGCTGCTGTCATTCGTATAATTGTGTCTTTATGCACATCAGACATTGAGTCCTTTCCCTTGTCAAAATCACCAACATGTTCCATGCAGACGGAGTTAGAATTTTGTCCGTAAATACAAGCAGGTGAGGTTTCCATGGAACGCCCGGTTACGATTGTACCATCCGGGAACGTTGTAAAATGTTGTCCAACATCCGACCAACCGTTTTTGTTAATGTGATAATTTTTCATTGACTTCTGCATCTCAAGCTGGTTACTTCCCTTAAAGGATGAATAGTTAGGCAGGTAGGTGTGATGCTGCTGAACGGTAAGGACAGTTCGTGCCACTTTAAACGCCGCAATCCATTTCTCAAATTCCGAGATAGTCATTTTGGTGAAGCCGTATTTGACGAAACGTTTACAGTTTCGTTGAACGGCTCCTGAGGAAAAAATCAAAAGTAAACAGCCTGAAACCCTTGCCATTTGATATTATAAAAAATGTACTAAACTTAAGATTTATGAAGATAAACCTCTTCCAAAATTAAACAGAATTAATAAAATTCGATTTTACATTCTTCCACAAGGAAAGAGCGACCGTCGGATAATTTTATATTGCTATCGACTATTTTACCTATCCATAGCCCTAATTGTTCTGTGCTTAACTCCATTTCCTTTCTCCATCCCTCTATATCTCCTTTGTATGAAATAGCATGAAGTAATTCCCCTGAGGGCAACCAAATTTTACAGTTCTCGGAAATGACCCCACCGTTTTGGGCAATTGGTTTATCCAGATGGGTTGTTACTTTTTTAAACAAGTATTCTTCAAACTTATTGTTCCCGTCGTCAGAAATATATCGAACCTCTCTTCCCTCCTGAATTCTTAATCCGGGTATTTCTCGTTTTGATTCGTTCATAATTAAGGAGTAATTATAAATTTAAAATTCCAGCGCTATTAAATAATTGTGTATAGTAACTAGCAAGTTCGGCACTGTTGGTATGATATATAACCTCATCAAAGGCATTTGAATATTTCTGCGCTTGAGATAGCATTTTTTGTTGTTCGGCGATAGCAAAAGGTTTGTCACCAATAGGACTATTCGGATTTCTAATAGACTTTGACCAATCTTTAACAAATTTTGCTTCTACAGCTACATTTTTTCCGTTTATTACTGCAACATTATCTGCGACACCATTCACTCTTTCACCGTTGACGATTGCATTATATTGTCTTGAAGAGAAAGGAGTTTCACCATAAATGTTTCGAATTTTTGCTTCATATGACTGCCAGGTTTGATTTTCAACAGTGGAAGCTAAGTTATGATTTTTTCCAGAATTTTTCGATGAACCCAAAGGCTGCGTCCTCGCCTTATAGGCAGCATTGTCCAAGCTACCGCTCGCATTTTTCATTGCGCCGCTGCTCGGAACGGGCTTAGTTGTTGTTGGTAGCGTATTGTTCTGTCCGGAATACGGCTGTGTCTTGGCCTTAAGTGCCATATCATCCAGGCTGCCGCTCATATTTTTCATTGGACCACCGCTAGCCAGAGGCTGGTTGACAGGTGGAGTCGTTTGCTTAGGAGCAGGTGTCTCACCCGTTTTTGGTCCTCCTCCCTTTTTACCCCCAAACCTACCTTTCATTCCCTGGAAGAATTTAGCAGGCAGCATAATCATAAGCGGCGCCCATACACCCGAAACGTTTTCCTGCATCATGCGGGTATAGTTTTGTTGCTTTTTAGCCGTATAAGCCATGGCCATGCCTACCAAGTCATTGATAAAGATTACACCTCTCATGGCCAGCGCAATTTCAGCAAGCAGCAAAGCGTAGCCACCGGAGGTTTCCATCATGATTGTGACGCCTGGCATTGATGGCCAGAAAGGAATCCCGGATGGTAAGAACCAGAAAGAAATGATGCCAACAACGGCAAGGAAAAGACCGCAGAGCAGCGCAATAGTTCCAAACAACATGGCCAAACCGGTCACCATATTAGTAAGGTATTTAAAGCCCCATCTCGCATACGATTCACCAGGTAACAAAGCAGGCGGTGCAAAATAATTGATAATATTCTCACCCATGTTAGTGAACATCTGCGCGAAAAACTCACCCGGATTGTTCATCAGCATCGCCTTACCCTCGTCAATGGATTGACCGATCTGATACCATGGAATTCCAGCAATGTCTTCCCAGCCCACTTCCAAGGTGTCGGTAATTCCCTTTAAGCTGCGTTCACCAACATTCAAATCACCACTAGCAGATATGATCTGCCCCTCTAAATTCTCCTGTTCGGTCAGTAGTTGGCCATCAACTGAGTTAATTTGATCCTGAGAATTATCGGCGGTGGTATCCACCGTTTGACGTTGCATCGTACTATTGTCCTCCGGCTTCATCTGAATAGCTCCGTTGTCCTCCGGTTGCTGCTGAACAGCGGTTTCATTTTCGCCGGTAGCAAAGCCGGTTCCTTTTACAGATGATATCCGATCGAGGTGACCCTTCTGCATGGTATGAAGCTGGTTTTCCATTTTCATGGAATCTTTCACTTTTTTTGTACCAAGTTTATCCAGTTCATTTGCCTCCTTGATCATCTGGTCAGGAAGCGAAAGCAGCTGATCCGTATGTGCTTTTACGGCGTCATTGTGTGAGGCTATCTGGTTTAATTTATCTTCCGTTTGAACTAGCTTCTCATCGGTCATCGCGATGTCTGCAGCGGACAAACTATTATTTTTTGCTGCTGGGGACAGGTCGTCCGAAATTTTCTGAGCATCTTGCTTAATACCACTGAATTGCTCGTTCATTGAAGATGAATCCTTAGCCGTTTTATCCAATTCACCTGCAGTTTCTTCTTCATTCGCCGCAGCGTCCGGATCGCTCGAACCGGCTGCCGCTTGTTCTTTTTCTTTTTTCTGTTCCTTTACATCCTCTGCCATAGGCTCAGATTCTTCGTGGAGCTTTTTGCTGTTTTCGAGCACACCCGGAATCTCGGCTCCAGCTTTGGTTACTTTCGATTCACTGATATCTTGCTGCTCTTTCGATGTTGCCAATATTTCTTTTCTTTCTTCCAGTGCCGAATGTTGTATCCCAAGACTTTCTTCGTTTTGAAAGAGTGACTGCCTCAAAAGGTGTGTTGTGCCTTTGAGCTCTTCGGACTGCGCTTTTTTCGCGGCAGCTTCAGCCTGCAAACCATAACCAGCCATACGGACCTGCGAGATCATTAATCCAAGAGCCTGGTTCTTCATGACCAATGCCGGATCGGATGCAACTGCATCGCCCTCACTGTTCACCGGCATAATTAAATCCGGCATTTTAACTTCTTTAGGTTCCTTTGGCGGACGGACTTTTTCCGCACGTTTAAAGGCCGCATTTGCTTCCAGTCCTGCAATCTCTTTTTTGGATAGCTCTTTCTTTTCTTTTTTTAGCGGTTTTTCGGACAAAATCCCTTCAACATCAACAGGCTTTTCGGCCTTGCTTTCTACTTCTTTGGTTGAACTCTCGATTGATGGAGCAGCTTCTTCAAAACGGTCTGCATCAGGTTTTGTTTCGCCGGCGAGCTCTTCAGTTCCTTCTGTGTCCTTTTCCTCATCCGGCCTGTCGGATGGACTTTCATCCGTGATGGGAACTGAATCAAGGTTTATATCATCTCCAAGCTCATCCGCAAATGCTTCTTCGGTATTTGCTTTTGTGCTTTCTGCATCTTCTGTTTTTTGATAATCCTCTATTTCTCGTTGCACTTTATCCTCCGTAGCTCCTTGCTGCACCGTATGTGTCAACTCATGCGCCAGCAATTCTTTGCCGGATTCACTTTTACTGTATTGACCGTTGTTAAAGAAAATATGATTTTCGTTGGTAAAGGCTTTCGATTTTACCTCCTTGTTCATCTCCGCCGAGGCTGAATCGTTGTGCACTCTTACTTTGCTAAAATCTTTTCCACCAAAACGGTTTTCCATTTCGGTTTGAGTATCGGCCGGGAGTTTTTCACCTCCGCATTTGGCACTGTTAAGTTTGTTTTCGAAATTGGCGGCGGGCTTATGCTCCGTTGCTTTAGCGGAGGAGGACTGATCGGAGACTTTGGCCTGAACTTCGTTCTCATCCGAAGCTTCAGCGGAGGAGGATTCTTTTGCATTGAGCATGTCGTTGGTGACATCGTTCTCATCATCAAACAAGCTGTGTTGAACAAAATTTTTGGTGCTGATTTCACCTTCTTTTTCCGACATCTGCTGGATGTCTTCGGACGCGGTGGATTCCGCCTGAACAGCGGCGGGTTTAGCCATAACCCTGGCTGCTGTCTGGTCGGCCTCCTTCTCAAACTTATCGCCGGGCTGGCCTATGTTGAGTTTAGCCTGGATAGAGGCATGCATGCTGCTTAAACTGGTTGGTGTTGTTTTGTCAACAAACGACGTGTCATTGGCAAATGTTTTTTCATGTCCCGTTAAATCGGTTTCCCGGGGCTGAATTTTAGGAGTTTTGGCCGCTGTTTTTTTTTGTATGCCGGGTATGTGAGTTGCCAGATTGATTATAAATAAACGCTTTATAAGCAGGTTCAAGTCTCAATATAATTGATGACCATTTACTGGTAAAGGACAAAAAGACGAAATGAAACATCTGTTGTTTTTTTTATTTTTCAAGTGGTTCGGGAGCTTGGTTTTTTATCCATTAACAATGGTTCCGGATTACGTCTGTAACCATTGTCAAATCAAGATTTTTATTCGGCTGAATAAAAATAATTTAAAAAAATCCGGAAAGGAACGGAAATCGTTTTGTACTACTTTTTTTTTTGATTTTTTTTCATCGATGTGTCCTTTTCGATATTTTGTCCCGGCACTAAAGCGTAAGGATGACATACATTTATTGCAACAAGCAACTCTGTTAAATCATGATTCACACCGCGCTCAATTTCTTAGTAAGTCAGGTCAATGAATTCATTGGTTTTTGTCGCAAGCTCAAGCAATTTTGATTTGTTATTGCTTGTCAGCGCATCGTATTCGATAAATGAAATGTCAAATGCGGAGGATATTTCTGTAGGCACCTCTTCATCAAAAAGTTGCTGCGCACTTAAAACAAGGGGCAATACATTTTTGAGCCCGATAGAAGCAACATCAGATTTATCCTTAACGGCTTGTAATATTCCTTTTACTCCTGCATTTTCCTGTGCGTGATGAATTCGCTCGCTAAGATTTACTACCGTTTCATCCAGCAATTGATGCCACACATGATCGAATGCAATCTGCAGGGAATGAAAATCATAAAAAGCCGTAGCATCAGCTGGTCCTTTCTGGAGTGCAAAAGAATCAACATTTGCCTGCACCGTTTTATCATTCGGCCTTTGTGATTTGTAATCCGTATTTCCTTTAAACTGGCTTGAGTTTTTACCTGCGAGGATATTTTCAAGATAAAGAGGAATATCTTCATTGGTAATTCCGGTAGAGATTTCGGGAACAGTTGGCTCACCTTCTTCTTCCTCTACTTCATGATCCTCGCTCAAATCCGTATGGATCATGGCACATTTTTCGTCGGCAGATTTCTGAATGCAGTATTTGCTGATCGGATTATTTGAAAAAAGTATCGTGTTGATTCCATCATCCTTTTCACGTTTTAAAAGAATGGTTTGGATCACATTCTCCGGAAGCTTGTAATAGATATTTTCCTTATATACAAATTGATAAGGGACTAATTCCTCTTTCTCTCAGAAATGGTTAACTGAGCAAAAAAATGCGGTAGTAGATCCAATCAGGCTTTCCCGAATAATTTCAGAAAAGCATCTTTCTTTCTGAATGAAACATCAGCGATCGTGTCGTTGGAAAGCAAAACCTGGTTATCGTTTTTGAGATATTTTTTTACATAATTCAGGTTAATGATCCACGACTTGTGTATCCTGAAAAAATAATCTGAATTCAGCAACTCTTCAAATTCCCCGATATTTTTTATAGAAGTAGATTTCAGCCCTTTGCTTGTGATCTTTGTGTATTTGCCATCCGCTTCAAGGCTGATAATTTCATCTACATTAATAAATGAATAACCTTCAACGCATGGAATGGCAATTTTTTTAAGCGTATTGTCTTTTGATTTCAGGTTGTCAAGAAGCACATCAATATTTTTTTCTGATCGTTGCTGCCTTTCCTTTTCAAGCTTTGAAACTACATTCACTACCTCAAGGATGTTTACCGGCTTGAGTAGAAAATCATAACACGAGCTTTTTATGGCTTTAAGCGCATATTTTTCGTGTGCGGTGGTAAATATCACTTCAAAACGCGGTGAAGAAAAATATTGAAACAGATCAAAGCCAAGCTCATTATGGATTTCAATATCCAGGAAAACAATATCTGGTGAAGCTGAATTGATAAGGGTGACCGTTTCCGCAATGGAGTTTGCTGTGCCGGCAATTTTTATTTGCGGGCAATATGTTTTTAGAATGCCGGAAAGCACTCTGATACAATCCGGATCGTCGTCAACCAAAATGCAGTTCATAGCTAAAAATTATAAAGAAGCGGTAAGTAAAATCGTACAGTCGTTCCTTGCCCTGGTGACGGAGTCGAAATTATTTCAAAATAATCCGGCTTCAGAAATGAATTAACTGACTGAAATAAGATTTGTATTCTTGATTTAATAATAAAGATCGCATGTGAATTTTTCACCAGGTCAGCTTTATTCACGTCGATTCCATTTCCATTATCACTGATCTCAATTTTGAGAAATTCGTTTTCTGACTTTATCTGCAGGATTATTTTTGCATCACGCACATTTTGGAGTCCGGCGTGCTTGAATGCGTTTTCAATAAATGGCTGGATCATCATTGGTGGAATTAAAATTCCATCCGTGTCATCCCCGCATTCAATGTCAATTGTAATCTTATTGGTGAATCGTTCCTGCTCAAACTTTAAATATGTTTTGAGATATTCTAGCTCTTTGTCAAGCGGGATCGTTTCGTTTTCCAAATTGTTTAATGTCTGGCGCATTAAAGCGGAAAAGAGCTGCAATTGATCTACCGCTTTTTCCTTATCCTTATCAATTACAAATCCCTGGATATTGTTCAATGCATTAAACGTAAAATGCGGGTTCATCTGGCTTTGATATTTTGCAATCAACTTCGATTGTTTGTTCAACTGCGCACTTTTGGCCTGGATGTCCGTGTTTTTTTCCTGTAAATGGGTGTACGCTTTTTTACGGTCGTTTATTGTTCTGATCAGAAACACAGTTAATGCTGCCAATAAAAGCAAAACAACGAAAACCTAAACAACAGTGATAATTAACCTATTCCGGGTTTGTGCTTCCTTTTCAAGCCGCAGCGCTTTAATTTCATTGTCTTTATTCAGTCGTATAATTTCTTTCTCCTTTTTCTCGCGTTGATATTTATTCTGAATGTCAGCAGCCTTTGAGAAATTTTCTTTATTAATCAGCGAGTCTTCCAGGTGATAATATTTCTCTCCGTATTCCAGCGCTTTTTTATAATCACCGATTGCTTTGTAAGCACTGCATAAACCATCGTAATGTGAGCTTTCCCAGATAGGCGCACTTAATTTTTTGGTGTAATCCACTCCTGTCAAAAAACACGCAATAGCGCCCTGGTAATCTTCCATGGCTGATAAAATGAGGCCTTTATGATAATAATGGTAGAGATATCCTTCATGGTTATCTTTTTTTGCTTTCATCAGATCGCCCGATTTTTCCACCCAGTACAATGCAGAGTCAAGCCGGTTTAACTTACGATACATAGAAGCAATGCTGCTGTAAACACGGATAAGCTGCGTCGTGTCGTGCATGCTTTCACTTGCCGCCAGGCTCATTTTCATGTATTCGATCCCCTTTTGCTTTCTAACAATATCCGTATCGTTTGTGTTGTAATAAATCGTGCCCAGGCTTCCATATCCCACCGCCAGTCCCTCCATGATGCCATGTTTTTTGCACCCTTCAATTGTTTTTACATACATTTCCTCCGCTTTTTCATATTGATTATTGAGAAAATAAACGTTGGCAAGATCATTCAGCGCTTCCAGCTCCAGCTCGTATAACCCGTATTTTTCCGCAGCCATTTGTGCTTTCACGTAATATTCTGTAGCAGGCACAAAATCGCTTGAAAAATGAAATACATGCGCAAGTGCTATCTGCGAGATTGTGTAAAGCCTGTAGTTTTTAGTCCGGAGGGAATTTTCTGCCAGCCAATTACCGATAAGTACTGATGCATCTATTTCTGATGTAGAAAGATTATCCATTAATTTCACGTAACGGGTAAGCGTAGCAGAATCTGTTTTTTCTTTCTCTAAAATATTCCGGAGCGAATCATTATTTATTTGCCCGGCAAGATTGTTCAGCTGCAGAAGGAACAGGATAATAAATGCGATATAATTCGGGAGACGTTTCATTTGTTAAATTTATAAATTAAATTGTGTTATCATAAAATTACAGGCTTTGCTGGATTTGCTGAGAGTAACTTTTCCAAATAAATACTTTAAACAGTTAATTAATATGAATGCAGGCAACTATTGTTTTCTTTTTACGTCCGGATCTGCAGTTGGCTGACCGGCAGGACAAATTGGTGGTAAACCCCGATGCCTGTGCGCTTTTAGTAAAGAACATAAATTGACAGTGATGCTCGCCTGCTTATAGGTATTGCTGAATAGAAATCACTAATTTATTGCGCTTTTTACCCGTTCAGGATATCTCAAAACAATCTGTAAATTTGATAGTGAAATTACATCACCCCGAATTAGTTCAGCTTCTTAAACAAGCCTACTCAGCTGAAAAAGCAGCGGCATTTGCATACATCGGTCATGCCGGAGCTGTGAAAAATCCCGAAGAGAAAAAGGCGATCAGGCAGATTGAGCTGGATGAATGGGGACATCGCGAGGAAGTGCTGAAGATCATGAAGCAGTATGATGTTCCGGTTTCGAAATTTTACGAATTCAGATTTTACATCATTGGAAAAATGATCTGGTGGGCCTGCTATGTGATCGGCTGGTTTATGCCGTTTTATTTCGCGGGAAGGCTGGAGAGCGGGAACGTCTGCGAATATTTCAGGATGAAGCAGTTCTTTAATTCGCTGGGAATTAAAGAGCATGACAAAGTGCTGTATGAAATGGGAATAAAAGAGAAAGAGCACGAGGTGTATTTTCTGGAGCAGATTAAAAATAAAAAGCTGACTCCATTTTTTGAAAAATTATTCTCCTGGGGAAATACAAAAAGTTTTAATAACGTCGACCTGGATAAAAAGTATCCTGTGGAAGAATCTGATCACTATTGCAAGAAATAACTTTCAGGAAAATGCTTTTTCGGCATGACGAATTGCATAATCAGGCAATTGACCCGCAGTATCCTGCTTCAGCAAAGTTTTTAATGCGTCGTACAATTCCGGGAGCGTCTCTTTAAATTCTTGCGGCGCTTCAAAAAAATGCTCTACACATACCGCAAAAAACTCGTGCCGGTTTGTAAAAGCGTAATCGCGCAGAAAATTATCGTTGTGCTTTCCTTCCTTCAGCAGGCGGTCCGATTCCTCTATATAAGCGAACAGGTTTGTTTTCAGCATCTCGTTGGATTCTTCTGCATTCGCAAGCCTGAGGAATTCCATAAATAAAGCGTGGCCGAATTCATGCAGTCCCACATTTAATTTATCCTTCGGATTGGCGTATCCCGCGTCAAAATCTTTTATGGAAATGCGGATCACACCATTTGAAGTGGTCGCGCCTTTCATCAGCGGGCCATCAGCACGCAACCTGAAAATTCCCGGGTAAAGAAGTACAGTTTCGAAATGCGTAAAAATAAAATCGCGCAACCCGAATGTCAATTGTGTTGCTGCCGCGGATACATGCACCTTTTCACGAAAGCCGGAATTAAAATCATTTTCCCCTTCGATATGATGTGTCTCGATAAAATTCAGGACACGATGAATAAATCTTGCTCTTCCCTGTGTCGTCAGCTTCCGGTAATAGGAAAAATTTAACAGGTGCAGATCCACCGGGGCCGCTTCTTCTGCACTGTAGCTTGAGTTTCCGGTTTTAACATATTCCGTGCGCACAATCTTCGCCCCGTCGCGTATGATCTTGAATAGAAACAATCCAAGCGCCGAAAGTAATATAATCGCAATGTACAACCCGGGGCCATCCCCGAACTCAGGCTCTGAATAAGCAAAAGGTAGATTCATTCCGCTTTGTAATGATTAAATTTGCAGAACAAGTTTACACATATTACTCTGAAAATGTCTTCCACAGAACATAAATTCACCAATGATCTTTTTCATGAATCAAGCCCGTACCTGCTGCAGCACGCGCATAACCCGGTGAACTGGTTTGCATGGAATGAAGCAACGCTGCAAAAAGCAAAGGATGAAAATAAAATGATGCTCGTCAGCGTGGGTTATTCCGCCTGCCATTGGTGTCATGTGATGGAGCATGAATCGTTCGAAGATGTAACGGTCGCGCGTATGATGAACGATCTTTTCGTTTGCGTAAAAGTGGATCGTGAAGAGCGCCCTGATATTGACCAGGTGTATATGGCTGCCGTGCAATTGATGACCGGAAGAGGCGGATGGCCGTTAAATTGTTTTACGCTTCCCGATGGCCGTCCGTTGTATGGCGGCACTTATTTCCCGAAAGAAAAATGGAAAGAAGTGCTGCTCAATCTCGCGGATCTCTGGAAAACAGATCCTGAAAAATGTTTTCAGTATGCGGGAGAATTGACAGAAGGAGTAAAACAAACCGAGCAGATCGTGATGGAAGATAACGGCGAAGAAATTGTTGCTGAAACATTGGGTTTGTCGGTCGAACAATGGAAAACACGATTTGATACCGGTGAGGGCGGACCCAACCGTGCGCCGAAATTTCCTTTGCCGAACAATTATCAACTCCTTCTGCGTTACGCTCATTTTTATAAAGATCCGCAGGTGCAGAAGCATGTTTATCTCACGCTCGATAAAATGGCGATGGGCGGAATTTACGACCAGGTCGGTGGTGGCTTCGCACGTTATTCCACCGATATGCTTTGGAAAGTCCCGCATTTTGAAAAGATGCTTTATGATAATGCGCAATTGATCTCGCTGTATTCAGAAGCATACCTGGCCAGCGGAAAACAATTGTATAAAGATGTCGTTTACCAGTCATTAAAATTTATTTCACGCGAGCTTACTGCTTCAAACGGCGCTTTTTATTCTGCGCTCGATGCCGATTCGGAAGGGGAAGAAGGGAAATTTTATGTGTGGACTGAAAATGAGCTGAAAGAAAATCTGGGTGAAATGTATCCCGTAGTTGCTGATTATTATTCTGTGAACAGCATCGGGCATTGGGAACATGGCAATTATATTTTGCTGCGACGCGACACGGAAGAAATAATCGCAGTACGACACCAGCTGACTGTTGAAGCATTGCTTGAAATAATTTCGAAAGCGAATGAGGTGCTGCTTTCGGCACGAGAAAAAAGAATCCGCCCCGGACTTGATGACAAAACGCTTACTTCATGGAATGCCATGATGCTGAAAGGTTATGCCGATGCGTACCAGGTATTCGGCGAAGAAGAGTTTTTGCTCGCTGCGTTAAAGAATGCACGTTTCATCCGTGATGTTCAGCTACGCAAAGACGGCGGACTCTGGCATTCGTGGAAAAACGGAAAAAGCACGATCAACGGTTTCCTGGAAGATTACGCGTTTGCGATCGATGCGTTTATCAGCCTGTACCAGGTTACCTTCGACGAGCAGTGGCTGGATATTTCTTCAAAGCTCTGCGATTACGTATTCACACATTTTAACGATGAAACGAGCGGGATGTTCTTCTTCACTTCCGACGAGGATCCGGCGTTGATCGCGCGTAAAATGGAGCTGGCAGATAATGTCATTCCTTCTTCGAATTCGGTGATGGCGCGGAACCTTTTTTACCTCGGTCATTTCATGGGAAAGCCGGACTGGACCGAACGTTCAGCGAAAATGCTCCGACAGCTTAAACAGGAAATGATCGGCTACGGGGGCGGCCATTCCAACTGGATGATGCTGCAATTACACGTTGTCTTTCCATTCCGTGAAGTTGTGATTGTTGGTAAGACTGTTGATAAAACGATGGAGGTCTTCAGGAAGAGTTACCTTCCAAATCAAATCTTTGCAGGAAGCCCCGGTCCGTCTGAATTGCCTTTACTGCAAAACAGGTTCATTGATGGTAAAACGCTCATTTACGTTTGCGAAAACAATACCTGTCAATTGCCCATGGAAGATGCAGCAGAAGTGGTCCGACGTTTGAGTGAAGCTACATGATGAAGAAGAAAAAAAATCCGCTTAATTTTTTTCCTGTATTTACCGGTGAAAATATGTCGAATTACCGGTGGTTAAAAAAAGCGCGCGCCCTTTTTTTGTTGGTTTTTCTTCTCCCTGTTTTTTCCAGCGCCCAGCTTTTTCTCCCGGTAGATGATGATCCGTTCGGTGTGCCTGTGCGTTTTAATCCGGACAGCATTCTTCGTTATAAAATCAGGACCATCACCACAAACCTGCAGTACAAACCCGACGAACGTATTATTTCTGATAAAGGCCTTAAGGAATATTTTCAGTTTGATTCTATCGGCCGTATCCAGATGTATTGGAGAAATCGCGTACGGAATTTTACAACGGATGTTATTGTTCATCCCGCGGTGGTCAGAAAAGGAAAACGTATTCGCAGCGAATGGAAAGAATTTAAAAACTACTATGTGTATGATACCGTTTTTGTGAATTATTATTATGATTACAAAAACCAGCTGACCTGCCGCCGCGAAAGTGATGGCGATTTTTATCACACCTGGTATTATCTCTATAACACCGACGGTACGATTGCACGCCAGACTCATTGCAGGGAAACGAATGTCGGGCACGGGCATTCCGGTTTCCGTTTGGGAGTACAGACGATCATTTCACAGGAGGATTTTTCCTACGAAAAATATTCGCCCACGCAGGTCAAGAAGCTTTGCCTGAATGATGAAGGCAAACCGTATAAGGAAACGATGCTGCTTTACGACAAGCAGGGCCGTATTATAGATTCACGCGAATCATACACCGCAGGAGGAATTCGTATTGTGACCACCTGGAAATATGATTCGACCGGAAGAACAGCGTCAACTTCCTACACTTCAAACGCCGGTGATGCGATAGCAGATATTACTCAATACCATTACGATTCATTGGGACGAATTGAGTCGATGAAAAAATACCATAACAATCTGCTTACAGACGAATTCAGCTATCTCTACGAAAAGAATTCACCTGTTGCATACGCCTTTATCAATCGCCGGCATTTAGAATTGGGGATCGATATTGTGAAGCTTGATATTGTTTATTGGAAGTAAGTGCTTTGTCGCCTTCGATACATTTTTCGCTATGGAAATTG
>JALYQL010000279.1 GCA_030855855.1 Bacteroidota bacterium | reverse complement strand
ACCACCCACCAGCCTGTGCCGGTTTGTTTGGTCAATTCCTCTGCGGCAGCTACGGCCTGTTCAGGAGTTTCAGCAACAATTCCTTCCTGGATCGGAACGCCGAATTTTTTTAAGATCGATTTTCCCTGGTATTCGTGAAGATTCATAGTGGTTGTTTTATGGTCCTTGGGGCTCCTTTTTGGAGTAGACAAATATATCGGGAATTGCCTATAACCGGTTGCCGTCCGGCGATTTCTTTTAACAGAGAACTAACAAAAAAAGGATTTGCGGTTTGATGATTGCCGGTTTGCTATTTTTAGTTAGGAATTACGATGTAAGATGTACGAATTATCCCGAAGGGACGCCTTCGGTGCGAGGTACGAATTACGATTTCAGAACAGTGCTTTATTTATGAATTGATGATTGCCGGTTTGCGATTATAAGTACGAATTATCCCGAATGGACGATTTCAGAACAGGGCTATCCTGAAAATAGCTTGTAATCGGTATACATCGTACCGAAGGCGTCCCTTCGGGATAATTCGCACACATAATTCCTGCATTTTTTCCCTTTTGGTACAATTTTGGTAATCTTGCATTATCAATATCTCTCCCCTCATGAAAAACTCTCTACTCAAAACGAGCTTTCTCGTATTCATCATCGTGGCGTCTTCCGTTGCGGTTTCGGTTTCTTCCTGTAAGGTTGGCCATGTTAATTTGCAAGTGCTGCAGCCGGCAGATATTATGCTTCCGCAGCATTTTCAACGTTTCGTGCTTGCCGACAGAACGCGCCCGGGCAAAGGAAACGGTAACCAGGCTATCAACGTTCTCGAAGGAATTTTTACAGGCGAAGGCGTTTTACAGGATAAATGGGGCGCTGAAGATTGCCTCGAAGGATTACGCCAGGTGCTGATCCAGACTCCACGTTACTCCGTCAGCATTGCTGCGCTCGATACTGCTATCAAAGGAACCGGGCGCCGTCAGACGATGCCGCCGCTCGATTGGGCCACAGTCGCAAAACTGATCGGAAACGATACAGGCACCGCACTTGTCGTGCTCGAATCATTTGATTCCAATAACAATTTCTTTTCTGAAGTCGTGCAGACCACGCAACGCGGCCCAAACGGTGAAAATATGCAGGTGCCTGAATTCCGCTCGCATAATCGCGTGGACGTATATTGTGTCTGGCGGGTTTACGATTGGAAGCACAAAACAGTTGTCGATCAATACACGCAGGAAAGCCGGCAGCAGTTTGACGGTGCAGGTCCGACTCAGGTGGCAGCAGATCAACGTTTGCCAAGTCGCCGTGATATGACTTCGCGTGCCGGGGTTTCGGCAGGTGTTCAATACGGTCACCGCATTTCACCGCAATGGATCTGGGTAGCTCGCCAGTATTACAAAAAAGGTAGTCCTGTTTTAAAATCTACAGCCAAGCTTGTCAAATACAATAACTGGGAAACCGCGACAAACAATTGGGACAAAGAAGCTGTTTCTTCCAATCCGAAAGCGGCAATGCGTGCCAGCTACAACATGGCGTTGGCTTCCGAAAAAGCAGGTCAGCTCGACCTGGCGCTGCAATGGGCTAACCGCGCCGCACAAATGGGCGATAAACGTGCCATGCGTTATGTTCAGATACTTCAGCAGCGCCAGTATGATCAGAAAAAATTAGAGGAGCAGATGAAGGGGAAGCAGCAATAATTACCAATTACCGGATTACCAATTACCAATTACCGGATTACCAATTGCGTTGCGGTAGAGCGGCAGGAAAAAAGGGGCAGCGGCAGTCGGAATGCAAAAAAAGTCAAGGGCGTGATTTCGATCACGCTTTTTTTTGCTTGAGAAAGTTGTAAAGAACTTTCCTTATTTGCTTAAAACTTTTTTCCTGCTGCTGGAACCCGCCGCCGCCACTTTTGAAAAATTGGTAATCCGGTAATCGGGTAATTGGTAATCCTCCCCACTGATTATCTTTGTCGCCGATGTACAAACTCTTACTAAAGCCTATCTTCTTCTTATTCGATCCGGAGAAGATTCATCATTTCGTTTTCGCGACTTTGAAATTTTTCTTTCGCATTCCGGGAGTGCCGGCTGTTTTTCGCGGACTTTTCCTGGTAAAGGATAAAAGCCTGGAGACAAAAGTTTTCGGGTTGACTTTTCCGAATCCTGTGGGGCTTGCGGCGGGTTTTGATAAGGACGCGAAGTTGTTTGATGAATTGGGCGCGATTGGCTTTGGGTTTATTGAGATCGGAACTGTTACGCCGGTGGCGCAGGGCGGAAATGAAAAACCGCGAATGTTCCGTTTGCCACAGGATAATGGCCTCATCAACCGCATGGGTTTTAATAACCAGGGTGCATTTGCTGCAGCGGAACGATTGAAGAACAGAAAGACAAATGTGATCATCGGCGGCAACATCGGGAAGAATAAAATCACACCGAATGAAGATGCTGGTGATGATTATGAAAAATGTTTTGAAGCATTACATCCTGTCGTTGACTATTTCGTTGTAAATGTAAGTTCGCCCAATACTCCGAACCTGCGCGATCTGCAGGAAAAAGGTCCGCTTACCGAATTATTGCTTCGCCTGAAAACGCTTAACAGTGCAAAACAAATTCAGCGCCCGATTTTATTAAAGATTGCGCCCGATTTAACCGATGGACAATTAGACGATATCATCGACATCGTAAAACAAACCGGAATCGATGGAGTAGTGGCGACCAACACCACGATTTCACGAGCAGATCTCCGGACTCCAAACTCCGAGCTCCAAACTTACGGAGCGGGCGGACTGAGCGGAAAACCATTGACAAAACGCGCGACGGAAGTGATAAGATATTTGTCGGATAAATCAGGAAAAGCATTTCCGATAATTGGGGTAGGAGGGATTCATACTGCGGAGGATGCGATTGAGAAATTAAAAGCGGGTGCAAGTTTGGTTCAAGTGTACACCGGTTTTATTTATGAAGGTCCGGCGATTGCGAAAAAGATTTGTAAAGCGATACTCGCACAGAAATAGTTTATTTTCCTTCCACTCTCCCGATATTCTCAAACAGCTGCATATGTTGTTTCCTGAAAATTGATTGCATCATTCTTTTTATTGGTAATGGAGATTTAAAAATAATTTCTTCCTCCACTATCGTATATTTTTCCTCTTCCATGAGATTGAATACCATTTCAATTTTATTGATCTTCATAACAGTCGCACGCATCACCACGTGCTGATTTTTCTCATCGCCGTCAATAGTCGCGAAGTAAGAAAATGAATAAGGAATAAATCCGAATTTCAGTGTTTCAAAGACCTTGTATTGGTTTTCTTGCAGATTCTCCATTTTATAAATCACGGGATGGACAGACACGAACTTTTGGATGTCGGTGAGGTGACCAAAAACAAAACCTGGAGATTTGTTTATTTTGTGGGTAAGCTTCATGCCGCAAGTTACAACATGAGAAATTTAGAAACACTTTTTTTTCGCGTGTTACTTTGAGCCCGTTGCAAATCCAAGGAGGACGCAAAGTTGGCCAAAAATATTTATCGATCAGATTTCTTTGTCAAACAAAATCCCTGTTACAAAAAATCCAAGCTTCTCATGCATTTTTCTGCTGAGTTGATTTCCATTCCAGATTTCAGATTGAAATAAATTATTACTGGGAAAAACTTTCCGCAGGGGGAGATAAAAAAGCGCAGCAATGCAGCTGGCTGAAAGATAAACAGGGCTTATCGTGGCAGGTAGTTCTCAAAGTACCTGCTGAAATGATGAGTGCACCTGATAAAGAAAAATCAGAAAAGGTGACGGGAGCGATGCTTCAAATGAAGAAGCTGGAAATGGAAAAGCAGAAGCAGGCTTATAATGGTTGAAGCATATTATAACAGGTAAATATGAAGTGCAGCAAGCACGGCGCCAAATGCGATTGTTTTGAACATTAACTTTTTATCTATCGAATAAACCTCCCTGATATTGGCTTTACAGATTAAAAGCAAAGATCCTCCGAAGAAGAGAAACGTTGCAATGACTGTTAGCGGTGATACTTTGGGTAATAAATCATCGAGCACAGGAATAGTTGAGAGCGACCTGAAAAGATCACTTAATTGCAAAATGAGTGCGCAAACGAGTGAGTAGGAGGTATAAATCATTAAGAGTATCCAGCCTGCTTTTTTGTGCTTGTAAAAAAGAACCGTGGCAATCGGAACCCACAGTAACGGCAGTAAATAAAGTACGGTTGAAAGATCCCATTTCACATAATGATCAGTGAACATAAATTTAATAAACCCAAACTCATAATTAAGTGTGTAAAGAAAAAGCAAGCCGAAAATAACGACTGTAACTTTAATGAGCTTATCTGCTGTTGGTGGTGTTTTTTTGACAGGATGAATGGTTTCAATAACCGAATCGCCTAAATCTTTCAGCTCATTTGCAATATTTATTTTCTTTTGTGAAAACGCATTTTTTTGAAATTGCTCGTGTGCAAGGTCAGCTTTTGCAGCATTCATTTCTTCTTCGGTAAGGTGCCGGTTTTCCAAAACAGTAATAGCAGCTGAGATTGCTTCAAGCTGATATTCACCTTTACTTTCAATGATCTTTAATAAATGCGAATTGCTATGCTTATTAAACCGCTCTGAGAAATTATTCATGGCTGATTCTTATTCACAAAAACAATTCAGGCAAACCGTATTATTTTTCTTAATTCAATATTACAGGAAAACCTGCGAAGCTGCATGCGCAAGTGCCATTAATTTTTAATACAGCGAACAGAACATCCGCGATTCATTTGGTAATTTTCCTGTTTTACTTCATAGGTGTAATTTGACATACTAAACATTATAGCATTGCCGGTGTCTTTAAAACCATCAGCAGCCCACCATAAACCAATTTCACCGATTCCCCAAAAGCCGGTTCCTCCTCTGTGAATGTATGCTCCGGAGTAGGCTTGTCCGCCCGGCTGTGCATTAAAGCCGCTTTCATTGCTACCATTGCCGTATTTCTCTAATCCTTCGGATAAGGTCCAACCGGTAGTGCTTTTTAATTTTTTGCCGGCATTACTGCTTCCTCCAAGGTATTCTATTAATACATTCCACTCTTTTTCCTTTGCCACATGCCATCCTTTCGGAGCCAGGCCATTCTTGGAATTTACAGCATACCAATTATAAAGCTTTCCATACTTTTTTCCATTTTCAGCATCATAATTATAATAACACCATGCAGGAGATTGATTGATTCCTGCCAGATCCCATTCTGCGTCTGTTTTAGCTTCATTGATCACAACTCCATTTTTAAAAGCGCTTACATGTAAGTTCTCTGACATCCATTCCTGTTTGCCGATTATAACTGATTTGTGAGTAGTAGTATCGATTTTTATTTTGTTGAAATTTGTGAATGACACAATTAAAATCAGGCTTGCTGCAATCATTACAGCTGCATTCTTTATTTTTTTCATCGGAGTTTTATTTAATAAATTGAAATGATAGATGGACAATGGCAATGAAAAAGTGATCAGTTTATTTAACCTCTTTTTCTTCTTTATAAAGTTCAATCCATTTTCCGTCGGAGAGTGCGATTACAAAACGTGCGAAAATTTCACGGCGCAAGTTAAGGTTAAGAATGCCTTGTGAAACCGGTCTGATGTATGTCTGAAAGTAAAGATAATATGCTATTATAATTGAAAGATGAATGTCAGGCCCGGTTATTTACCTAAATTGGATTGATATTTAAGCCCCTTTAAAAATGCACGCTGATAAAACCCCGAAAAATGAGTACCAGGCGGTTGCCAGCCAGCTATCGGATACGCAACACGGCGCTTCGATTCATACATTCGAAGATAACCGCGCGGAAACCTTAGCACAACGAAAGCTGCAGGCTATGGCGAATAGCTTTACCCTTCAAAAAGTACAGCATCAGCCCGTGATACAGCAAGCGCTTGACCCCTCAAAATTGATTGGAAAAGCAAAGATGGATTACGCTAAGCTGGTACCCGTCATGAAAAGCTTATACCCTGAGCAATTAGCAGAATTTCTGGATGTGGTGGACGACGTTCCTGCATTAGGTGCGAGAATAGGAGAATTCCTGGAACAGAAACGACAGGAAAAGGAGGAAGAAGAAAGAGCAAGGAAAGAAGCTAGTGCAGCGAAACATGCGGCTGCTATAAAAATGGTGCAGGAAGAAGCGGCTGAAAGAAGGCAAAAAGAAGAAAAAAGAATTGCGGATGAAACGGCCGAAAAAGCAGCAGTTGAATTGGCGGCTGCGGAGGCAGCAGCAGCTGAAGCGGCTGCAAAAGCAGCAATTGCATTAGCGGCTGCACTGGAAGCTGCAGAAGAAGCAGCAGAAAAAGCAGAGCTTACAGCTTTATTGAAACCAGGAGTGCACAAAGTATTAACTATAGACCACATTGAAGGGTATATCAGACATGGATTTAGTGTACTACATGGGCAGGAGTACAGCAACAAAAAAGTTAATAATAAGAACGGAGAGAAGGTTGATGATTATGGTATTTTTATCAATATTAATACGATTCCTTCCTCAGGTCAGTCAATGACTACTCACTTCCACGTACACGATGGAACACCGTATGGAGGAGAATGGGTTGCACATTTCAAAAATGGAATGGCTGCTGCGGCATTAGCAGGCTGGCCTGTCGCAAAGGCAGATGCATTAAATCTATTCAAGACGCTTGGATACGTTATTCCATAATTGCGCCAGCAGCCCATCAGCACATCTTCCACTTTGTTCTCACCTCCGATTTTACTAAATTTGGGCATACCAGATTTCATTCCCATGCGCCGGATTTTAGTACTGCTTTCGCTCGTTATTTCCACGCCGTTTTTCGCGCAGACCAATATCATTTCCACAAATCCTGTTGCTGAACAGGTAATGCTGGGAAATTATAATCCTGCCCTTTACCAGGCAACCACCATTCTCAATCATCCTGATTCTATTTCACGCGGAATTCTCGCTGCGGTTTCTCCTGATTCTTTGAAAGCATACATTACCACACTGGCTGCTTTCGGCAACCGCAATACAGGTTCTGATACTGTTTCTTCCACATTCGGAATCGGTGCTGCCCGCCGCTGGATCTTTCAGAAGTTTACGCAGTTCTCCGCCGCAAATGAAAACCGTTTGATTCCGTCTTACCTCCAATTTGACCAGGTGATCTGCACTTCCTCACAGCACAGAAATATTTTTGCCGTTCTGCCCGGGCTCGATACTTCCGACAAACGAATCATCATTATTGAAGCGCACATGGACAGCCGCTGCGAAAGTTTGTGCGATTCATTGTGCAGCGCGCAGGGCGTGGAAGATAATGCAACCGGTTCCGCACTTGTGCTGGAGCTGGCGCGCGTGATGAGCAAATACAGCTATAACCAGACCATTGTTTTTGTGCTGACAATGGCCGAAGAGCAGGGGCTGTACGGAGCCGAAGCGTTCGCAGATTATGTGCAGCAAAAAGGAATTACAATAAAAGCAGTTCAGAATAATGATGTGATCGGCGGAGTGATCTGCGGACAAACTTCTTCGGCGCCTTCTTGTCCGGGTGCGGGAAATATCGACAGCATTGGGGTACGTTTGTTCTCGCAGGGCAATTTTAATTCATTTCATAAAGGTTATTCGCGTTTCATCAAGCTTGAATACAAGGAAATGATCGATCCGTTTGCAGCTGTGCAATCTGATATACGGATCATGTCGCCGGAAGATCGCACAGGGCGTGGAGGAGATCATATTCCATTTCGCCAGCATGGTTATGCTTCTATGCGTTTTACTTCTGCGAATGAACATGGAAACGCGGATGTTGCCAATGTAAATTATGCCGACCGCCAGCATTCTTACCGCGATACGCTGGGC
>JALYQL010000278.1 GCA_030855855.1 Bacteroidota bacterium | reverse complement strand
CAGAGGACCCCTGCCATTGCAGAAATGCCGGTAAGAAAACGGGTTAAACCTATTTCTTCAGGTGAAAGAAATAAAGGCTGTAGAATGAGAACGCTGACAAAGCTGATGGCGACCCCTGCATAGGAGATGATCGAATTTTGTATGCCTTGTTTTTTTATTTCCCCCACTGGCTGCTTAAGGTTTAACCTGCAGAAACTAAAGCCGGGAGCTAATCCTGCAAAGGTTCGTTCCGTGTAAAAATATCCCTTTTGTCAAAACAATAAAGCTTCGCGTCAAGAATGTTATGAATAATTAACTGGTGCAGATTTTCAACGAACCCGTATGAATAGGAATGCGTGTAGAAATTAATATCGCCCATTTCACGTAATGGATTATCGCCCTTAAAACCGGAAAACGTAATGACTTTACATCCCGATTTTTTTGCCTGTTCTGCTGCGTTCAGGATATTTTTCGAAGAGCCCGAGCTGCTGATGCACAATGCAAGATCGCCTTTGTCGGCAAACATTTCGATGGGCGCGGAAAAAACCTGCTCGAAGCTGAGGTCATTTGAAATGCATGTGAGCAGCGAGGAATCGTTAAAAGCTGTGGCGCGCACTTTTCCGTTCTTCCAGAAATCGGCAGCCATGTGGCTTGTTATGCCCGCGCTGCCGCCATTGCCCAGCAGCATGATCTTGCGGTTGGCAGACTGAACTTCACGCACATATTCCACTGATTGCTCAATACCGGCAGCGTAATCCAGCTTCTTTCCTTGTGCGCTGACTTCAATGCCTTCTAAAAGCGCTTTGAAATCATTGATGTATTTGTCGGAGAAAGAAGTGACGTTCATGGCTGGATTACTTGAGGAAATGTGTGATGAATTTGGTCAGGTCTTTTTTGTAGACAGGATGCTCGTTGCCGATAATCTCCACCGCGAGCGAGCCTGTGCAATTCCCAATAAAAGTAATGATTTCAGGATTAACCTTATTGGCCGCACAAAGTGCAGTGAGTGAAAGCACAGCGTCACCCGCGCCGACAGAATCTTTTACCCGTGTGGCGAAAGCAGGAGTGCGTGAAAATTTCCCGTTCTTAAAATACACAGAGCCCTGCTGACCAAGCGTGATCTGGATGTCGTCGGACTTTGTGATTGCGTAAAGTTTTTCAATCAGCTGCTCGATGCTTCCGTATTGATCGCCGAAAGGAAGGCGCAATTCTTTTTCGTCGATGCTGATGTAATCTGCTTTATTGTATTTCGTGATATAATTAAAGCCGTAGTTATTGCTGTTGGTCTGCGCATTCACGGCAAGATATTTTTCGCTTTTTTCAAGGAAAGAAATAATGCGTGGTGAAATTAAACCATGACCAAAATCAGAGATCAAAACGAGGTCGCATTCCGGCAAACGTGTTTCGAGATAACTGATAATATCATTCTCGATGCTTTCAGCGATGTAAGCATCATTCATAAACGTTACCTCGAACAGTTTAATGTTCATGTACAGATCAAGATAACGGCGCTTGGTAGGTGTCGGGCCATCGGGGCGGAAGAAATATTTCCGTTCAACGCCGGGCGATAATTTCGCATCGATCAATTCCTGCTGTGTATTATGATCGCCGAGGCAGGTAACTAATTCCACTTTGCCCGCATATTGCTCCAGGTGATTTGCAATCGCCAGCACACCGCCGGCGTACGTTTCTTCACGCAGGTACATGCTGGAGATTGTCGGCGATTTGGATGATTTCCCAAGCGGGCGGCAATAATGATATTCATCAATGATCGTATCGCCAATCACGAGCACGCGAAGATTTTTCAGGTTTTCAATTTCGGCAATGACTTTTGTCGCGTCATATTTTTTGCGGAAATCAGTAAGATATTCCTGAACCTTATCATCGTTCGGATTGAAATGTTCGTTGATAAGGTTGGAAGATGAAAACTGAATTTCTTCGGTGATATAAAATTTTCCGCCGGCAGCTTCTACTGCTTCTTCTTCAAGACCGATGTTGCCTGTAATATCTTTCTGGCGGTCTTTGTAATCCTGGCCTTTTACATAAAAGTCAGGTCGCACAATTTTAATCGTTTCAATTGCTGTTTCCCATTTGTTCAGCGCCACGTAGCTGACGACCTGCAGTGCGGCGATCGCGTCCATGCGTAATGATTCTGTAAACACCGGTCTGCCGGGACCTTTATTTACAAAGCGGTCGGGTGTAACAGTAACGATCAGAATATCTGCAGCTTTCGAAGCAGCTTCAAAATGTTTGATGTGACCGAGATGGAGCAGGTCGAAGCAGCCATGGCAATGTGCAATGGTTTTGCCTTGTTTTTTCAGCTCAGCGGTAATTTTTACAAGCTCGTCGAGGGAGACAATTTTCTGGTTCATTTTCCTAAATATTTAAACCAGTCTTTGGTAGCTTCCGCAATTGTATCGGGCTCCCAGAGTGGTGCTTCGCGCCAGTAATCAATATTGTCGAGCATGATCTTTACGCCTTGCTCAAAAGGCACTTTCGGTTTCCACCCGAGCAATGTATTGATCTTCGTAGTATCTGCAAAAGTGCAATCAGGCTCGCCGGGACGTTTTGGAATATAAGTTTTTTCGCCACCGAGCAGATCGCAAAGCATGTTAATGCTATAGGTGTTTCCGCTGCCCACATTCAGAATTTTTCCGGAAATAGTATTGTTTGCAGCAGCTGTTACGCATGCATCCACCACATCTGTTACGAATGTAAAATCACGTGTCTGTTTGCCGTCGCCTACAACAGTGAAATTTTTATTGTTGAGCTTTTGTGCGAGGAAAACGCCAAACACAGCGCCATATGTTCCGGAAGTCCGCGCTCTTGGTCCATAGACATTGAAGAAACGCATGGAAGTGATGTTCATGCCGTAGATCTGTTCCCAGTACAAGGCATATTCTTCACCTAAATATTTTGTTACCGCGTACGGATACTGGCAACGGATCTCTGCTGTCTCCGGCGTTGGAAATTGATCAGGAATTCCGTAGCAGGAAGAAGAAGCAGCATAGATCACGCGCTTCACACCATGTTTACGGCAGGCTTCCAGCACCGCAATTGTTCCGTTCACATTCGAATGGTGGTAATGCATGGGGCGCTCGATCGAAGGCACAATGTCGGCCAGCGCGGCAAGATGATAGACGCATTCCACATTTGCAAAAGCGTTTTCAATTTTGTCGAAATCAAAAATGCTTTCTGTGAGCACCTGCAGCTTTGCATTGCCTTTGTGATGTTCAAGATTGCGCAGGCTGCCGGAAGAAAGATTATCTATTACCACAACTTCGTGCCCGTCGTCAAGCAGGCGGTCCACCATGTGACTGCCAATGAATCCGCATCCTCCTGTTACTACTGTTTTCATAAATGTAAAATTACCTTTTATCCCGGAATGAGCTGTGCTGTATTCAGGGTTCTGCTTATTATGATTTAGGTGATTTCCCCATCAACTTTTTCAAACGTCCTCCGCTCAGCGTATCGAGGTTGATTTTCATCTGCTGCACGAATTGATCGAATGTTCTTGTCTGTGAAGCCACTACTTTCGGATCGACCTTCCGCCAGATGCGGGGTATGCCATGCAGATCGCTGTCGTTAATGATGTGCGCTTTGTACTCGAGCACAAAACCATTTTTCGACAAATATTTTTCCACATTAAATTCACCTGTTGGCTTCCATGTGTAGGCATGATCACGAATGTAAAGCGCGCCGCCCGGCTTGAGCATGCGATGAAATTGTTTCATCATAAAACGAACAAGCCGTGGGTTAAGCTCAGGCAATACCTGCACACACATCACGAGGTCAAGCGAATTGTCAGGCACAAGATCTGTGCGCCATGTCGGCAAATGGAAAATGCCTTTTTTGCCGGTGTCAATTTTAAATTTTGCAGGATCTTCGATATAATCCACCACTGAACCTGCGAGCGTCTTGTAATATAAATTCTGGAGGCAATAAGAAGAGACGATCGCATCCATGCCGATGTACGTTACTGATCCGTCGGCTGTCCATAAATTAGCCTGCCTTCCATAACCTGCTCCGAAATCAAGCACAGTATGAATGCGGTTGCGTTCAGGAACAGGATAGATCTGCGGCAATAAAAAATCGTGCGCATTGTTCATGCCGATGCGATGATCGTATCGCGTCATATCATATTGCTGGCCCAGCTTCGAAAGGATCTGCTCGTCGGTCTTGCGGCTTTTAGCGATAAGTTCTTTTACTTTTTCTGTGCCGATATAATCAGGATAGGAATCGCCAAACCAGTTCATCCATTTTACGAGCTCTTCCGCGCTGTTGAATTCAAAAAAGTCGGTGATGATCTCATCGTCGTAACCGATCTTTCTTTTTTTGCGGATCTCCTGGTATTCCCAGGTTACAAGCCAGTCTTTGATGAATTGGTCTTTATCCTTTTCGCGGATCTTTAAGAATTGCGCGCTGATCGTATCGTTTGCCGCCTTGGCCGGATTGCTCATAGATTGTCAGTTTTCATCAGCGTGAAATTCCGGCTGCTTGATAAAATTTGCATGAGAGTTCAATGAAACAGGGTTTACTATTAAAAGATTCCGGCAGGAGCTTTCACAAGAAAAGCATTCCTCACCTGTTTATTCACGCTTTGAAAAAATTGACAATTGTATCCGCAACGTAATTGACCTGCTCGTCGGTGAGCTCTGCAAAAACGGGAATGCTCATCATCGTATCCGTATGTCTTTCAGTCACCGGGAAATCTCCTTTTTTATAGTTGAGATATTTCGCGGCTTCCTGCAAATGAATAGGCACCGGATAATGCACTTTACAGTCAATACCATGATCCGTTAAATGCTGTTTCAGCGCGTCACGTTTTGAAGTCTGGATGATGAACGTATGATAAACCGCTTTTTCTTTAGCAGCGTCCTGCGGCACAATAAGGTCGCCTACGCCAGCCAGTTTATTTTGATAAACTGCAGCGATCGCGCGACGGCGGTTAGTCCATTTTTCAAGCTCGTTCAGCTTCACATTCAGAATCGCTGCCTGCAGATTATCGAGGCGCGAGTTGAAGCTCCAGAACTCACATTCATCGCGGCTGCGTAAACCGTGGTTGCGTGCTTTCTGCAAATGTGTGAACAGCTTGTCGTCGTTTGTGGTAATGACACCACCATCGCCGCAGGCTGCTAAATTTTTCAAAGGATGCAGGCTGAAACATCCGAAAGTTCCGAATGTGCCCACGCTTTTTCCATCGTAAGCTGCACCAATAGCCTGCGCACAATCTTCAATGATGTGCAGATTATGTTTTTTCGCGATTGCCAACAACTCCTCCATTTTGGCCGGACGCCCGGTTAAATGCACCGCGATAATTGCTTTTGTGCGCGGTGTAATGGCAGCTTCCACTTTTGCAGGATCAAGATTAAAATCATCCAGCACATCTGCAAAAACCGGGGTCGCTCCTGCAATAGCAATTGATGAAGCGGAAGCCAGGTAAGAATTCGGCGCGGTAATCACTTCATCTCCTTTACCGATATTGAGCGCCATCATCGCGAGGAAAAGTGCGTCAGTTCCGTTGGCAAGACCGAGCGCGTATTTAACGCCGCACAATTCAGCAAAACGTTTTTCAAAATCCGCCAGCTCTTCACCCATGATGAACTGGCCGCTGTCGAGCAGCTTGCCAATCCGCTCAAGGATTTCAGCTTTGATCTCTTTATGTTGCAGTCCGAGACTGATATAGGGAACCTGCATAGAAACAGAAGTTGTAGACATGACGGCTTTGTATTATTGAAGTTCAGAGTGCTGCATCAGCTTCACGTTGAAATATTTTTCATCGGTGAGAGAATCCGGAATTGATCCTTTGTCGAATTCCGCTTTCAGATCGCGCACTGCATCTTCAATGGTATGCGTTGCTATAAAACCGAGTTCATTTTTTATTTTTTCGGAAGAGATGTGGTAGGAGCGGTGATCGTTGGTTGGCGTGGTGGTAATTTTCACCTGCTGGCCGATCACGTTCTTCACCATCTGCGCAATTTCCGAGATGGTATGATTTTCATAACCGGCATTATAAATTTTCCCGGCAATCTTTTCTTTCGGCAATTCAAGCAACAGGCAATAGAGGTTTGTCATATCCTGGATGTGGATATTCGGGCGTTTCTGGTTGCCTCCGAAAACGGTGATCTCGCCTTTGTTCACGGCGAGATTGGTGAGGATATTTACAGAAAGATCGAGTCGCAAACGCGGACCGTAGCCACACACAGTTGCAGGGCGAATGGTAACAGTTGTAAAATCGTCTGATTGGTATTTCGCAAGGATCTCTTCACACATGGCCTTGAATTTCGAATAATCCGTCAGCGGTTCGAGCTCCATACCTTCGTGCACATTCGGCTCTTCTTTGATTCCATAAACGCTGGAAGAAGAAGCATAGATGAAACGCTGCACACCATTTTCCTTTGCGATCTGCACCATAGGCTCAAAAGCATCGAGGTTGATTGATTTGCCAAGGGTAGGATTCAGCTCAAAGCTCGGATCGTTGGAAATGCAAGCGAGGTGAATAACAGCATCTTGACCGGCCAATAATTTACGCAGGAGTTCCTGGTCGCGGATATCGCCCTTTACGGCATTCAGATTCGGGTGTTTGGGCAACACGTCTTCCCCGTAAATCATCAGGTCGATTACGGTGACGTGGTAGCCTTTATCAAGGAGTTTCGGCACAAGGATTGAGCCTACATATCCGGCCCCGCCGGTAACTAAGATGTTTTTCATAATCGGAGGCAAAATTACAAATTTTCGGGCTTTAAATTTGCCGCCGGCACTTAGAAGTTACTTAAAATCAGGAATTACTTTTTTCCTATCGTTCTGGCCGGATTGCCTACCACTTTGGTGAATGCAGGCACATCGCGGATGATCACTGTTCCCGCCCCGCTGACCGCACTTTCCCCAATAGAAATGTCAGGAATCACAATTGTTCCCGTGCCTAAAAAAGCATCCTTCCCAATTTGCACGCGGCCGGCACTATGTGTGCCCGGCCCGATATTGGCGCCATCTTCAATCACATTATCGTGGTCGATAGTTGTACCGGTGTGAATATTCACATTGTTACCAATCTTAGAGCCTGTAACAATGATCACGCCCTGACCGATGTAGCAACCTTTGCCGATTTGCACGTCAGAGTCAAAATGCGCAGTTGGATGAATGGCATTGATAAGCTCTAATCCGTGATTTTCGACCTGCTGTGATAAATTTCTCCGCATTTCATTATGACCGATTGCAGCGATTCCGCACTCAATTCCGAGCTTTTTTATCAGCCCCTGCAACTCATTCATTCCACCTAAAACAGGATAACCGCGAATAAGAATTCCTTTTTTTGCAGGATCATCATCCACAAAGCCGCAAACAGTGAAAGTTTTCATTGCCAATAGAATTTCGAGCACCACCTTTGCATGTCCGTCCGCCCGTGCACCTATGATAATAGCTTTTTTCACTGTTTTTTTATTTGTCGGTAAAAATAGAGTTTCTGCGGATATTGCCTAATTTTGATTTTATTCTTCTTTTAACCCTACAAATATCCAATGAAAAAAGTAGTACTATCCTGCCTCTTAATTATAATTGGTGCTGTTGGTGTGTCGGCGCAGAATTATGTGAACAATTATAGTTTTGAAAACGATTCAGCTTGTCCGAACACTTACAACCAGGTAACGCATTGTTACGGTTGGAAAAGATCGTTGAATAATAATGTTCCCCAATATCATACTGAATATTTGCATGCTTGTGGCACTCCCAACTTTTCTGTTCCGACAAACACCTGGGGCTACCAGGTAGCTGCTACCGGTCAGGCTTATATGGCTACTTGTACCATGGCTCCGAATGTACAGCCGAATTACAGGGAAAATATTTATACAAATCTTATCACTCCATTGCAGGTTGGGGCAAGCTATACCGTTTCGCTGCAGGTTTCATTTACCGATAACTCACAGCACGCTTCAAATAATTTCGGAGTGAAGTTTGCGACTACTCCAAATTTTCCTGTGAATAATTTATGCCAGCTATACTCCAGCACGGTGATTAACGATAAACAAAACTGGATCACAATATCCGGAACCTTTATTGCGGACAGCAGCTATTCTTATATTGCTATTGGTAATTTTTTTACAGATGCTAATACTACTGTTTCGCTGGATTGTCCTTCCTGCTCGTTTAATCTTCATGGCTACTTCGTCGACGATATTTGCGTACTTGAAAATTCTACAGGATCTGCGCTGAATAGTGCAACCGGAAATTGTGCAATTGAAGTAACCCCACAATGGATCAGCACCGGGAACCAAATGGTGCCCGGTTTTTCAGTTTATCCAAACGTTGTGAGAAACCTCGAAGAGTTGCAAATTAATTATTCCGGAATTACAGACGGAAGCACTCCCGTATTTCACCTTTTTGATGTTGCAGGAAAAGAAGTGGTAAATGTTCAGGTTTCTTATTCGGGAACAGCCGTACGTTTTACAGGAGCTTGCATAAACCCGGGAGTCTATTTTATGCAAATGGAAACCAATAAATATACGGCGACCGAAAAAATTGTGATCGTAAATTAAGTTGGTGCTTTTCTGCTACCGTGGTTTTGCTGAATTTTTAACCAGGGAATAAAAATCGTCCAGGCGGTGAATGTTTTTTGCGAGCGATAACTTTTCCCGCGCCTGAATTACTTTTTGCTGAATAATAGAATAGTCACGTTGCCTGAGCAAATTTCCAAGTGATTCAATATCCCTGAGCTCAATGCCCATGCCCGCACCATAACGTTCAATGATCCAGCTTTGAAAGCCGAGATCTTTTGAAACGATAACAGGTAACCCCGCTTCCAGGTAGTTGAATAGCTTGAGCGTTGTGGCGAATTTTAATTTTGCTGCGGATTGTTCGGATAATTCCTTGAAAAAGGGAAGCAATCCAAAATGATAACGAGATAATTCCGCTGAGAGTTTTTCCTGTGGAACAGGTGCGTGAAAATGAAAAAGCGGATTTTCTTTTGACAGGATTTCATATTCCTCGTAATCCGCACGGACGTTTGTGGGACTAGGATAAATATGAAAATGTAATCCTTGTGAAGTCAGTTTTTTAATTAATTGCCCGAACTGGGTGTTGCCGTAATGTTTTGCATCACGATGCGAGCCGGCCACGCCACCTGCATATACAAGATGAATTTCTTCGCCGGTTTTTTTTTCGATGTTTAAAAATGAATCACCATCGCAATACAAAGGAAAAAACAAGGATGGTGGCTTTTTAGAAATTTTGTAACGGCGAAAACCTTCATTCACTTCCATGCTGTGCGAGATCACGCCATCTGCATTTTCAAGACAGCTTTTTTCGTGCGGCAGCTCCTGTTTTAACCAGCGTGTCTCAGGGTTTGTTCCGTAATAAGTGGCCAGCACATCCTGCATATCGTGAATGAACTGAACCTGCGGCAGCATTTCACGCGCGATATTGCCGAAATGGCTTTTAGGCGCGAAGGAATGCATAACCCATATGGGAGGAAGGGTGCGCAAGATGCGTCGCAGGTGTACCGGATTGCGAAATAAAAAAGTATAATCAATGCTGTTGTTGGCAAATGCAGGTGTGTATCCAGCGTGGCTGCACAATAAAACAATTCGGTATTTATATTTTCGCTTAAGCCACTTCGCCATTCGCGGAATACGGGGCGGAAGATGTTCTCCCACAAAAACAAGCGTCTTTAAAGAAGAGTCACCAATCCGCGCTTTGAAAACAGGAAAGTTGATTGAATACAAAAAAAAATCCCAGGCACCCGAGAGTTTTTCAAAACCCATCACACGGATTTTTTGTGCTAAAATTTTGTATTGGCCCAACTGCATTAAAACTTACAGTTATTTTCCAATACCTGCCACAAAGACTTTTGCAGCTGCAAAACACAATCAAAATCCATTTTCATTCCTATACATTTTGGTTGATATTGAGCCCACATATTCTTCCCCACGAAGTTAAAACTTTTCCGCGCCCTTAAGCAAAAGCAAGATAGAGCTGCTATCTATATGAAAGATGAAACCCTTGAATGACAGTAACTTTTCACTAACTTTAAACTAAACTTTTCCAAACCCTCAACCTTCTTTGATAGAGTTTATATCGATTAAGCTACTAGGGTTAAAAATCGGTCGTTTTGACATTCAAGATTGCGGACTTGCATCGCGGATACACCGTAAACACTCAGTTTTTGATATTGCAACTCTTGAATCATTGGCATACAAATCTTAATCGGTATAAACTTCAATGAAAGCTTTTTACTTTCTTTTCCTCTGTCTGGTTCCACTTTCCTCATTTTCCCAGTCAACCAATTATTCAGGCAATTTCAATGGATCAAACGCGCATGTTGATCTCGGAACTACCGTGGGAAATTCTGGAATCCGTTCGATCGAATTCTGGTTCAAGCCTGCGGTAACGATCAATGCAAGCACAAGCGCTACCGGATGGACGTTTATCAGCCGCAACGATGCAACGCAGTATCGTGAATATGGAGTTTATATCCGTGGCACCGACTGGAACAGTGTGGGTGATGTGGGGTATCTCCATTTTTTTATGCGTGATAATGGCGTGCTACATGAAATACGTTCAAATTCGGGCACGTGGACAGCCGCAACCTGGTATCATGTTGCCGGAGTTATAGATCCTTCTACAGGGATGAAGCTTTACATTGATGGCGTTTTGCAAAATTCAACCGATGCAGGGACAGGCGCGGTTCAGGTTGATAATACAAATGCCAGCAAGGTCGGAACATGGGATGGATTGAGATATTTTCAGGGAGAAATGGAAGAGCTGCGTCTCTGGAACCGCGCCATTTCAGCGGCAGAAATTCAGGCTAAAATGTGTATGAATCTTTTTCCTGCCAATGAAAACGGACTGACTGCGTACTGGAAATTCGATGAAGGTTCAGGAACTGTATTAAACGATCTTACTGCCAGCGCTTATAACGGAAATGTTTCAGCAATGACATGGATCGTCGATTCTCCTTGCCAGGCTGCCGGTTCGTACGTTATGCATTATGATGGTTCGGGCGATTACATTGACATTGGCACCGCTGCAGGAAACGCCGGCATCCGTTCTATTGAATTCTGGTTCAGGCCTGATGTAACGATTGATCAGAATACAACTGCTGCCGGTTCGACTTTCATTAACAGGAATGATGGCACGGAGCTGCATGAATATGGCGTGTATATCCGCGGCACCGATTGGAGCAGTGTCGGAAATGTCGGCTACCTGCATTTTTTTATGCGCGATAACGGCACACTTCACGAAGTGCGTTCCAATTCAAATTCATGGGTAGGAGGAACGTGGTACCATGTGGCCGGTGTAATTGATCCTTCAGCAGGAATGATGCTTTACATCGATGGTGTGCTGCAGACATCCACGGACCCGGCGGGAACAATCGCGGTGCAAACGGATAATTCTAATTCCACCACTTTTGGAACGTGGGATGGTATACGCTTTTACCAGGGAAGAATGGACGAAATGCGTTTCTGGGACCGTGCACTATCGCAGGCTGAAATTCAGAATAAGATGTGCCTGAATCTGAATGCAGCAAATGAAAACGGGCTCACTGGTTACTGGAAATTTAATGAAGGTACCGGAACAATGGCTTACGACAGCACTGCGGTGGCGGATAATGGAATTGTCTATAATGCCATATGGATGACAGATGATTTTTGCGCGCCTGAAGGAACCTTTGAATTTCAATCAGCGAGCTATACTGTTTTGATTTATCCGAATCCTTCAAACGGCATTTTCAATATTTCGACAGATATTCCATCGGCATATATTGAGATTTATAACGGATTGGGTGAGCTTATTATTTCTCGCGAAGCAAAGGGACGTGAGACGTCTATAGAATTAGACAACTATGCTGATGGAATTTATTTTGTCCGGATTTCATCAGGTGTGAAGGGTGAAATAGTGTACAGCCAAAAGATCTTTAAGCAATAAAAAAATCATCAACTATTTTTCCGCACATTGCCACTTCTTCTGAATGTAAAAGCGCGTCACCGTTAAACCGGAACGCGCTTTTACATTTAGGAGAAACAGTTATGACTAAAACGCCCTGTTAATTCCTACAACCCACCTGAACTGAAAAGGATCCGGCGAATTATACGGTGTGCTGTTGAGGAATAATGGCATATCAAATCGTATCGTCAGTGGCTTCACTGTTTGCAACGGCGGGAAACGTTTTATCGTAAGTGCGAATCCTAATCCTGCATCGGCGCGGAAATCGCTCATCGCTAATCCTTCGCTGGTGTAGTTGAAATTGATTCCGCCGATATCACCGAAAACATAAGAAGCGATTCCGATCACAGAGCTTACTCTTGGCATTTTTCGTGCAATAAATTTGAAAAGCTCCTGGTATTCGATCTCTACATTCTGCGCGTAACCTGTAGTGCCTTTGTACGTATTTCTCACATTGCCATACCAGTCATATTGTGGCATAAGGTAACCGGAATAACCACGGAGATTTAATCCGCCACCGGCATGGAAATGATTTATATCCGGACCATAACCGCCCCATTCATCAGGGAAAAAAGCAACGGAGCGTGTGTATTTATTATCCATCAGCTGCTCCGGGTTTGCGCCTGCACCGTACAACATTGATTCACTTGCCCAATGTGTGCCGGTTCCGATCTGCATGAATGTGCGTGTGTTGATGTTGATCTTGCCGAGGTCATTCCTGTTCACCACATTGAGCGATAAATAATGATAATCATAATCGCTTCCAACGGCGGTCGAACGTAAATTCATCTGGATGTTTCCGTTTCCATGATGGTAATTGTAAGGATGCTCGTAGCCGAAGGTGACTGTGTTATTGAATTTATTTACTTCCCAGTCATTCGGATAAACGAGGTATGACAGGTCGGATGAATCTGCACGGTACATCATTTTGTACTGCACGAAAAATTTATTCTTCAGCGCTTTATCCCAGACTTCAAAACCGGCAGTAGCTGCATCAAGCCCGTCGAGGTGACGACCGTTAAAGTAAACTGCTGAATTTTTTACGAAACGATTTGTCGGTGTGCGGTAATTTAATACGGCAGAAAAATGATCATACTTATTCAGGTAATCTGTCGACTCAAGCTGAGTTTGCCCGATTCCTGTATTGAAATTTACAGTGAGATCAAATGTTTTAAGCGCGCCCATATAATCGCCACCGAGGAAAAATCCTGCTTTGATGCCGTCATACGCGTTGTACCAGATGTCGGGCCGCAGTCGGTAAGTATAATATTCCCACGAAGGTGTGTTGTAAATTTTTGAATCGAAAAGCCATTTCTTAGGCGCCTTCTTATAATTATTGAGCATGTTCACATCCGAAAGACGATGCGTCGTGTCAATGATCACGTTGCTGATGCCGGTCGGAATAGTAACTGTCGCGGTATATTCCGGCTGAATTTTATCCCAACCGATCCATCGCGGTAAAACAGTTGCTGCCGTTGGTTTTTCGTACCAGGTATTGGGAATATAATAATTGTAACGTTTACCATCTTTCGCCACCACTGTAAAATCGAGCGGCATCTGCATTCGTCCTTTACGTTCAAAAGTAATTTCGTAAACATCTGTCGAGTCGCCTTTTTTAACCTGATCCACACCATAATCGATCGTCTGCGCTGTCGTCAGCCATTCATCAAAGAACCAATTAAGATCGACGTGTGTAAACTGGATAACGGAATTGCGGAAATCTTCTACGTATGGATGTGCGAATTTCCACTGGTTGAAGTAATGCTGTATCGCCGCAAGAAAAAGAGAATCGCCCAATACATACTGGAGATTGTAAAGCATCGTGGAGGTTTTGCGGTACACCATTCCGTACCCGCCGCCATGACGCAATGCTCCGTTAAAATGATCGGAATGCTGATCAATTACTGTTTCATCTCCTTTAGCAGCGTCAAACATGTAATTGTTGTAGCATTCGAGATTGCGCACGTCTGTTTCTTCTTTATACCGTGCCACGTAATCTGAAACATACTGGCCATGTTTTTCAACCGGGCCGTCAATTTTAATGTAAGCCCATGTGGAAATAAACTGCGTAAATCCTTCATCCAGGAGCGCGCGGTACGTTTCATTGCTTCCGACCATTCCGTAAAACCAGTTGTGTCCCACTTCATGCGCGAGCAGCGTGCGGTAATCCGGATCGTAGCCACCATCAAGCGTGAGCATCGGGTATTCCATTCCATCCTGCGCATCAGCAACGATCATCTTCGGATAGCCATACATTCCGAAATCGGTCGAATACACTTCGATCACACGCGCGGTGTATGATGCGGCGTTTTGCCAGCCTGCGCAATGCTGCTCTTCTACCAATGAAATAACACGGATGCCATTCCAGTTCGCTTCACCGATCCTGTAATTCGGCGAAGTAGTCCATGCGAAATCATGCACATTATCCGCATGAAATTTCCAGGTTTTCACTGTGCCGTCAGCAGGAATAATTACACTTGGTGTGGATTCCCACGGCTTGCTCCTGAAATTTGTAATGTCAAGCTTCTGGCGTAGGTCGGCAGGCAAAACTTCCTGCTCATTGGTCATCACGCCGGTCGCGTCAAGAATATAATTATTCGGCAAAGTGATCTCCACATCATACACGCCGAAGTCACCGTAAAATTCTCTTGTCAGATGCTGATCCGTGTCCCATCCGAATTTGCGATCGTAAACTGAAATTCTCGGGTACCAATGCACCACATCATAATGTTTCGAGCCGAATGTTTTATACATCTTCATGCGGCGGCGGATATTTCCACCGGCATCAAAATAAGTTTTGAAGGTCATGTTGAATTTTACAGAAGCATTCGGCAGCAATGGTTTTGTCAGCCATACTTTCATAATGGTATTATCCAGCTCTGTTTTTACCTGCTGACCATCCACTGTAAGATCCGCTACAGTTGTTCCCAGCTTTTGCGATTCATATTTTCCATATTTCACATCAAAGCCATTGTTGCGGTGCAGATCATCGGTGTAGGATTCGGGCTGGAACGCGTTTTCGTATAAATGGAAATAAACGAAATAAAGCGTGTCGGGCGAATTATTCCAATACACCAGCTCTTCCGAACCACTTACAATATCCGTCTGATCATCGAGCGAGGCGTTGATTTTATAATGCACATCCTGCTGCCAGTAGCCGGGAATGGGCATGCGGTTCTTCCAGTAATAAGGATTGGAAGCAGAGCGGTAAGGAATATCAGGATTTTGTGCGAAGGAGTTGAATGCTGAAACAAGAAACAGCAAAATCAGGGTGCTTCTGAGCGACATAGCAGTTAGGTGGTTGAGCTGCAAATATAGCCGATAGTTCGGTCCCGAAGGTCGACCTGCAGAAGTTCAGGGGCTGAATAGTGATGAGCGGGGGAAGGTGCGGATGAAATTGAAATTAAGACCTGTAGCCAATCGGGTTTCTGATTTTATTCATTGGCGAGGCTCCTCAAATGATGTATATTTGTATGTGATTTTCAGAAAGCAGATTGAGTGCCCGTCATGCAGCAAAACAGTTTCGCAGGACGAGGTTCCGGAAGAAGAGCTGATCTGTGAATGCGGTTATTTAATGTTGCCTTTCGAATTCGGAATACAGCCACTCACAGTTGTAAGATCAGAAGCGGAGATCAGCAAATGCTCCTGAGCGTTATTGCGGGCTGACAATTGTCACATCTAAAACAAATTCTCCGCCCGGCATAACAGAAACAATTACATCATCACCTGCTTTTACTTTTTCTGCCTGCTCATTATCCAGCTTTACTTTTTGATTTACGACGGTAATGATTTTTCCGTCTTTCGCCTGGATTTTTCCTTTGATCACTTTTTTCTGCCACGCATTTATAGCTTTCTGATGAGCGATGACCACATTCACAAACAATCGTGCTGAAAGAAGGGATAAAATTGCAAGCGCTACATTCAGCGAGCCATGCAGGTTCGGCTTATCGACGATACCGAGCTCAATGCTGTTCACATTAATGTAAGCCACGAGCGCGCCGAAAACAACGAACGGAATAAAATAAATAAGAATGCCGCGCTTAATCGACTTTTGTGAAATTACAGCGATGCGGTCTTTTTCTTCCTGGGTCAGGTTCACCAGCGCAACGGGAGGTTGAATCATTAAACTATTTTTTTGTAAAAGTACGATTTGATTTACGATTTATCCCGAAGGGACGCCTTCGGTGCGATTGGGGATGCACGATTTATAAACAAAGCCCGATTTACGAATCAGTTATATGGTGCCGGGCCGCTGATTACAATCATTATTCGTTAATTTTGAGTCAGAATTTTAGTTATGAGACCCATTACCATCGCTATTGACGGATATTCCTCTTGTGGAAAAAGCACGATCGCGAAAGCGCTTGCCGCGAAGCTGGGATACAGCTATGTCGATACCGGCGCAATGTACAGGGCTGTTACACTTTATTGTATGGAGCACGGTGTAATCAAAGACGGCTATTTCGATGACCATGAAGTAGTGCTTGCGCTTTCAGATATTCACCTTTCATTTAAGTTCAACCCGGGTAAAAAATCATCAGAGACTTTTCTCAACGGCAGGAATATTGAAAAAGAGATCCGCACGATGCAGGTTTCTTCGGTGGTAAGCCCCATTTCTAAAATTCATGATGTGCGGGTGCACCTTGTAGCGCTGCAGCGTGAAATGGGAAAAAATAAAGCGGTGGTGATGGACGGAAGAGATATCGGCACCAATGTTTTCCCGGGTGCTGAATTGAAAATTTTCATGACTGCAGATCCGGACGTGCGCACACATCGCCGATACGACGAGCTGGCCGCTAAAGGTGTAAAAATATCATTTGAAGAAGTGCGTGAAAATTTAATTTCCCGCGATCACGAAGACACGCATCGCAAAGAAAATCCACTGCTTCAGGCACCGGATGCAATTGTGTTAGACAATACGGATATGAGTAAGGACGAACAATTGGATTTTGTGATGAACCTGGTGGGAAATCTGGAAGTGTCACGGTAGTCATTCGTCTGAAATTGCATTGATGCGAACGAGGAAGACGTAGAGAAATTATTCGCAATTGATTAAGCCTTATTCATCGATATAAATTTACTTCATGTCCTCCGCAGTAATAAAAGAACAAACTTAAGGTTCGGGAAACAGGAAGAGAAAAAGGCAACGGGCATTAGCCCATGTCAGTAAGGTAGGCACGTGGGGTAGAGCAGTGTTATAGTTTCGCTCCTACGGAGCTCCGGAGAAGGAGCAATTGTTTTGTAGTACTATTTCGCTCCTATTCCTATGGAGTTGCTTGCTGGATAAAGAAGTGTTTTGAAAAGAAAAATAGCTCCGTAGGAACGAAACAGTACTACAAACTCTATACACACCAATGAAACAAGCTCCGTAGGAGCGAAATTATCGGTTCGCTCCGCCTGGCAATTTTACAAATAGCTGCTTAGAACAAAAGGAATTTTTTAAGCGTTATTGGCATCAGCCTTTAGCTACTCAAATTCCGGTAGTGTATCAGTTTCATCGTGCAGGTATTTTTGCCACAAAGACACAAAGACACAAAGAAAATGAAACTGATACGCTACCCAAATTACTGGTTTGTAATTTGTGAATAAATAAAGAGTACCTTTGCGCTCGCTCCGCCGGAGACCCAAGAGTTACTTGAGTTATTAGGGGCACAGATAGTTGCCATGCTACGGTAGGCAGGCCCCTTTATAAACAAGATAACTTAATCAATGACAACATTTTCAGAGTTGGGCTTGAAGCCCGAACTTGCTCAGGCAGTTGCTGACCTCGGCTTTACACAACCTACTCCTATTCAAGAGCAGGCTATTCCCGAACTTATTCAGAATCCCCGAGATCTTGTAGGCCTTGCGCGTACAGGAACAGGAAAAACTGCAGCGTTCGGCTTACCACTGTTGCATTTTATTGATGCAGAGAAAAAATTCCCACAAGCATTGGTGCTTTGTCCGACACGTGAATTATGTATTCAGATTTCAGAAGATCTGAAAACATTCGCAAAGCATCTTCGTGGTGTGAATATTCTTCCAGTATATGGCGGCGCAAGCATCAGCATGCAGATTCAAGGTCTTCGTCGTGGCGTACAAGTGATTGTCGGAACGCCAGGTCGTTTGAATGATATGATCGAACGCGGTGCATTGAAGCTTGGCGAAGTACAAACTGTTGTGCTTGATGAAGCGGATGAAATGCTCAACATGGGATTCCGTGAAGCGATCGATACGATCCTTGCTGAAACACCAAAAGAAAAAAATACATGGCTCTTCTCTGCAACAATGCCAAGCGGTGTTGAACGCATTTCAAGAAGCTATATGACCAATCCGTTCACAGTAACTGTACAAGGCGCGCAGGAAACGGACGGACGTATCGACCATTTTTATTGCGTGGTGCAGGCCCGCGATCGTTACCCGGCATTGCGTCGTGTGATTGATGCGCACCCTGATATTTACGGAATTATTTTCTGCCGTACCAAAATGGAAACGCAGGAAGTTGCCGATAATCTGATGCGCGATGGTTATATGGCCGACGCAATTCACGGCGATCTTTCACAGCAGGCGCGTGACCATGTGATGAAACGTTTCCGCAGCAAATCTATCCAGATGCTCGTTGCTACAGATGTGGCGGCACGCGGAATTGATGTGGATGATGTGACGCACGTGTTGCATTACCAGTTGCCGGATGAGCCGGAAGCTTATACACACAGAAGCGGACGCACAGGTCGCGCAGGCAAACACGGAATTTCCATCGTGTTCTTGCACGCGAAAGAAACCGGAAAGCTGCGCGTGATAGAACGACTCACACAGAAAAAATTAATTTATTTACCAGTTCCTGCAGGCGTTGATGTTTTGAAAAATCAATTGCTGGCGTTTTCGGTGAAATTGCGTGAGACACCAACGGAAAATGTTGTTCCGGCTGAATACGTCGATCTGCTGAAAGAAGCGATGGGCGAAATGACGGAAGGACAAATGCTCGAGAAATTCATGGCATTGAACCTTGCCAAACTTTTCGCTGATTATTCCAAATCACATGATCTTAACGTTTCCACCAAACCGCGTGAAAGAACAGATCGCCCTGATCGTCCCGAGCGCGCTGAACGTGGTTACGAAGAAGCAACAGGCGACAAGCACACGTATTTTGTAAGCATCGGCCGTATGGACAATGTGGATCCGGGTCAATTACTGCGCATTCTTTGCGATCAGTTGAATACCGATCGTACACACATTGGCCGTATCGACCTTAAACATAATTTTTCTTTCATCCAGCTCATCGGCATGGAGCCGGGTGAAGTGATGAAGTCATTCAAAGATTTCGCTTACAAAGGCAGACCGGTACGTGTGAACCAGGCGGAAAATGAAGCCGGTGGAAGCAGTCGTGATGATCGTGAACGTCCTGCCCGTCGTGAAGGCGGATTCGGTGGCGGAGAAAGAAGCTTCGGCGGCGAACGCAAATCATTTGGCGACAGAAAACCTTACGAGAAAAAATCGTTCGGATCTTCTTCTGACAAACCGTATGAGCGCAAATCATTCGGCGACAGAAAACCTTTCGAGAAAAAATCTTTCGGTTCGTCTTCTGACAAACCTTATGAGAAAAAATCTTTTGGTTCGTCAGCTGATCGTCCACAACGCCGTTCTACACCTTCGGAAAATCCCGGCAAAGGTTTCGGCAAGCCCGACAAAGCTGATCGCGGAGATGGCGGTGACTGGAAAAATTTAATGAGCGAAGGAACAGACCGCAAGAAAAAATTCGGAAAGAAGAAGTTCTAAGAATCTGAATGTTATTAGTCAAAAAAATCCCGTCCCGGTCTAACCAGGACGGGATTTTTTTTTGTTGCAACAGCTAAGGAGATCTAAGACTAACTGAAAACGCCCGGGGTTTCATGCTTTTTTAGTTCACGGTTATTGATTTCTGCAACGTTGCAGATATTTTTCAAGAATGCTTTTGTTTTGCGTGAGTGGATAGCAGTGGAAAGCCCGGAACCTGAAGTTATGCGCAGCTTATACTTCAGGTGAGGACTTGCAGCGGATAGCCCGGCGCCGTGTTTAGCGTCACGATTCGTCGTGACGCTAAACACGGGGACACGCCCAATTAATATTCAGGAATACATTCCGAATGAAAACTATTTTTCTGAAAATATAGTACTTGTTATTTTGTTGTCCTGGCCCCCATCTGTTTACCTGATTTTTCAAACTCAATGTCATTCGGTTCCCAAAGCTCAAGCTTGTTTCCTTCGATGTCAAGAATGTGAACGAATTTCCCATACTCAACGGTTTGAACAGAATCAACAATTGTTATCCCGTTTTTTTTCAGTTCTCCGAGAAGTGCATCCATGTCTGCAACCCTGTAGTTGATCATGAAATCTTTTGTTGACGGTGCGAAGTATTTTGTTTTTTCAGAAAACGGGCTCCATTGGGTAAATCCTTTTTTTGTGCTGTCCGCGCCTTGATACCATTCAAAAACAGCCCCGTATTCATTGGTATTTAAACCAAGGTTGGATTGATACCATTCTCTCATTTTCCCGGGATCTTTACATTTGAAAAAGATACCGCCGATTCCTGTAACTTTTTTCATCTTTTCGTGGTTGTTAGATTCTTTATACACTATACTCTTCACTGCGAAACCAAAACAAAAGGAAGTCGCAATAATTAAAATCAGTAACCCTGTTTTTTTCATTATATTTTAATTTTTGTTCGAAAATCAAATCATCATTATTGAATAGCCGGAACAGCTTTCCTTTTCACGATAAATGCAGTGACCAACGTAGCAAGCAATCCCACGGGTAATGGTTCGAGTAATGTAAACAGAAATTTAACCACAGGATTTTTGACCATTTCCATCATGGAATTCAGCTCACTTTGTGTTGCAGCCAATTGAGTTGCGCTTGCCCCGGATGCTTTTTCTGATTCGATGGCATACCTTCCGTATTGCTCATAGAAGTCGGGGACGATGTAATGCTCAATGATCATCCACACAATAACGTATAAAACCGAAGCAACTAAACTGATCAATATTCCTACGCCAAACGCGCGGCCAAAGCTGATAACGCCATGCTGGATATTATCGCGGTAACTTCTTGTGCCGAAAAAAACCAATGTAAAAGCGAGGACCATGCTTGTATAGCCAATGACCATACCGTACTCCAAATACTTCTCGCTGGCAAATGCGAGCGGCACGTGCATCATCAGGAACATGATTCCGAATGCAATAAGTCCGTAGGTTAAGACGATTTTTCTCATTAGATTGTTTTTTAATGGATAGTTAATGGGTTGAATAATCGGGGACAAAACAACGATTCCAAAGCGCAAATTGCATCACCCGAAAGTATGATTTACCTGGAATTCAAGCGATTCATACTTTAGTTCAGGAAATAATACGAAGCGATTTGGCTTTTTGAATGGCCTGCGTTCGCCGGCTGACATCCAGCTTGATGAATAAATTGGAAGTATGGGTTTTGACGGTATTCAACGAAACAAACAGCTTGTCGGCAATTTCCTGGTTGGACAAGCCATTTGCGATCAGCTGTAAAACTTCCAGTTCGCGGTTGCTGATACCTCTTTTTTCGATCTCCTGCAGATCAGGTTCGGAAAAAACGGGTTGCGGAACATTTACAGTCACCAGCTTTTCCACAAACACAACTTCTTTGACCTGTTTCGGTTTGATTAGCTTGCTTCCCGCCCAGATGCCGAGCACGGTGAAAAACAAAGCAATCAATCCCGCATAAATTTCAAAAGCGTGAGTGGTGATAAGGAAACGGTATTCCAGCCACTTCAGCAGACCGGTAAGCGCTGCGAGGCAAAGGCCATAAAGAAGGATTTGCTTTTTCAATCCGGGAATCAATTATTCTGATAACTATCGTGAGTGCAAATTAATGATTATTAATTCCCATTCCTCCGTATATTTATTCTCCATGAAAAAGGCAATTCCCGTTTTGTTTTTTCTCGCAATAATTTGTTCCTGCAAAAAAGATCCGGAGACTATTGCTGACGACATGCCGTTTATTCATTACTATGGAACAAGCGGCGATGAAACCGGGCGGCAGGTGAAAGCGTTAAGCGACGGAGATATTGCAGTGTGCGGTTACGGTGCGGGACCGAATGGAGGAACAGACTTTTTCCTGTTGCGGACCGATCACGATGGAAATCAGCGCTGGATAAAATATTATGGTGGAGCCGGAAATGAAACCACATGGTCGTTCGATAAAACGGTTGATGGTGGATTTGTGATTGGAGGTTACACCAATAGTTCCGGCGCGGGTGGTACTGATTTTTGTATCGTGAAAACAGATGCAGATGGTAATGAGCTCTGGACAAAAACGTATGGCGGAGTTTATAACGATGACGCTATTCATATTATGACTGTTGGCAATGGTTTTCTGATCTCCGGTATTTCTAACAGCGGCAATGATGACAATGCGTGGATAGTACGCCTCGATAATAACGGAGATTCGCTCTGGTCGCATAATTATGGTGGAGTAGGTGGTGACGGCGCGATGTCGGCGTGTGTAAATGCAAACGGAACATTCACTGTCATCGGCTATACACAGAGCACATTTACAAATTCAGCGGATGGATTTTTAATGCTGCTGAATGACAGTGGGCAGCAAACTGCATTTTATAATTACGGCACTCCTGATTACGATGAGCCACATGCTGTAGCTCCTGCCATTGATGGAAACGGCTGGGTAGTTTCGGGTCATGCAGGATCTGTTTCGCCGATTTCCACGCACAATGTTTTTCTGCGCGCGATTGCGCACGATGGTACAGAATTATGGAATTACAATTACGGAGGAGTAGCGCATGATGGCAGCGAAGACATGTGTGTGAACGGAACAACATACGGAATTGTCGCCCGCAGCAATTCGCGGCCCAACTTTGCGGAAGATGTGTATTTGCTTTTAATCAACGCCGATGGAAGCGTCAATAGAGAAAGCTGGCTCGGTACAGATGCGGATGATGCGGGTTATGGCATTGCTGCCGATCGCGGAAATATTATTCTGAGCGGTTATTCGCGTGGCGGGAGCTTTGGCGGGAAGGATATTTATTTGGAGCGGGTGAAAAATTGATGTGAGGATATGGCGATGTGCAAATGTGCAGGTGGAAATTAATCATTGGGTGCCAAATTTCGATTGGTAAATGGAATCCCGGACTGCTGTGCTTTTATTCCACATTTCCAAAGCGTGTTTTTTTAACGCGGGATCTGCACTGACAAAATTTTCCGAGAACAAAGGTTGCGGCGGAATATTTTCCTGGTCAGAAGACGCAATATGGCCGATCGGACCTTTTAAAGAATATTTTTCTGCATTAACATGAAGCATCAGCTTTCCATCCCAGGGATTATCTATTGGGCCTGTTCCCGCGGAAGTAGAATAGGTGAAAATACTTTCAGCAACACCGTTTGTGTCGAGATCTGTTATTTGCAGAGTGCCTGGAAGATATTCCATGTTCACATCGCAGCAACCGAAAATAAAATCATTGAGCGTCCATAATGCTTTCCATTTATTTTCTTTCGCTTCATAAATGTAATGCCACGCGAACAATTCCGCGACTTCTTCACTTTCATCATCCGGCGCCAGCTTTCCCATCGCCTTATTTTCATCACGCCAGAAATACTGCGGTCTTTCCGCAATGACCAGCACATTTTTTCCCTTTCCATCGTTCCAGCAAACAGATGCTTTCAATGTTCCGTGATACGGCGTTGAATCGTTGTTGATCGTACACGCATAGTTTACGTCGCTGACAAACGCGTGTTTTTCTTGTACAGCTACTGTATCAGTTCCTGGCGTTTCTTTTTTATCCGCAGCAGTGCAGGAGTAAAGACAAGCTGCAAATAAAAAAGCAGGTAAAGCTGTTTTCGCTTTCAGCATTTTATAGTCCCTTCAAGGTAAGTTTTCGCCATCAGTAACCAGTTGTCAGTTGAGTGTGGATTTCTTTTTCTTCCGTGCTTTCGGAATTTTTCCAATCCTCTGATCGCCTTTGAGAATAAGATCACAAACATGATCGGCGGCACTTTCGAAATCATCTGCATCCATCGGTATCATTTGCCATCCGGTTTCATTTTTGCCGTCAGAAAGAATGTAGATGGATTGAAGCGAAGGAAATTCTTTTTTCAGCGAGGCATGATGCTCTTTCGATGTCGCGAGCCAGATTCCGTTTGCATCTTCATGATTTTCGCGCTCGCGGAGAACGAGCATGATCTTTTCGCGGACATACACAGCATAAGAGCCGAACATTGGTTTTGTTACCGGATCAAGAGCGTGCAGCCTGTCAAGAATAAACGGAAAAGGGATTTTTCGTGCCGGCATAATTATTCCGAAAGATAGCTGTAAAAAGAAAGTGAGCTATAAGATGCGTTTCTCAGACACAGCTTATAGCTCACTTTAGCAAAGTTGCCATAACACGAAATTAGTTTATCCCGCAATCACTTCGTCAAGAGGAGGAAGTCCGCCGAAACGTTTTAAAGTGACAATGTGTGAACGGAAGGCCTGGGCGAATGTTCCGCTTTCAAGATAAGGAACACCGAATTCTTCAGCAGTTTCTTTTACAATATGCGCGATCTCCGGGTAATGGACATGACATATTTTCGGAAATAAATGATGTTCGACCTGGAAATTAAGTCCGCCGACGTACCACGAAATCCATTTGCTGTCGCGCGCGAAATTTACTGTTGTGTTCATCTGGTGAACGGCCCATGAGTTTTCAATTGTTCCATTTGCGTCGGGAACCGGGTGTGAAGTATGTTCCACTGTATGCGCCATCTGGAACACCACAGAAAGGATTACTCCCGCAATAAAATGCATGAGCATAAAACCAGTGACGATCTGCCATAGCGGAATTTCAAGAAAATACACCGGCACGACAAATGTTACGAAGAAATAGCAAATCTTGTTGGTGATGATTTTCAGCAGCAGGTACACATTTTCACCTTTTGAATTCGGGTTAACACCGTTGCGGGTATAACGACGAAACTGGACAAAATCTTTCAGCGTTACCCAGTACAATGTGATGATTCCGTAAAAAAGAAAAGCGTAAATAAACTGAGCTTTCTGAAAACCACGTTGTTTGGTATGTGGCGAAAAACGCATGCCCAGTTTTTCATCTATGTCATCGTCGAGGCCGGCAATGTTCGTGTAGGTGTGGTGAAGAATATTGTGCTGCAGCTTCCAGTTGTGTGAAGAGCCACCGAGAAGGTTCAGGGAATAGCCGATAAAAGTATTTACCTTTTTACTTCCTGTATAAGCGCCATGGTTAGCGTCATGCATCACGCTCATGCCGATGCCTGCCATTGCTAATCCGGAAAGGCTCCATAACACAAGGCTGATCCAGTATTCAGGTTGAAAGACAAGAATGGCAACGAAAGGAAAAATATAGGCACTCATCAGGATGATCGATTTTATCACCATCGACGAGTTGTAGTTCCGGGAAACATTATTTTCAATGAAATAAGCCTCCACGCGACGCTTAAGCTCCGACCAGAATTCATTCTTATAGGAGCTGACAAACTTTACCTGACCTTTTTGCTGCATGGTTTTAGTAATGTAATTGTGTGGGATTGGGGATTTCAAAAGACTAACAAATATACTCAATAGATATGATTATTCAAGTGAAAATCGGTGCAGAGTGCTTTCAACTTCAATATTTTATAAAAAAATCCCGGAAACTTTCATTCCCGGGATTATAAAAAAAAAGAGAAAAATTATTCGACGATAAATTTACCGGTGCCCGTCTGGTTGACTCCTGAATATATCGTGTAAAAGTATAATCCTGCAGGCATTCCGGTTGCATCGATTTTAACCTGGTTTCCGATTACATTCGGATACATCTGAATGGTGCGACCGGCTATGTCGGTGATCTGAACGCTTACATTTTCCGGCTGGTTTACAAAATCAATCAGAAGTGTTGCCTCGTTATTCACAGGATTCGGATAGATTGATGATTGAACCTGGCCTGCAGAAACTTCAGAACCAATTCCGGTTGCCACGCAATAGTCGATCGTTCCGTTCCATATACGTGGTGATGCTCCAGGTCCTGCAAATGGATAACCTAAGCCGGAACCTTCTCTGATAGAAACAATTCCGTCGTTGGTATATACATTTCCAACAGCAGTTCCATTGGTGTAATTTAAAGAAGCTCCAGAACCGTTTCCTGTAATGTAAAAAGCCATCGTTTGCCCTGCAGCAATATTTACACTTGAAAGGATCGGAAGTATGGTTGGTGTATTGGCACCCACAGAAGCCACAAGCGCGCTGTCAAGCAATGTCCATGCGCCCGGTGTGGATAATGTTCCGACATATGTTCCCGTATGGTAATAAATTTTCATGAAGCCGGTTCCGTTCATATTTACAGAAAACCTGGTTACAGAAATGTCAACAGCGGAAGTAACATCGAACATGCTGCCGTCATTTCCATTTCCGCCTGCATAAAGCGTGGAGGCAGCTTCACAAGGCTGACTACCTGAAGGGCAATAATTTACTACACCATTAAAAATTCTCGGGGTGAAAGAACCTGCGAACGGAAATAA